>DAIMGJ010000003.1:48745-197635 GCA_036723975.1 Lachnospiraceae bacterium
AATTCTATAATGCGTGAAGAAAATATGAAATGGTTTAATGGAATATCATTTCATCAATTTTGTGTAGATTTTTATTTGTTGGGATCATTTGTTGACGAGAACAATGAAATAATATGGCTTTCAGATCCTGAGCTGGGAAAATTAAATGTGGAAGTTATGAAGCGTTATATGAAGAATAATAAAGAAGCGATTGAAAAACGAAATAATAATATTATGAGTATTAATAAATAAATGTGGGTTCAAAATCGTAGCTATCGTTACAAGATTTCGTGGATGTGTTCCCATTAACGTGCGAATCCGATGGCATTCATTTTGTCGCTTTTCACCATACAGAAATTTGTTTGAAACTTGTGAAAGCGTAAAAAATATATTACGCCTTTCGGATATACGGAAGGTTCGGTTTTAATAAATGACAAAGCTTTGCTGAGAGGAAGAAAATATGATTCAATTATTCTATGGGGGACTGTTTTTTGCGGCACTTCTGCTTACCGCTATTTATATTACAATTTGGCACAGTCATTTTGATCTAAATATTACGCTGGTGTTTATTTTTGTGCCGATTGCATGCTTGGGCTATTTCTTGTTTAGTCTTTCGACGAATTTAAAAGAGGCTCTTATTTGTCAAAAAATGATTTACATCGGCGGTTGCTATTTATCTCTCTTTATTTTCCTTAGTATTTTGGATATTTGCAAGGTTGCGGTTTCTAAATGGCTACGGCTGATATTATATATCGGCTGTACGATAATTTACGGCTCTGTTTTAACCATAGGATATGCCCCCTATTATTACAAAGAGGTATCTTTTTTGTGTGCAGGCGATTTGCCGCTTCTAAAAAAAACCTATGGCCCCATGCATCTGGTGTATTACATTTCTTTGATTGCTTTCTTCTTTGCGGGACTTGTAGTGATTTATCGTTCTTGGAAAAAGAAACGTCAGATTCCCCGAAGTATTTTGCTTTTGTTTGTACTTCCGGAGTCTTTAAGTGTGCTGACATTTTTGGCAGGACGAATGTTTCATTCATCGGTGGATGTTTATCCGATTGCGTATGTATTGGCTCTGGTGGTGTATTTGATTATCGTAAATCGATTGAGCCTTTACAATGTCAATGAGACGGTGATTGATTCTATGGTGCGTGGCAGAGAAATCGGATATGCGTCATTTGACTTTAAATATCGGTTTTTGGGTAGCAATGAAACTGCGCGAGAACTGGTTCCACAACTGGGAAAACTGGCAGTGGATGATCGCCTGGGGGATACGCCCTCAGAAAAGAGAATCGTGCACTATTTGGATAGTTTCCAAAAAAATAATGCGAATAATACTTTTGTCCATACCATAAATAGATTGGACGGAACCGAAGAGCGTATCTTTAATGTCAATGTAAACTATCTTTACAACGGCAGCAGAAAATACGGCTATATCATCACTTATACCGATGATACGGCAAATAAAAAGTACATTCAGCTCTTGGATTCCTATAACGAAAAATTGCAGTCCGAAGTGGAACAAAAGACAGAACATATCGTACAGATGCACGACAATCTGATTCTGTCTTTGGCGATGATGGTAGAAAGCCGAGATAACTCTACCGGCGGTCATATCACAAGAACCAGTGAAGGGGTTCGTATTTTGATTGATGCCATAAAAGAAGAAGGAACGTTGGATTTATCAGAGGAGTTCTGTAGGGATGTGATTAAGGCGGCACCGATGCATGACTTGGGTAAAATTGCCGTAGATGATGCCATACTTCGAAAACCCGGAAAGTTTACGGATGAAGAATATGAAAAAATGAAGCAGCATCCGGCAGAGGGAGCAAAGGTTATTCACAAGATTTTACTCCACACGGATGATGAGTCTTTTAAGAGTGTAGCGGAAAATGTGGCCCACTATCATCATGAGCGCTGGGACGGAAAAGGGTACCCGGAAGGACTCGCAGGAGAGAGGATACCTTTGGAGGCACGAATTATGGCAGTGGCGGATGTGTATGATGCACTGGTAAGTAAGCGTGTCTATAAGGAGGCTTTTGATTTTGAAAAAGCAAATGCCATTATCTTAGAGGGTATGGGAAGTCAGTTCGATCCGTCTTTAAAAGAGGTATATGAAAAGGCTCGTCCAAGACTCGAAGCCTTCTACCAAAAAGAAGCTACAAGTTAATGGACATTTCTTTTATAAGTGTTTACGAAAATGTTATTGTGATTTTCGACAAGTTGGAAACTGCATTTTTGTAAATAGTTTCCAAAATTTGTTAAAAATACCAAAAAATGCGAAAAAACGTTTTACAAGTTAGGAAAATTATTATATAAGTAAGGATGGAGAGTGTGGGGAAGAGCGGTCCCTACATTTTCCGTATATACTCTGGAGAAAGAGTACAGATAATAAGGAGGTGTCGATATTACTGTAAAGTAATCCTTTTTCATCATTTCACTTCGAGCATTAATATGAATCTTTTTATCAAAAGAAGACTTATGATTCATGGGAGGATTACAAATGAACAAACAAATTAAATTATGGCAGTCCATTTTAAGTACTGTATTGGTCGCTGCTGTGATTTTAACCGGCGTATTCGTTTATGTTGGAAAGCTTCGCAGTGGTGTAGAACAGCTTTATGATGGAGCTCAGCAGTTAGCAGATGGTTCTAACCAGATTAAAGACGGACTTTCACAAGTAAATGATGGAACCGGCTCTTTAGACGATGGTTTAAAGCAGTATACCGATGGTGTATCTCAGGTCGATGGTGGACTTGGAACACTTCAGGATGGTTTAGGAACTTACACCGATGGTGTTGCTCAGGTTGATGACGGTCTTGGAACACTTCAGGATGGTTTAAAGACTTATACCGGTGGTGTTAAGCAGTTAGACGGCGGTCTTGGAACACTTCAGGATGGTTTAAATACTTATACCAATGGTGTTGCTTTGGTTGACTCCGGTGTTGCAACATTACAGAGCGGTTTGTCTCAGTATACCGGTGGTGTAGCAACTATTAAATCCGGTACAGATACAGCATTACCTTTTGCAGTTCAGACTTATTCTGCATTAATCGGAACAACAGATCCGGCAAAGTTATCAGAAATTGCTAATAAAATTGTTGCTGAAGGACAGAAGAAGGATTATACTACAGCTACTGCATACGCAAGAGCTATGGTTATCTCAACTGTATTTGGCGGAGATGAAGCTACCTATAACGCAATCATGGCAGATGATTCTGTTGCTACTGACGAGGCTGCTAAGGCAGCGGTTACAGCAGCTTTAACAAACGGATCTTATTTGTCATCTACTCCGTTAGCTGGAAATGATGCTGTTCCTGCTAAATATCAGAACATGACAGTTCAGCAGTTGTTAGATCTTTATGCTACAAGTTATGCCCAGTTAGGTGCACAAGTTGCTACAGGTGCAGCTCAGCAAGCTGCAACAGCAACAATAGCTACTAATCCAACAGCAACTCTTGCTGCTTCTACAACTACAGTTTTAGGTGCGGCACAGTCTACATTTACTATGGATGCAGCTACATTTACGGCATCAGCAGAGGCTGCAGCTCCTGGAACTGCAGCTCAGTTGGCACAGTTAAATGAGTTGGTAAAGAGTGGAATGTATGCAGGAGCTGCCGGCATTGGTTCTGATTACACAGCCAGACGTGCGCTTAGAAAGACAGCAGATACTTCCATGGGCATGTATCCGCAGTTAATTGCTGGATTATCAGTTATGTACAAGGCTATCTACGACGTAAATCAGGGTGCCGGATTACTTGTTGCAGCAAACTCTGATTTGATGAGCGGTATTGCAACTCTTAAGAGCGGTACAGGACAGCTAGCAGGAAACAACGCAGCAATCATGGATGGTATTGGACAGTTACATGGCGGTTCTATGCAGTTAGTACAGAACAACGGCAAGATCATGGATGGACTTGGACAGTTGAAAGACGGTACAGGTCAGTTGACTGCCAACAACTCAACCATCATGGATGGTTTATCCCAGTTAAAAGATGGTACAAGCCAGTTAGTAGCTAACAATGATGCACTTCTTTCAGGTTCATCACAGTTATCTGACGGTTCAGGCCAGCTTTATGATGGATCACAGACATTGTCTGATGGTCTTGGAACCCTTGTTGAAGGTGTTCATACACTTTTAAAGGGTGTCGGTGGAAAATAATTTTTATAGTAACTATTATTTTCAAAAAGAAGTGAACGAAAAAGATGATACCGTAGAAACGGAGCCAAAGGTGAGCGGACCTTTGGCTCTTTTCTTTTGGGGACAAGGGGTCAGACCCCTTGTCCCACCATTTATAAGTATGGTAATATAACTTCTATGAAAAAGAACATTTTATGGAACACAGCAGGAAATCTGTTTTACGGAATTTGTACTTGGATTATCACAATTTTGGTGGTGCATTTGACGGACTATAATGAGGCGGGCTATTTGGCACTGGCCATTTCCATGACAAATACTTATGAGCAGATTGCCTGGTTTAACATGAGAAACTATCAGGTGACGGATGCGACAGGACGTTTTTCCGATTCTCAGTATGTATCCAGCCGAGTGATTACCTGTACACTGGCGTTTGTTATGCTTGTCATTGCCGCTCTTACCGGAAGCGAACTCTATCAGGCACTATGCATTATCGCATATATGCCCATTCGTATAGCAGAGGCGGTTTCCGACGTTTGTCACGGTATCAATCAGAAAAAAGAACGATATGACTATATTGGAAAGTCATTTATTTTGCGAGGCATCGGAATGGTGGGCGTTTTTTCTGTGGGACTTATTGTCCTGAAGAAATTAGCCGTTGTTTTGCTTTTGACTGCAATCTATCAGATTGCAGTGTCCTTGCTTTTTGATTGCAGAAAAACATTTTCTCTGACGGAAATTAAGTTAAAACTGTTTGATAAGGATTTGTTAAAACTGTATCGGGATTGTTTACCCTTGGTGATTTTTGCATTCTTTATGAGTAACCAAAATAACTACACCAAGGAAATGATTCAAACTCTTTGTGGCAATGATATTCTTGGTATCTACGCTTCCATTGCATCTCCCACCATAGCAGTTCAGATGATTGCAGCAGCTATGTTTGCTCCGTTTTTGCCGGGGCTTTCCGTAAATCTAGCAGAAAAAGACTATGATAAGTTTAATAAAAAACTGTTAAAGATATACGGTGCCTTTGTAGGCATGGCAGTGGTGGTGTTAATCGGCGCAGCACTTCTCGGACGTTGGGGACTTGCACTTTTATATCCGGATAATATTTTGGATCACTACGAGTTTTTTATGCCGGTAGTTCTGGTTACTATTATGAACGCTATAGTGCTTGTGATGCAGGGAATATTGGTGGCCGTTCGAAAGATTTGGATTATGACAATCGGAATGGTGGCAGATTTTTTGATTCTTATGGTTTCAATCAAACCGTTAATCGGAATGTACGGAGCCAATGGAGGAAGCTATGCACAGATTCTTGCCTACGCAGTTTATATTCCCTTTGCTATGATTACGATTTATGTTACAATACGACAGTGTAAAAGGAGTAAGAATAATGGATAAAATCGCTGTTTTAATTCCGTGTTATAACGAGAGCAAAACAATTGAAAAGGTAGTAACGGATTTTAAGCGTGAGCTTCCGGAAGCTACCATTTATGTATATGATAACAATTCTTCTGACGGAACGGATGAAATCGCCAGAAATGCCGGCGCAATCGTGCGTTACGAGCATCAGCAGGGTAAGGGAAATGTTATCCGTACCATGTTCCGCGAAATCGATGCAGAGTGCTATATCATGATTGACGGAGATGATACCTATCCGGCAGAGGCTGCCCGTGCTTTGGCAAATGAAGTGTTTGAAAAAAATGCGGATATGGTTGTTGGAGATCGCCTTTCTTCTACTTATTTTGAGGAAAATAAGCGTCCATTCCACAACTTCGGAAACTCTTTGGTTCGTTGGTCTATTAACCAGTTATTCAAAACTGAGATTAAGGATATCATGACAGGATACAGAGCCTTTAGTTATCAGTTTGTAAAGACCTTCCCGGTACTTTCCAAAGGATTTGAAATTGAAACCGAGATGAGCATTCATGCAGCAGACAAAAACATGCATGTGGCAAATGTGGTAATAGATTACCGCGACCGTCCGGAGGGTTCTGAATCAAAACTTTCCACTTATTCGGATGGGATGAAGGTTCTTATGACCATTGCAAGATTATACCGTACTTATAAGCCGGCAGGTTTTTTCGGATTGGTTGCTTTAGTACTGATAATTATATCAACAGTTTTCTTTGTTCCGGTGTTTGCGTCTTACTTGCAGACCGGATTGGTAGGAAAGTTTCCAACTTTAATTGTAGCCGGATTTACCTTTATTGCTGCGATTATTTCCTGGTTTACCGGTATTATGCTTCAGACTTTGACTTTGAAGAATCGGCAGGATTTTGAAATGGAATTGAATCATTTCACAGATCGATTTAAAGATTTAAAAGAAAGAGAAAACTAAGATGCGAGATATTTCAAATCTTCATACCTTTGTGATTTGTGCATATAAAGAATGCGATTATTTAGAGGAACTGATTGAGTCCTTGGAAAAACAAACTTATAAAAGCACTATTATCATGGAGACTTCTACTCCAAATGATTTCATTTTTGATATGGGAAAAAAGCATAACATTCCCGTATATGTAAATGAAGGTGAAGGTGGAATCACACAGGATTGGAATTACGGATATGCACAGACTACAACGGAGTATGTGACCATAGCTCATCAGGATGATAAGTATGCACCGACGTATGCAGAGTGTATGATAAAAGCTATGGAGGCTGCAGAGCACCCACTGATATACTTTACAAACTATGCAGAGATTCGAAATGGGGAAGTGGTGGAGGATAATAAAATTCTTCGAATTAAGCGAATGCTGCTTCGTCCGTTGAAGAATTTCAAACGTGCCAAAAGCGTTTGGTGGAGAAGAAGAATTCTTTCCATGGGAGATCCGATTCTTTGTCCTTCTATCACATTTGCGAAGTCCAATTGTCCGAAAGTGGTATTTAACAATCATTTTCTGGCATGTGAAGATTGGGAAACTTTGGAGATGCTTTCAAAAATGGAGGGCGAATTCCTTTACGATAAGCAGATTCTGTCCTATCATCGGATCCATGCGGAGTCCACCACCACCTTGGCTTTTAGTATGAATAAGCGCGCGGTGGAAGACTATGAAATGTTTTGCAAGTTTTGGCCGAAGCCTATCGCCAAGCTACTTTTGCATTTCTATAAAGACAGCCAGAAATCCAATGAAGTATAAAATGATAAAGATAAAACTATAATAAAAAATCTCAAATGCTTTTTCACCGAGCGCCAAAGAAGCGCAACTACGTGAAAAACACTTGAGATTTTTTTATTTACATTATTAGAAATTATTATAGCCTTAAATCATCTGATGTAATAAGAACAGTACTCGTACTGCGAGTCCTTCAAAGGCGGACTGGCGGAAGACTTTGTTCCCGAAGACAAACTTTAGGCTGCCTCCGAACTTCTTTGTGTCGGAAAGTAGGCTATCTACTAAAGCGTCTTTTTCTGCATCTCCTCGATAGTAAGACTGAAATTCTGAAAGCTGATCGCGAAGCTGACCTCTTTGCTTTTTAAAGAAGGCTATCTCAACCTTTAATCGTTCTATTAGTCCTACGGTTGCGCCGACCTGATTGTTTCCGTGTTGGCGATAATTGATGTGGGGTTCTTTATCGAAGAACACCTTTCCGTAGTAGGTGGCAACCAGATACATCCACCAATCATGATAAATCGGCTTCTTCGGAAGCTTGTCTTTCATCAAATCAAACAGTTCTTTTTTGATAAGCATGGTGCATCCGGTGCAAACATTTTCGATCACTGCGTTTTCAAAGGCCGGGCGAAGTTCTTTATACTCCTGATTGGGAAGCGGAACAAGGTCGTTATCCACCTGCTGCTTGTTGCTGCAGTAAATGAGATAATCACCGCTTTCAATCTTTTCAACCGCATGTGCAACTTTATCTGGCATCCAGTCATCATCCTGATCTGCCAAGGAATAATAGTCGGCATCCGGTGCGATTTTTACCATTTCCAAAAAGCTTTGGTTGGATCCTAAGTTTTCCCCTTTGACGTAACTTACATTGGGACACTTGGAAGCATATTCTTCCAAAATATCCAAAGTGGAATCCTTGGAACCGTCATCTCTTACAAACAATTCCAAATTATCATAGGTCTGATTTAATATGGTATCTATCTGATGACGAAGATAGGTTTCGCCATTGTAGGTGGACATTAATACAACGACCTTTGGTGTCATATAAGTTTCCTCGTTTCTATGTATTATCTCGTACGGTACAACTTAATCGAATAGAATCAGCCGATTACGTTCATTTAATATGCATCAGTCACGACGTCGGTTGAGAATCAGCAGCAATCTTAATAACTGAATAATAGCAGTTGCTGCGGCTGCTACGTAGGTTAAAGCAGCGGCGCCCAAAACCTTCTTGGTCATCTTGGATTCTTCGTGGCTTAAGATGCCAAGTTCCTGCAAGGTGCGGTCTGCTCTGGCAGAAGCATCAAACTCAACCGGGAGTGTTACCAACTGGAACAATACGGAAGCAGAGAAAAGTAAAATACCAATCTCGATGAGGAGAGTGGAAGTACTGCCTCCGAAGAAAAGTCCCAAAAGGATTAACGGCCATGCGGCGTAGGATCCAAAGTTTGCAATAGGAACCAGCTTGGAACGAATTAAAATCGGAGTGTAATCCTCGTGGTGCTGCATCACATGTCCACACTCATGGGCTGCTACGGAAACCGCAGCCACGGAAGCAGAATTATAAACCGCATCGGAAAGATTCACCGTATTGTTTGCAGGGTTGTAATGATCTGTTAAAGTTCCACTGACATGGCGAATCTCAACATTTCGAATACCTTTGTGAGCCAAAATGCGCTCAGCTGCTTCGCGACCGGTCATTCCGGTCATACTTCTTACTTTTGAATATTTATTGTAGGTAGACTTTACCTTTGCCTGGGCAATCAATGAAAAAATTGCTGCAACAATCAGCAAAAGATAGGTCCAGTCAAATCCGTAAGCATATGTATAAGCGTCGTACATAGTATATTTCCTCCTAATATTTTGAATTAGAAGCGTTATGAACCGCTTCGATGAATATTATACCAATCTGAATCTTTATAATCTATATGAAATAATGTTTTATCTTGATGTTTGGGTGTACCCTGCGGGAGGAGTGAATCGATAAAAACAATTTATCTGAAAACTTTAAAGTAAAGCGTTAATTTTCAGAAAATATCTCCGATAAAAAAAGTAGAAAAGTAAACCGGTACACCGCAAGCCTTTGAAACAACGAGGAAATACGAAGGCGACAGTAAGGAGGTGTGTAACATGGATGGATTTACAAGCATGGTCGCACCGGTTATGATGACTACTTTGTATCGGGGCGAAAAAGACGAACGTAAAAAAGTAGACGCCAAAACCAAAGCGAAGAAAATAAAAAAAGAAGAAACCTTCGAGGAACAGTTTAGCGCAGTTTACGTCCATGAAGATGCGTTGCAGCCAATCACCTATGCGCCGCCGAAGAAAAAAACCTTCATTTATTAAAAGAGAATAACACCTTTGTTAACCCTCTTTCCATCTCTCCCCCTCATTAACAAAGGATTTTAAATAACACCATTCAGAACTGACAGGCGCTTGGTTCTGGGTGGTGTTTTCGTGTACCGGTTTCTTCACATTTTTTTCACTTTGTATTTTGCGGAAATTTTGATATAATCTCCCGTAGTTTAGTATGTTAGAGAACAGAAGGAGAATTCGATGAGTGCGATTGCGGTAAAGGAAGTAAAGGAACGCGTTATTGCCGATAACGACGTAGTAGCTGGTGATCTTCGTGATAAATTAAAAGAGAAAAAAGTATTCCTTGTAAATTTAATGGCTTCCCCCGGGGCGGGAAAAACCACTACTTTGGTACGTACCATTGATGCGTTAAAAGATGAATACAGAGTTGGCGTTATGGAAGCCGATGTGGACTCTATGGTAGACGCAGAGACCATTTCTAAAACAGGTGCAAAGGTAATCCAGCTTCATACCGGCGGAAGTTGCCATATGGATGCAGATATGACGGAGCGCGGATTGGAATCCCTTGGCATCGATGATTTGGACGTGGTATTTTTGGAAAACATTGGAAATCTGGTTTGCCCGGCAGAGTTTGATATTGGTGCTGCAAAAAAGGTTATGATTTTATCTGTGCCGGAAGGTCACGATAAGCCACTGAAATATCCGCTTATGTTTACCATCTCGGATTGCCTCCTGATTAATAAGATTGATACTGCACCGGTATTCGATTTTGATATGGATTTACTTCGTGAGTACGTTGGAAAACTTAATCCAACCATGCCGATTTATCCGGTTTCCTCTTTAAAGGGGGACGGATTTGAACAGTGGATTTTGTGGTTAAAAAATGAAATCAAAACCTGGAAGGAGGATGCGTAAATGGCAAGAGTTATTGAACTTCATAAAAGCGTAACCGAATCAAATGACCGTGATGCGGAAAACCTTCGTCAGGAGTTAAAAGAAAAAGGCCTTTGCCTTGTAAATCTTATGAGTTCTCCGGGATCCGGAAAAACCACCCTTTTATCCCGTACCATTACGGATATGAAGGATGTTAAGATTGCAGTATGCGAAGCAGATATCGAATCCGACGTGGATGCAATAAAAATCGAAAATCTTGGTGCCAAAGCCGTTCAGGTACACACTGATGGTATGTGCCACATGGATGCGGGAATGACCAGAAGTGGCCTTTTTGGAATGGATTTGGATGATGTGCAACTTGCATTTTTGGAAAACGTGGGAAATCTGATTTGTCCGGCTGAGTTTGATACGGGAGCACATAAAAACGTTATGATTTTATCTGTTCCGGAAGGAGACGATAAGCCGCTTAAGTATCCACTTATGTTTTCCATGGTGGATGCACTTGTTATTACCAAGATGGATACCAAAGACTATTTCACCTTTGATTTGGATTTATGCATGGAACATGTGAAAAAGCTAAATTCTAATGTGGAGATTTTTCCGGTATCTGCAAAAACCGGTGAAGGAATGGAAGCCTTTGAAAACTGGCTTCGCAGTAATTTGTTTAAATAAAGAAATAGGAGGTGGCGATTATGCCAATGCCAGAACAGTCAATTGAATTTCGTTATGATACACAACTTTTACTGGATCAGTACGTAGAGGATGGCGATGACGCCGATGATGTAGCTGATGATTTGACCGATGAAATCAGAGAATATCTTCTTTCCAATATCAAGGGAGATTCTATGGTAATCGCCGGTGATTCCGGAGAAGATGAAAACGGTGAAAAGGCTATCATTAAACTTCACTATCATACCAACGAGCCATGGGATGTGCTTTCTTATTGCAGAACCTTTGGCGAGATTTATGATATTGTAGTGGAAGACATGGATCGTCAGTCCAGAGATTTAAAGGGATAGCATGAAGCAAAAAAAGGAACTTACTCCGCGTCAGGAACGGCATATTCGTTATAGAAGAATTGTTGCTTTGCTTTTGGCAGTGCTTGTTGGGATAAGTGCGTATCATTATTTGACGGAGTATTATCCGGCCAAAGACAATGCCTGCAATGTGATAAATGAGGGAAAGAGAAATGGAACCATTCTTGCTTCTTCTCAAAATGAGAATAATTTAATCTTTAAAGCGGATGCCGAAACCGATACGGGAATTCTATTTTATCCCGGGGGAAAAGTGGATTATATCGCATATGCTCCGCTGTTAGAAAAACTTCGCCAAGAAGGCTATGATGTGGTACTTATAAAGATGCCCTTTAATCTTGCTTTCTTTAATATGAATGTTGCGGATGAAGTGATTACTGACATGAAATATGATTTGCCGGAAGTGGAACATTGGTATATTCTTGGACATTCCTTGGGAGGCGTGGCAGCGTCCAGGTACGCGGCGGATTTCCCAAAAGAAGTGGAAGGACTGATGCTTTTGGGCTCATATGACTACGGAGGATACGACCCTGCCAATACACTGATTATATACGGAAGCAATGACTTGAATTTGGATTTGTCCAAGATTGATTTTGAACAGAGCGAGGTATACTGCATCCAGGGTGGCAACCATGCATGGTTTGGCGACTACGGAATGCAGGAAGGAGATGGCAAAGCCACCCTGACACATAAAGACCAGCAAAAGCTGACCGTAAAAAAGATTATAGAGTGGATTAATAATAAGTAGAATCGTCCCCTGTTTCCTTTTGTATTAAAAATAATACAAAAGCATATCCCCCACGAGGGGATATTACACATTTATAGACAACTGTGTATTGACAGATATATAATACACAAAGTAAAATTATTATACCTAAATACACACTTGTCAATTTTTTAACAAAGATGAACATGCGCAATACAATTTCACGTTGTTGAAATGAGTATGTCCATCCTTTTTTATGCGTTAAAATCGATATGGGGGTGTAGGGGATATTTGAAAGAGTATGTATTTTTTTTAGTGCATGATGGAGGGAAAAGTTATGCCAGATTATGAAAAGATGGGCTTTAAAAAGCCGGCTGATTGGCCAACACCAACCAGAGAAAACACCGAAGTTACGTATCCGACCAGACCTTATTTTTCGTCTGTTAATGATACAGAACTTCGTGAGCCGATTGTAAAACTCGGCAAAATGATCACAGATCGTCCAAAACAGAAGTTGGGATTAGCTAAAATCACTTTAGATGATCCGGAGTACTGGGCACTTGCATCAGTTCTTACCGATGAAGAAGCAGAGCTTGCTTTGACATTTGGTGGAATTCGTCAGCCGCTTACTTTTGAGCAGGTTTGCGAAAGAAATCCTCAGCTTCCAAAAGAAAAGGTTCAGGAATTATTGGATCATATGTCTTATGTTGGTGTTGTTGAGTGGAACAACGAAAACTTGGACGGAAAGAATCCGGAAGGCGCTCGCCGTTACTTAGTACCGATGTATGTACCGGGTTCTGCTGAGTTCACAAACATGAATGCGAACATTATTGAAGAAAAACCGGAAATGGGTATGTTCTTCCACTTAATGACAAAGCTTCCGCTTGAAAAGGTAACTCATATGGTTCCTTTGGGTGGTGCCGGAATCGGTATGCATGTTATCCCGGTTGAGAAGGCAATCGAAATGGAAAATGAATCCGTTGACGTTGAACACATTTCTCACTGGTTAGAGAAGTACGAAGGAAAGTACGCAAAGAGCCCATGTTCTTGCCGTCGTTCACGTAAGACCTACGATGAAGGTTGTGGTGATGATGAACGTGGATGGTGTATCGCAGTCGGTGACATGGCTGACTATGTTGTTGAAACCGGTAAAGGTGGCGAGTACATCACTAAGGAAGAAGCTCTTGATATCTTCAGAAGAGCAGAAGAATTGGGATTTGTACATCAGATTACCAATATCGATGGTAAAGATAAGATTTTTGCTATTTGTAACTGTAACGTTAACGTGTGCTACGCACTTCGTACTTCACAGTTATTCAATACTCCAAACATGTCACGTTCTGCATACGTTGCTCGTGTTGAAAAACAGGACTGCGTTGCTTGTGGACGCTGCGTAGAGGTTTGTCCTGCAGGTGCAGTTAAGCTTGGACAGAAGCTTTGCCACGCTGACGGAAGTGTTCAGGAATATCCTAAGGCATTACTTCCTTCTCAGGCAAAATGGGGTCCGGATAAGTGGGCATACAACTATCGTAACGACAACCGTAAAGAGTCTTACGATGCAGGTACTGCTCCATGTAAGGTAGCTTGCCCGGCACATATCGCTGTTCAGGGTTATTTGAAATTAGCTGCTCAGGGACGTTACACCGAAGCATTGGAATTAATTAAGAAAAACAATCCGCTTCCTGCAATCTGCGGTCATATTTGTAACCGTCGTTGTGAGGACGCTTGTACACGTGGTAACCTTGACCGTGCCATCGCTATCGATGAGGTTAAGAAGTTTATCGCAATGCGCGATTTGAATGCTGATACAAGATTTATTCCTAAGAAGATGTGCCCGAAGGTTGATGGCGAATTCGATGAGAAGATCGCAATCATCGGTGGTGGTCCTGCAGGTCTTTCTTGTGCATTCTATTTGGCAGAAAAAGGATATAAGCCAACCTTGTTCGAGAAGAACGAGCGTGCAGGTGGTATGCTTGTTTACGGTATTCCATCTTTCAAGTTGGAAAAGAACGTTGTTCAGGCTGAAATCGACGTCATCAAAGAGATGGGTGTTGAAATCAAGACCGGCGTAGAAGTTGGTAAGGATATTACATTAGATGAGTTACGTGCTCAGGGCTACAAAGCATTCTACATCGCAATCGGATGCTCAGGCGGACGTAAAGTCGGTGTTCCGGGTGAAGATGCTCCTGAAGTTACAACAGCTGTTGATTTCTTACGTGAGATTAACGGAACCGAGAAGTATGACATCAAGGGTGACGTTGTAGTTGTCGGTGGTGGTAACGTAGCAATCGACTGCTCACGTGATGCAGTTCGTGTTGGTGCTCCACAGGTTACACAGGTTTCTCTTGAAACAAGAGATATCATGCCTGCAGCTGATGAAGAGATCGCTGAAGCTGAAGAAGATGGTGTTAAATTCCATGGCGGTTGGGGACCGAAGGAAATCCTCCTTGATGAAAACGGCCATGTAAAGGGTATCTCATTTAAGAGATGTACTCAGGTTAAGGATGCTGACGGAAGATTCAATCCTCAGTATGATGAAAACGATATTATGACAATCGATTGTAAGCACGTTGTACTTGCAGTTGGTCAGG
This sequence comes from Lachnospiraceae bacterium, assembly GCA_036723975.1. GTDB lineage: Bacteria > Bacillota > Clostridia > Lachnospirales > Lachnospiraceae > JAILEN01. The sequence goes on from DAIMGJ010000003.1 coordinate 63,523, forward strand.
CAATTGTTTGGGGCGACCTCTTAAAGGGATCTAAGGTCGAACTTGGACGCGGTAACGGCGCTGTTGCCGATGCATATACCTATCAGACAGCTGAGCCGGATATCTTCGTTGGTGGTGATGTTTACACCGGACCGAAGTTCGCAATTGATGCAATTGCAGCAGGTAAGGAAGCAGCAACATCTATCCACAGATTCGTACAGCCGGGATCTACAATGATCATCGGACGTAACCAGAATTACTACAAGGAATTGAACAAGGATGATATTAAGTTCCCTGAGAACTACGATACATCTTCTCGTCAGGTTCCGGGACATAACGATGCAATCGACAAGAAGTCATTCCGCGATGGTAAGTTAGTATTTACCGAAGAGCAGGTTAAGACAGAAACAGCAAGATGTCTCTCTTGTGGTGCTTCTTGGGTTGATCCGCACAAGTGTATCGGATGTGGTTTGTGTACCGTTCAGTGTAAGTTTGACGCTATTCACTTACATAGAGAACTTCCGGATGCTTCTACAATGATTCCTTCTGAGGAAAAACTTAAAGTTATTCTTCCGAACGGATTGAAGCAGAAGATTAAACGCGGACACAGACACGACGATCCAAGATTGAATCCTTAATTTCGAAAGGGTAATTCGTCATGCATGAATTAGGCGTTGTGTTTAAAGTAATCGACGATATCAAAGAGGTTGCGGCCGAAAATGATATCAAAAAAGTCGAATCCGTAACCTTGCAGTTAGGTACCGTTTCTGCAGTTGTTCCCAATCTTTTGGAGGACTGCTGGAAATGGGCGGTAGATCGTGAGGAGTTGATGAAGGGCTGTGAGCTTGTCATCGAGCCAATCGAAGCCATTACGTTTTGCGAGGATTGTAAACAGGAATACGATACCATCAAATATGGAAAAACCTGTCCACACTGTGGCAGCGGAAATACGTACCTGTTACAAGGAAATGAATTTATGATTAAAGAAATTTCCGTTTAACAAAAAACCTTAAAAAGGGCGATTCTTTTCGAAGAATCGTCCTTTTTTATTTTGCTTTATTATGGTAGAATATCAAAGTTAGTATTTAAAAATAAGGGAGCGTATCACACATGGATATTGCAGCAAAAATTGCAGAAGAAATAGAAGTAAAAAAGTCGCAGGTCGATGCGGCCATTAAGTTGATTGATGAGGGAAATACGATTCCGTTTATTGCCCGTTACCGTAAGGAAGCAACCGGCGCATTAAACGATGAACAGCTTCGTAACCTCTTTGAACGACTGACCTATCTTCGTAACTTAGAGGAGAGAAAGGCAACCATCCTTACTTCCATTCAGGAGCAGGGAAAGCTAACAAAAGAGTTGTTAGATCAGATTACTGCAGCTGAGACTATGGTAGTCTTAGAGGATTTATACCGTCCGTATAAGCCAAAGAGAAGAACCAGAGCTACCATTGCAAAAGAAAAAGGATTAGAGCCTTTGGCAGAACTTATTTTTGCCCAGGAGTTTTCCGGCGACCTTTTGGAGGAAGCTGCCAAGTATATCAGCACTGAAGAAGGCAAAGAAGTAAAAACTGCCGAGGAAGCGATTGATGGTGCAAAGGATATTATTGCGGAACAGATTTCCGATGTGGCAGATTACAGAAGCCGTATCCGTGAGCTTACCTTTGAACATGGCGTAATTGTAACAAGCGCAAAGGATGAAAAGGCAGCCAGCGTTTACGAAATGTACTACGATTTTTCCGAAGCTGTAAAGAAGCTTCCGGGACATCGTATTTTGGCAATTAACCGTGGTGAAAAAGAAAAGTTCTTAAATGTAAAATTAAACGCACCGGAAGAAGATATTTTGCGCTTTTTGGAAAAGCAGATTATTACAGCGGACAATGCGACGACACCGGTATTAAAAGAGGTCATTGATGATGCATATCATCGTTTGATTCAGCCGTCCATCGAAAATGAAATCCGAAGCGAGATTAAGGAAGAGGCAGAGGATGCTGCAATTGTTGTATTCGGTAAAAACTGTAAGCAGCTTTTGATGCAGCCTCCGATTGCAGATAAAGTCGTTCTTGGCTGGGATCCGGCATTCCGTACCGGATGTAAGCTTTCTGTTGTGGATGCTACGGGAAAAGTACTTGATACCGCAGTAATTTATCCGACGGAGCCGCAAAATAAGGTTTTGGAATCGCAGGCATTTGTTGCAAACTGGATTAAAAAATATGGAATCAATTTGATTTCTCTGGGAAACGGAACCGCCTCCCGTGAGTCCGAACAGGTCATTGTGGATCTTTTGAAAAAGATCGATGTACCTGTACAGTATGTCATCGTAAATGAGGCAGGTGCATCCGTTTACTCCGCAAGTAAGCTTGCAACAGAGGAGTTCCCGAACTTTGACGTGGGACAGCGAAGCGCGACTTCTATGGCTCGTCGTTTACAGGATCCTTTGGCAGAACTTGTTAAAATGGATCCGAAGTCTTTGGGTGTTGGGCAGTATCAGCATGATATGAACCAAAAGAAATTATCCGACGCCATCGCTGGTGTGGTAGAAGGTACTGTTAACGAAGTTGGTGTAGATTTGAATACTGCATCCGTACCGCTTTTATCTTACGTGGCAGGAATTTCTGCTCCCATTGCAAAGAATCTGGTAGCCTACCGTGAAGCCAACGGTTCCTTTAAGAACCGTCGTGAGCTTTTAAAGGTTCCGAAGCTTGGACCAAAAGCCTTTGAACAGTGTGCCGGCTTCCTTCGTATCAGAGAAGGCGAGAACATGCTGGATAACACCGGAGTTCATCCGGAAAGTTATGCTGCTGCAGAGGCACTTTTAAAGAAGTTTGATGGTGATGTAACCAAACTTCCGGAAGCAGATGAAAAGAGCAAAGCGATTCAAGAACTTGCAGCAGAACTTGGCGTGGGAGAAATCACACTTTCCGATATCATCAAGGAGCTTAAGAAACCGGGTCGCGATCCTCGTGAAGATATGCCTGCTCCGATTTTACGAAGCGACGTTATGGATATGAAGGACTTAAAACCGGGAATGGTATTAAAGGGTACCGTTCGAAACATCGTAGACTTTGGTGCCTTTGTTGACATTGGAGTTCATGAAGACGGACTTGTACATATTTCTCATATGACGGATAAGTATATCAAGCATCCTATGGAGGTCGTTTCTGTAGGTGATATCGTGGATGTGGAAGTATTGGAAGTGGATATGGTAAAGAATCGTATTGCACTTTCCATGCGAATCGGTGCCGGTGATGTGGCAGGTGATTCTTCTGCACCGAAGCGTGAAAAGGCGTCTCAAAAGGATCGCCCACAGCGTGAAAATCGTGAACGCCGTGATGGAGAAAAACGAGGCAATCGCCCGAACCGTCCAAACGGAAAGAAGTTTGATGACAAAAAGGGTGGAAACAAAGAACGCAGAGAAAATCGAAATAGTGGTGGATTTAACACTATGGCGGATCTTTTTAAAGATATTAAATTATAATGGATTACATTCCCACCGCACCCCTGCGGGAGGTGGGTAGTAGTATAAATAATAAGAAAAAGGAAAAGAAAAAAGATGAAAGAACGTAACTCATTTTCAGGATCCATTGGATTCGTACTTGCTGCGGCGGGGAGCGCCGTGGGCTTAGGGAATATTTGGCGATTCCCGTATCTTGCCGCAAAAGACGGTGGCGGATTGTTTTTGGTAGTTTACATTGTATTGGCCTTGACCTTCGGATTTACACTGTTGATTTCTGAGTGTGCCATCGGTCGAAAAACCCACCAGAGTGCACTGACTGCATATGGTCAGATTCATCCGAAGTTTCAGTGGATTGGACGATTTTCTACTCTGGTTCCGTTTTTGATTTTGCCATATTATTGCATTATCGGTGGATGGGTGTTAAAGTACGCGATTGCGTTTTTAACCGGCCATGGTAAGGATGCAGCAGTGGATGGATATTTTGGTGGATTTATTACTTCTACCGTATCCCCCATTGTTTTTGATTTTATCTTTTTGGCTGCAACCGCGGTTGTTGTGTTCATGGGCGTAGACAAGGGAATCGAAGCAATTTCAAGAGTGCTGATGCCAATCCTTTTTATTCTGGTTATTGGCATTGCAATCTTTAGTGTATTTGTAAAAAATCCGGAAACGGGTATGACCGGGTTTGATGGATTAAAGGTATATTTGATTCCTTCTGTTGAAGGACTTACGTTTAAGAAGTTTTTTGTGGTTGTCACCGATGCCATGGGACAGTTGTTTTACAGTATTTCTGTTGCCATGGGTATTATGGTTACTTATTCTTCTTATTTTAGGGACGAAGATAACCTGATTCAGTCCGTAAACCGTATTGAGATTTTTGATACATTGGTCGCAATTTTAGCCGGTGTTATGATTATTCCTGCGGTAATTGTATTTATGGGAAAAGAAGGGATGACTGCCGGCCCGGGACTTATGTTTGTGGCGCTTCCAAAGACCTTTGAAGCCATGGGCTTTGCCGGACAAATAGTTGGTGCCATCTTCTTTATCATGGTGATTTTTGCAGCATTGACCAGTTCTGTATCTGTGTTGGAAGCGGTTGTAGCCGGAATTATTGATAAGCTTCATTGGAGCAGAAGAAAAGCAACCGTTACAGAATTCATATGCGCATTTGCCATCGGTATTGTAATTTGTCTTGGATATAATGTATTCTACTTTGAAGTTACAATGCCAAATGGTGGAGTTGGACAGCTTTTAGATATCGTAGATTACCTTGCAAACAACATCTTTATGCCAATCGTAGCCATTGGAACCTGCATCTTAATTGGGTGGATTGTGAAACCGAAGCTTGTCATCGAAGAGGCTACCAAAAACGGAGAACACTTCGGACGAAAGAAGCTTTACGAAGTGATGATTACTTACGTTGCACCGATACTTTTAATGGTACTTCTTTTGGGTGCACTTGGAATTTTCTAAAATAGTATACAGCAATAAAAAAGTAACTACTTTTCACGTAGGGCACTCTTGAATGACATCGGTACTTAACGAACGAAAGTGAGTTTAGTATCCGCTATGTCATTCATGAAACGAGAGTGGGTGCCCAGTGAATAAGTAGTTACTTTTTTATTTCGTATTGTTATTCCAAAACTCAAGAGCGTTGGTTAGCCAGCCTTCGGCTGATGTATGAATACCCAGTCCAATCCCGTGCGGAAGAGCGAAGAATTTTTCATATTTGTACGGAACATGCTTTTCTTTTAAAGCAGCCTCCAACACATCTGTGTGGGAGTGCGATAGTACAAGTACATCATTTCCGCCTGCATACATATATGTGGGCGGATATTTTTTTGTAACAAAGTTTTGAACGCATAAGGACTCCCGATTCTTTCGTAAAAAATGAGGCCCGAATTTAAACATGCAGATGTTTCCACGCTCGGATAACCACATGCCCAGAAGTCCAATCCAAATGTTCCAGTATGGATGCTGCAACCAGTGGTTTACGTTGGTCCACGGATATCCCAAAATGAGACATCCCGGTTTTTTTACACCGTATTTTTTGTAGCCGTATTCTTTGGTTCCAAATAACCCGGCCAAATTGCCTCCGGCGGAAAAACCGATGATGGCGTAATTTTCCATGGTTACGTTGAATTCATCCTGGCGCTCGGTTACAAGAGAAATTGCTTTTGCCAAATCCTCCATGGGAAAGTATGGACCGCAATTAAAGCCGGTACGGTATTCCACGATGAAAGCGGTGTATCCCAAATCGTTTAGTTTTGCTGCGACCGGATAGCCTTCGGTTTTTGTGCAAAGGTGATCGTAACCGCCACCGGGGCAGATAAATATTGCTTTTGATTTTTTCTTGGATTTCGATGGAAATATATGCAGTCTGGCAGAACCACGCTTTTTGTGTTCTGCAATTTCTTCAAAAGAATACAGAGGCAATACTTTTAACTGACCGTTTTCCTGAAGCTCCATACGACGACGCTTTCCGTATGCTTTATCACAGGCATAGTGCTGAATGCGATACATTCGGAGAATGCAAAATACCGCATGCAGAAAAGAAAAAAACAAGTAGGCCAAAAACAGATGCCCTAAGAATTTTAAAGTAAAAACAGAAGCCATGAGTCACTCCTTGTGAAAAATATGGATGATGGGATTATTATAAAATAAAAATCAAGGATTAAAAAGTGGGAAAAATATGGCGCTTTAAAACATGACCGATAAAATACACTATTTTTTGCTGTTGGTAAAATAAAAATATCAAATTTTTTTCAGAAGGAGTATAATGCTACGTAAGAGAAAAAAGATATGACTAAACGGGGGAGCACAATTGTTATACGCGATATGTCCGGCAGTAATGCTTATCATAAATTCAATTCTTAATTTCGACCAGCTTCGGGAGCATGGGTTTCGCTCAAAAAATGTGAAAAAACAGGAACTGGTATGGGTTCGTTATAACTTCTTTTTACTCGCTGCAAATGTTTATTTTTTAGTAGATTCTCTCTGGGGATTGCTGTATGAATACAAAGAAAGTCCGCAGGTATTTCCTTTTGTATATTCATTAACGGTATTTTATTTCTTGTTTATGATCTTTACGATGTTGACATGGACAAGATATATCGTTGCATATTTGGAGAAGGATGGATGGCGCAGCAAGTTATTGCTTCAGACCGTATGGGGCCTGTCCTTTATCGGAATTATCTGCCTGATGATCAATCGTTTTTTCCCGTTCATGTTTTCTTACAATGAGGCGCATGAGTATATCGGAGAAACCGGTAGAAATATTTCTTTCTTTCTTCAAATAGCATTCTATATCGTTATTACCGTATACATGTTCTATGTTGCACATAAGAGTATCGGACGTGAAAAGGTACGATATAAAACGGTAGCGGTTACAAGCATGATTATCGGGACATTTCTTGTTTTTCAGATTTTATGTGCGTTCTGGCCGTTTTATGCCATCGGACTTATGCTTGGAATCTGCATGATTCATACGTTTGCGGAATTTGGAGAAAAGAAAGAAAAAGCGATTCGGGAACATATTGCCTCGGCGATGGCAGAGGATTACGAGGCAATCTTTTATATTGAAATTGAAACAGGCGAGTATTTGACCTTCTCCAAGAGTCAAAAGTATATGTCTATTGATCCGTCCTCTCCGGGAAAGAATTTCTTTCAGGAGGCGCTTGAGAGCATTGAACGATGTGTGTATCCGGAAGATTGGGAATATGCCAAGAACTTTTATACCAAGGAAAACATGTTAAATAATCTGGAGGACAGACACTCCTTTTCTTTTAAATACAGAGTGTTGGTTGAGGATGAACCCAGACATTTTTTATTTACGGTAATGCGTGAAAACAGCGGGCAGTATCTCATCTTCTATGAAAAGGATATCGAGGATGAATTAAATGCTGAAAAAACCAGGAAGGAAAACCAGAAGAAGACCGTCACCTTTACTCAGATTGCCGAAGCGTTGGCTTCCAACTATGATGTCATTTATTATGTAGATATTTTAGATTTGTCTTATGTCAGCTTCCAGAGTAATAATATCTACGGCCAGCTGGAAGTGAAGCAATCAGGAGAGAATTTCTTTGATGAATCCTACGTCAATATACCGCAGATTGTTTTTCCAATGGATATCAAAAAGGTAATGGAATTTTTGGAAAAGGATCGCTTGACGACCGTTATGGAGAATCACAAAGTCCATAGCTTGGATTATCGACTTTGGGTAGATAATAAACCGCAGTATACGCGAATGACGGTGCAAAAAAGCAGTGATGGAACACACTTTATTATAGGTGTGGAAAATATAAACGATGAAATCTTAAGAAAAAAACAGTTCCATATGGCTCTTAAGAATGAGAAAGAACTGGCACGACGTGATGAACTGACCGGTGTCAAGAATAAGACTGCTTATCTGGAACTGGAGGAGTCCGCACAGGGAAATATCGATAACGGTATGGATTATCTGACATTTGGCCTAGTTGTTTGTGACGCGAATAACTTAAAGAAGATAAATGATACACTTGGACATGCAGCGGGGGATGAGTATATTAAAGCATCGGCACGTCTCTTGTGTGATATTTTTGTTCATAGTCCGGTATTTCGCGTAGGCGGTGATGAGTTTGTAGTGTTCCTTCGGGGAAATGATTACACTATAAGAAATGAGCTTATGGGAAAACTGCGCAGCCGGGTTCTGGATAACTTAAAATCCAAGACGGGGGTGATTTTGGCCTCCGGTATGTCGGAATACAAGCCGGAATGTGATAATCTGGTATCGGATATTTTTGAGCGTGCAGATAAAGAAATGTACGAGGAAAAACAAAGGCTGAAAGCACTGGAAGCCTAGAAAAAAGTTCAAAAAAACCACGGAATCAAATCCGTGGTTTTTGTTTTATTTATTTCGCCATACTTTTTGCAAGTTCGCAGATCATATGTACGCTTGTTTCCTCGCCGAGTGTTCCACTGTCGATGGAAAGATCGTAGTTCTGATACTCACCCCAACGCTGGTCGGTGTAGTAACGATAATAGGTGCGACGCTGTTTGTCTTTTTTCAGGATACGCTTTTTCACATCCACGTCTTTGATTTCGCCATATCTTTGAAGAACACGTGCGATTCTGTGCTCCATATCTGCATGAATCAAAATATGCAATGAGGGAATCTCTTCTGTTTTTAAAATATAATCAGAACAACGGCCGACGATGACACACGGCCCTTTTGCGGCACACTCCAAGATAACTTTTCTTTGTGCCAAAAAGATTTCGTCCTGTGGGCTCTGAAAATACATTGCACTTGCAGCGGTAACATCAAACCATTTGTTGCCTGCGGTGGTATGCTCCCCCTGTTCTTCAATCAGTTCTTTTGCATAGCCACTTTCGATGGCAACCTGATTTACAATTTCTCCGTCGTAAAAAGGAATGCCAAGCTCTTTTGCAACTGCTTCTCCAATACTGTGTCCGCCGCTTCCAAATTCACGGCTAATAGTGATAATCGGTAACATAAGTTTTCCCCCTAAATAAAATCCAAGCAAAGACTTTTGCTTTTTTTAATTATAGCATATATTTCGCCACACTCTTCAAGAAAACTGTTTTTTTTACCATAAGGTTTGTCTTTTTTTTAAAGAATTCTTACAATAGTTAAGAATAAAGCGATATGGTAGTGTACTGTGAAAGCGAGGAATGCGAGATGAAATGGGAATATTATATAAATCTGTCCGGTGTCTATGATGGATGCTTAAGGGAAATTGATTGCAAATATATTCCCGGAACCAATTGTTACTGTGATGATGCTGCAAAAGAGGTATTGCAGAAGCGTTTGGCGAACGTCCCTATAAATGCCCTGCACTTTATGGACAGTGGGAATTATCATTATCTTTCCTATTTCTTTTTGGAAAGAATAAAAGAAGAGTTTACACTTGTTTTGTTTGACCGCCATCCGGACTTTCAAATGCCGTCTTTTGGCGATATCCTATCCTGCGGAGGGTGGGTGAAAAATGCTTGGGAAGATTTAGAAAATCTGAAAAAAGTGTATATGGTTGGAGTAGATGAGGATTTATTCCATGGATTAAAAGATGCGCCAAAAGAAGTAGAACTTTTGCGGATAGAAGATATAAGCGCTGTTTCGAAGGAACTGCCGATATACATATCCATAGATAAGGATGTCCTTTCTGAAGATTATGCCTCTTGTGATTGGGATCAGGGGGAGGTCTCTTTGAAAGAACTCATAAATGCTTTAGAGGATTTGAAGTCGGTTCGGATTTTGGGAGTGGATGTTTGCGGAGAGAAAAAGGAGCATCCCACAGCAGAGGAAATAAAGAAAAACACAGGTACTAACGAAGTTTTGAAAAACACTTTTATCTAAATCACAGTATGCTATAATTAGAGTAATATGGTGGGTCTGTGGGGGACTTGTAAACCGGGGAGAAGGTATTATGATTTGGAATTTTGACTATGATATCAGTGCAATTTTTGTCATATCAACACTGATTTTGTATTATTGTTATCGAAAAGCATTGCCGCTTGTTTATAACAAAATGTTTTTGTGCCTTTTGATTGTTACTGAATCGGTGGCTGTGACGGATATTATTGCATCTGTGATTGTTTCTTATGGTACATTTTTCTCCATATTTACGTTGTATTTTTCAAATATTCTGTATTATATTGCGCTTGCTTTGACTCCCGCGGTTTTCTGTAATTATGCGGCGTCATTTGCCCGTAAGCCGATTCTAAAGAAACATTTTGTGAAATATTTAATCTATGCGATTCCGTTTATCATTGCACTGGCGTTTATACTGGCGTCTCCGGTGTTTCATACTGTTTTTTCTGTCAGTGATACCCATGTATTTCAGTATGAATCGTTCCGGCCGGTGATTTTCTTTGAAACGGTTTTCTATTTGCTCTTAGGCGGAGGTTTTATTTTGCAGACCCAAAGAGAACTTCGCATGGGAGAGCGTTATGCTATTTATCTTTATGTGGCAATCAGCCTCTTCGGTCACGTGTATCAGGTGTATGTCAATGCTTATACACAGATGGTATCTATGATGAATACGGTGGGACTATTAATTATCTTTTTGATGTATCAGAATCCGGATTATGACAGAGACCGCCGAAGCGGAATGTACAGGGAAATGGGTGTGGTAAAGTTAAAGGAAGAGGATATTCTTTATGGAAAAAACCGACCCTATTTGTCGATTGTTATCGGAAACTACAAGGAACTTCGTTCGGTATATGGGGAAATGCTAACGGATCATGTGCTGTTTGAGGTTGGGAAGTTTTTAAGGACTACTTTCCCAAAACTTCCTCACTTTTATGCCCATAATGGAAGATTTGTCTGCGATTATTCCAGAGACAATGTGGATATCCAAGAATACGCAGATACAGTATTTGAACGTTTCAGACATCCTTTTGTATTAGATGGAGAAGAATACTTTTTGGCAGTCTCCATTGTTTATGCGGATGGCAGTGTCCCTTTTGAAAGCCATAAAATCATGAGAGATACCATGCGTATTGCGGCCGAAGAAGCTGTTGAAAAAGGATCGGGAACGCTTTTGCCCGTAGCGGTGGAACATCATGAAAAGGCCCTTAGAAGCGTTAGGATTACAGAAGTTTTAAAACAGGCACTCACCGGGGACAATCTTTTGATTTATTATCAGCCCATATACGGAATCAAGGAACACCGAATTGTGGCGGCAGAGGCTTTGGTTCGATTGTATGACAAAGAACTTGGTTTAATTTTCCCGGAGGAGTTTATCTGGAAAGCGGAAGAAAACGGAAGTATTTTGACTTTAGGCGAACAGGTATTTCGGAAGGTTTGTCAGTTCGTACAAAAGAACAATATGGATGCGCTGGGACTTCAATTTATAGAGGTTAATCTTTCTCCTATGCAGTGCGTGAGGGAGCAGCTATCGGAAGAGTTTTCTTCAATTATGATGGAGTACGGGATAGATCCGAAGTACATTGGACTGGAGATTACCGAAAGCCAGGCAGTGGATATGGATATCGTTCGTACCAATATGACCCGGTTGTCTTCAAGGGGTGTAAGTTTTGCACTGGATGATTACGGTACAGGATATTCTAATTTAGTGAATGTATTGAGTTTACCGCTGAATATAGTTAAAATTGATAAGTCATTGGTATGGGCTTACTTTAACGAAGGAAATGATTTGCTTACAAGGATTATGATGGCGTTTGAAAACGAGACCTTTAGTCTCGTTGTAGAAGGCGTGGAGACGGAGGAGATGGCTGAGGAATTGGCGAATCTCGGATGTCGCTACGAGCAGGGATATTTTTATTCCAAGCCGATTCCGGAGTATGCGTTCATTAAGTATGTGACAGATCAGCATTACTAGATTAAGGGAGGAAAGGATTTATGTGGTCAATCAGTAACTTAAAAAACAGAGGAAAAGAAGCATTTAAAAGAAACTATTGGAAGTGCGTGTTAATCGGACTTTTGGTTTCGCTTCTGGCAGGAGGTGCAGGCGGAGCCGGTGGTGCAAGCTTTGGTAACAGCATGTCTTCCGCGATAGAAAGTGCTTCCGGTGCTCGTGAAGCTCGTGAAGATGCTTATGAAGAGGCTTTTGACGAATTCTTTGAAGATGATGAATTTGAGGATTTTGAAGTGGAGATGGGGTCTGATAGCGGTTTGGACCATGTTTTTAATGCAGCATTGTTAGGAGCAGCCATCGGTGTGATTGCAATTATTGTAATTGTGATTATCATTGTAGCAATCCTTCTGGACTTATTTGTAAATCTTCCTTTGGAAGTGGGTACTGCTCGCTTTTTCTTTAAAAACCAAAAGACAGATGCAAAGGTAGCGGAAGTTGCGTTTGCTTATGACAATTGCTGGAAAAATATTGCGGTTACGATGTTCCTAAGAAATTTATTCACATTCTTGTGGTCGCTGTTATTGATTATTCCGGGTATCGTAAAAGCGTATGAATACCGTATGATTCCGTATATTTTGGCTGAAAATCCGGATATGAATCGTGAAGAAGTGTTTGCGTTAAGCAAAAAAATGATGGACGGCGAAAAGTGGCATGCATTCGTGTTGGATTTATCCTTTATCGGATGGCATATTTTGGGCGCATTTACTGCCGGTATTTTGGAAGTGTTCTATGTGGTTCCTTACCAGTCATCCACCAATGCAACACTTTACGAGGCACTTAAATTTTTAAAGATTAATCGCCCACAAGCACAGGTGGTTGAGTCGGAAATTCAGAGTGAGCAGACAGACTTATAAACATGAATATCTTTCACTGATAAAGGACTTTAATTTATAATTTACTCGTGTTATTATAATCTCAACAAGAGGAAATATTTTCTATTAGTTTTAAATTGTTTTGTTTGTCAGCGTCAGCTGAGAAGGGAGGCATTTATGCTAGCTTTTGAAAATCCTACATTGAGTGAGATGGATACTCAACAGAGAAAATTATATTCTTCTAAGGAGTCAGTTGCTCATCGCGATCGGGAAAGACTTCTCTTTATCGAAAGAGAAATCAAAGACGAGTGGAGCTGGTTTCAATTGCTTCGTCCAAGAACGGTTTAGTGTTGGATGAATCCTTTATGAGATAATTAAGAGAGAGTTTGTTGCGATAAAAATAGTCCCTACCTTTTTGGGTAGGGACTATTTTTATTGTTTTTTCTTATAGCATTTCATTGGAAAAAGCAATTTCTATAACGCGCGAATGTATGCTAAAATAAATTGCGTATACAATCCGTTTCAGGATTTGCTGAATATAGGAAAATAGGGAAAAAGATTATGGCAAAAATATCAGAGATTTTAAAAGAAAATCGACCGACACTCTCCTTTGAAGTGTTTCCGCCAAAGACGGAGGACAAGTATGAGGGGGTATTTTCGGCAGCAAAAAAGATTTCCGAGTTGCATCCTTCTTTCATCAGTGTTACCTATGGTGCAGCAGGAGGAACCAGAGCGTATACCTCAGGCATTGCAGGTGATATTGCCTCTTTGGGTGTGACTTCTTTGGCACATTTGACCTGTGTTTCTTCCTCCAAAGAATCGGTGGACGAAGCGTTGGCGCAGTATAAAGAACATAAGGTGGAAAATATATTGGCGCTTCGCGGAGATTTGCCGGAAGGCGTCAGCGAATTGGGAGATGATGCGGATTTTCGACATGCCTCTGATCTGACCGCGTATATTAAGGAACACGGCGATTTTTGTATCGGTGGTGCTTGCTATCCGGAGACTCATCCCGAAGCAGAAAACAAAGACGCAGACATTTTAAATATTAAACGAAAAGTGGACGCGGGCTGCGAGTTTTTGACCACCCAGATGTTTTTTGACAATTCCATTATGTTTAACTATATGTATCGCTTACGTGAAGCGGGAATTCTGGTTCCGGTGTGCGCAGGTATTATGCCGATTACAAATGCCAACCAGGTAAAGCGAGCCATTCAGCTTTCAGGAACTGTGATGCCACCGCGATTTTTGGCGTTGGTAGATAAATTCGGACATAATCCGGCTGCCATGAAGCAGGCCGGTATTGCCTATGCAACGGATCAGATTATTGATTTAATTGCAAACGATATTACACATATTCATGTGTATTCCATGAATAAGCCGGAAGTGGCAGAATCTATTGCTGCAAATCTTTCAGATATCGTAGTACTGAAGTAAATTTTTGCCGGAAAAGGTAATGAGATTTATGGAATATAAGATGGAAAAACTGGGAAGGATTCCTTTTGAAATTAACCCCAAAGAACTTTATATCTACAGTGGCTATGATGCAAAGACTACACCCGGTGCAGAGGTGCTTGCTTTGATAGATGAATGCATTGCGGAAGTAAAGGAAGTGGCAGAACTTCGTGCGATTTTAAAATGGTGTCCAATCACGCATAGAAAAGATGTCGGTGGCAATGAACTTGTCGATGAGTTTTCCATCGGCGATTTTGCAATCAAAAGTGAAGCGTTAGGAAAAAATTTAGCCGGTTGCAAGGATGGAATTTTGGTGGGAGCAACCCTGTCTCCTTCTGTTGATTTGTTGTTGCGTCGTTACGCGAAACTTCAGGTTGCAAAGAGCCTTTTGATGCAGGCCACGGCAGCTGCATATATCGAAGCGTATTTGGATGAAATACAGCGCGTTGTAAAGAAACGCCTCGAACCTGACGGACTGACTCTTTGCCCGCGCTTTTCCCCGGGGTTTGCAGACTTTGGTACCGAGTACCAGCCGGCGTTCCTTCGTGCAATCGACGCGGAAAAGCAACTTGGGATTACCCTTGCAAAAGACTCTAATATGATGGTGCCGTCGAAATCTGTGACAGCAGTTGTTGGAATATGCACGTTGATATAAATTGTTATTTAACATAATTAGGGAAATGAACATGAGAGAATTTATAAACGATTGTATTGAAAACAAAAGATTTATATTTTTTGACGGAGGCATGGGCACGTACCTGCAGGCGCATGGCTTAAAGCAGGGCGTTTTGCCGGAGACCTTTAATTTGGATCATCCGGAGGTGTTGAAAGATTTGGCACGTCAGTATCTGGAAGCGGGTGCCAATATCGTAAACACCAATACCTTCGGTGCTAACCGCATGAAGTTTCCGGTGGACGATTCAAAGTATCCGCTGGAAAAGATTGTTAGAAGTGCCGTGGAAAACGTGCGTGAAGTTAGGGATGAATTTATTAAAGAACACCCAAAACGTCATGCTTTTGTGGCTTTGGATATCGGACCTACGGGAAAACTTTTAGCGCCTCTTGGAAACTTAGATTTCGAAGAAGCGGTGGATATGTATAAAGAGGTCATCTCCATCGGTGTGGATGCGGGAGCGGATTTGGTTTTGATTGAAACCATGAGCGACTCCTACGAGTGTAAGGCAGCGGTACTTGCAGCCAAGGAAGTTTGTGATTTGCCTGTGATTGCGACGGTTATTTTTTCGGAGAACGGAAAGCTTTTAACCGGTGGTCAGCCCAAAGGCGTGGTTGCCATGTTGGAAGGCCTTGGAGTAGATGCTCTTGGAGTAAACTGCGGACTTGGACCGAAGGAAATGAAAACTATCGTGACAGAGCTTTCCGAGGCGGCAAGCATTCCTGTGGTTGTAAATCCAAATGCCGGGTTGCCGCGTGTAGAAGACGGGGTGACCTGCTTTGATGTGGGACCGGAAGAGTTTTCTTCTGTGATGAAGGAAATTGCCCTTGAAAATAACAATATCCTTGGAGTTGGCGGATGCTGCGGTACAACACCGGCACACATCAAAGCTCTGGTAGATACATTAAAAGACGAAAAAACAAACGACATCGTGCCATGCGATGACACGGTGGTAAGTTCCGGAATGGGACACGTTGTGTTAAATGAAAAGCCGGTGATTATCGGTGAGCGAATCAACCCCACCGGAAAGAAAAAGATGAAACAGGCTCTGGTAGATAACAACATGGATTACATCTTAAATGAAGGTGTGACCCAGGAAGAAAACGGTGCCCATATCTTAGATGTAAACGTGGGACTCCCCGAGATAGATGAGCCTGTCATGTTAAAACGTGCGGTGTATGAACTTCAGGGAATTTCTGCTCTTCCGCTACAGATTGATACTTCCGATGCATCTGCAATGGAAGGCGCTATGCGTATTTATAATGGAAAGCCCATGATTAACTCCGTAAACGGAAAGCAGGAAGTTATGGATGCGATTTTTCCGTTGGTAAAAAAATACGGTGGAACTGTGGTATCTCTTCTTTTAGATGAAGATGGCATTCCGGAAACCGTGGAAGGCCGTATGGCGATTGCGCAAAAAATATATGAAAACGCGGACAAATGGGGGATTCCACGAAAAGATATTGTTTTTGATGCGCTGGTAATGTCCATTTCCACCAGTAAGGAAGCGGCAAGGATTACTTTGGAAACGGTACGCCGCATTACGGAAGAGTTGCATGCGTGCACGGTGCTTGGCGTTTCAAACGTATCCTTCGGACTGCCAAGAAGAGATTTGATTAACTCTACGTTTTATGCATCCGCTTTAAATGCGGGGCTTACGGCGGGGATTATCAATCCTTCTTCTGCTGCAATGAAATCGGTATATGATTCTTATCTGGCGATTAAAGGATTTGATGATAACTGTCTGTCTTTTATCAATACCTATGCCGGCACGGTGTCTGCAGAGGTACAACTTAAAAAGGTGATGGAAGAGGGGGCTACCATTTTATCCGACGCAGTGACGGAGAAGGCGACGGATGATATTTCCAAAACAAAACTCGGAAATGCGATTATCAAAGGATTGAAAGAAAATTGCAAGACTATTGCCAAGGCAGAGTTAGAGGCTGGAACGGCTCCTTTGGACATAATTAACAACTACATTGTTCCGGCGCTTGATTATGTGGGAATCGGTTTTGAAAATAACACGATCTTTTTACCGCAACTTTTGATGAGCGCGGAAGGCGCGCAGGCTTGCTTTGAGGTGATAAAAGATAAGCTTAACAATGAGGGCGTAAAAAGCGAGCCAAAGGGAAAAGTGATTCTTGCAACGGTAAAGGGTGACATTCATGATATCGGAAAGAATATCGTAAAGGTTCTCTTGGAAAATTATTCCTTTGAGGTGATTGACCTTGGAAAAGATGTTCCACCGGAGGTGATTGTGGACTGTGCGAAAAAAGAACACGTCCATCTTGTGGGGCTTTCAGCGCTTATGACTACTACCGTTGTCAGCATGGAAGAAACCATAAAAGCTTTGCATGCGGCAAATGTGGATTGTAAGGTTATGGTAGGCGGTGCCGTGCTCAATCAGGATTATGCTGATATGATTGGTGCAGATGCCTATTGCAAAGATGCCATGCAAACTGTAAGATATGCGGAGGACTTTTTTAAGGAGAAGTAAGAAGACAGAGAGACGATTCTTGTGTCTCCCGGAGATAGAAATGGAAGAACAAAAGAAATTAAAAATGACAAAAAAAAGATTTATGGTATATTTCCGCGACTTTTGGATTATCATACTTGGAACTACCATTGTATCTTTTGCAGTTAAATATTTATTTGATCCGGCGGGAATGGTTACCGGAGGTGTTTCCGGTCTTGCCATTGTCATCAGGCATATTTCCGGAAAATTTTTGGGATATGAGATTCCCCTTTGGGTATCGAACCTTGTTTTAAATGTTCCGATTTTCCTTTTCGCATGGAAGACAGAGGGATGGAAACGTATTATGCGTACGGGACTTGCATTTTCTGTTATGACGGCAGAATTGTACTTTTTCCCGGATTATGTGTTTTTTGATGATAACCAGCTTCTTACAGCAGTATACGGAGGTATCTGTTTTGGAGCGGGAACCGGACTTATGCTCCTTGCAAAGGCTACTACCGGTGGTACGGATATGTTGGGTAACTCCCTTGCAAAGTACCTTCGTCATGTGCCGGTGGGACGTTTGATTGAGTACTTGGATGGCGCTGTTGTTGTTGTCGGTGCTTTCGTATTTGGTTTGGAACAGACTTTATATGCCATTATTTCTGTGTTTATTATGGGACGTGTTATTGACTATATTGTGGACCATGGTAAAAAAGCAAAGATGGCCATTATTATTTCCACCCATCCGGATGAAATCAAAGATCAGATTTTGCAACAGTTGGATCGAGGCGTAACCAGCCTTTCCGGTACCGGAGAATACACCGGAACCAAGCGTAAAGTTTTGTTTTGCGTATGTACGCAACGAGATGTTCCAATGATTAAGGACATCGTAAAGGAATACGATAAAAAAGCATTCTTTATCGTGGGAAGCGTATCCGAAGCCATGGGTGAAGGATTCGTGGAAAAGTGGTTTTAAAAAGTCGTCGGCATGCGTGCCGACGACTTTTTTAGGTTCGTTTAATAAATGAGGTTCTGCACTTCGGACAGGTGATTTCGATTTTTCCTTTGCCTCTCGGAACCCGAACCTTTTGCCCGCAGGACTTGCAGGTGAACACCTTATATATTTTCCTTTGTTCTTTTTCAAAGGCTCTTTTTTCTCGGAATTTCGGACCGCCTTTGAACAGAAGTTGTATCCGGTCTGCAATCTGTAAATACTTTTGATTTTCCAAGGTACGATTCCCGAGATTTTTTGACATCATACGAAAGTAGGAATATCCCAAAAGGAACAGGGCGATAAGATATAGCACACCGCTTTGGGTAAACATGGAAAGCAACACTAAAATCGCGGATGAAAATGTTAAAAAACGGCAAAAAGAATCAAACCCGTTTCTGCCTATCATAAAAGATTGTAATTGCTGTCGAAACATATCTATCAACTCCTTACTGTGTGTATAAACCTAAATTTAATTATTTGAACGTAGAAGGTCAATAACAGGGGAAAAGATTTAATAAATTTTTAATAAATTTAGAAAAAATTAAGAATTAATCTGTCTTTGCAAAATATATGGGGGTTTCAAAGAAAACGGTTGAAGCATGGAAACGGTAAAGGGAAAACTGCGAAAGTTTCCTGAAATTTGTTTGTGCATAATTGACAAAAATTTAGGAAACAAAGGGAAAACTGTGCAATACAGATAAAAACAGAAACGTAATTGAAATAGATATTTGTGCATGTTTCACGAAACCGTTTACCCAATTTCATGTTGCGAGGGCTATTTTTCGTGTCTATAATCCGAATTGAAGAAAGACATAGTGCACGTGTTCTTTGGGGAAACTTTTTGGATTAACGGAGGTTTTTTATGAATAAAATATGGAAACGGGTTTCGTCGGTTCTTATGATGGCGGTGTTATGCATTTTAATGATTCCGACAGTAGCATCAGCTACAGAAACGAAAACAGACACAAGTGAAATGAGATTGATTTATGCAAATGTTCCAAGCGATTGGGAAGCACCCTGCGTATGGGCTTGGAATGATGATGGCGATAGCGCTTTTTCGGCTTGGCCGGGAGAGGCGATGGATGTAGATTCGGCAAACGAAGGCTGGTATTATCTCTATGTGCCAAGCTGGGCAAATCACGTAATTGTAAATGCGAATGCCGGCGAGGTACAGACAGATGAAATGGTTTTGGAAAATGGTGACGCATGGATAACTGTGGAATCGGCTGAAAGCTATGAAGCTTCAACAGAGAAAAAGACGACAGGGGATATTCCTGAATATACTGAAACCTTTAAGATTCATGCAAAGGTAGATGCAAGCTGGGAAAATCCGGGGCTCTGGGCATGGTCCGCGCCGGATGGAACAAACGCATTTGAAGCATGGCCTGGGCTTCCCATGACAAAGAAGGATGGAGACTGGTACACCGCAAAGGCGCCTACATGGGTAAATTCCATTATTATTAATGCCAACGAAGGCGAGGTACAGACAGAAGATATTTCGGTTGACCCTTCGGAAGTATGGCTTATAATTGCAGCGGATGGAACCTATGAATTAAGCTATGTGGATCCGGATATGGCTGCCGTGGAAAACATTACCGTTCATGTGAAGGCTCCGGCAGACTGGGATACACCTTGTCTTTGGGCATGGTCTGCACCGGACGGCACCAATGTTTACACAACGTGGCCGGGAGAACCTCTTGATGCAGGCGATGATTGGCTTACAAAGGAAATCCCGGGTTGGGTAAACTCAGTTATTGTAAACGGAAATAATGGTGAAGTACAGACATCTGACCTTAGTGTTGATGCCGGCAAGGATATATGGATAGTAGTTACTTCTGCGGATGAGGCTGCAGTTTACTATGAGGAACCGGATGCTTCTGATGTCGCAGAGGCTTCAGAGACCGTGGAAGGTAATGGCGAAAAAAGCAAACTTCCGATTGTCGGAGGTGTTGTAGGAATTGCGGCTGTCGGTGGTATCGCTGCAGCTGTGGTAAGTAAGAAAAAGAAAAGTGCGTAATCTGGAGGATGGAATGAAAAAAAGGGTTGTTTCTCTGCTTTTAAGTATAACAGCAGTTTTATGTGTTACCTTTACGGGGTGCACAAAGAATTCATCTCCTGCGTCCGACCCGAATACAATTGTGATTTGGCATGACAAAGAGGACGCGGTTTGTGAAGTTTTACAAGAACAATTAAATACCTTAAGTCCGGAAGTGAATGTAGTACTGGAAAAGAAGTCTGATCTTACGGAATCTTTAAAGATGGTTGGAAATGACCCTAATTCTGCTCCGGATATGTATATTTTTGCTCATGACAAAATAGGTGTCTATGCGGAAATGGGTATTTTATCACCGATAACGGATATTATCCCAAAAGAGGAATTGGGAGAATACATGGATGCCACGATTGATGCGGCAACCTACAAAGGCGAAATCTACCAGTTGCCGATTTATTATGAGACGCTGCTTTTTATGTACAATCGCTTGTATATGAAGGATGATGAAGTTCCCTCGACAACAGAGGAATTATATCAGTATATGCAGGAAAATACGGCAGGCGGACATTATGGATTTGTGGAACAACACAGTACACCATATTATGCAGCCGGATGGATAAACGGATTTGGCGGTGAAATCCTGGATGCAGATGGAAATGCACATTTGGATTCGGATGCAGTGAAAGCAGCACTGGATTACCATAAAAAATTTGTGGATTTGATGCCCGGAGAAACCGAATATGCAACAGTAAATACGTTGTTTTCATCCGGAATGGCTCACTCAACAATTGCGGGTCCGTGGATGATACCTACAGTAAAAGAAAGCGGAATGGACGTTGGAGTAGCACCGATGCCTGTGATAGATGAAACCAACAAACCGATTGCTCCGTACATGGGTGTACAGGGAGTTCAGGTATTGCAAAATGCGGCTACCAATAAAAAAGAGGCGGTGGAAAAAGTGCTTCGAGTTTTGATGGAGCCACAGGTGGAAGTTTCTCTTGCTAAGGCCAGTGGATGTGCTCCTGCCAACGAATCCTGCTATGACTTGGATGAGATTAAAAATGATGAAGTTGTTATGATGATGAAACAGACTGCCGACAATGCGGTTCCGATGCCGAATCAGCCGGAGATGGATGTGATGTGGACAGTACTTGGAAATCTATTAACTGACGTCAACTTAAGCGGTGAGGATGTGGCAGACAGTATAGAAAAAGCACAGGCACAGGCAGACAGTTTGATTGAAAGTATGAAATAGAAGGATACAAAATGGAAGTCGATAAAAATAAGCAGATATTTAAATACTATATGTGGGCGGCACCAAGTCTGCTTTTGATTTTACTGATTGTTGTTTTTCCGATTGTGTACACGGGCTATATTTCTTTAACGAATATGAATGTGTATCACTGGATGAACTATTCCTTTATCGGGCTTAAAAACTATGCGGATGCTCTTTTGGTTTTTGATAACGGATTTTTGAAAGCATTTGGCATGACAATTGTATGGACGATTGTCAGTATGGTTTTGCAACTTTTTGTGGCATTTGTGCTTGCAAGCCTGTTAAACGTAAAAGGCTTAAGACTAAAAAACATATACAAAACGCTTTTGATTTTTCCTTGGGCAATGCCGGGATATGTTTCGATTTTGCTTTGGAAAACCGGTATGTATAATTCCCAGTTTGGTCTTTTAAATCAGTGGGTTCAAAAGCTGGGCTTCGAACCGGTACGCTGGTTGAACAGTGACACCTCGGCCTTTTGGTGTTGCACGCTTGTAAATCTTTGGCTTGCTTTGCCTTTTATGATTACGATTATAGACGGTGCTTTGCAAAGTATTGACAGAAGCTTTTACGAAAGTGCAATTTTAGACGGAGCAAACTGGTTAGAGCAAACCGCCTATATTACGATACCCATGATACGCCCGATTATCGGACCGTCAGTCGTGATTACGGTGTTTACCACATTCAAACAGTTTGACGTGGTATATCTTTTGACCCAGCAAGTAGGAGCAAAAACCGGTGCTAATATCCATACCATCATGACCTATGCATACGAAAATGCATTTATTACGAATAACTACGGATATAGTTCGGCAGTGTCGATTATCATATTTGTGATTTTGATTCTATTTTCCGTGGTTATCAATATTAAACCAAAGGAAGTGAGGGATTAAGCGGATGAATAAAAAAACAAAAAACAGAATCTGCTTGACCGTTCTTAATCTATTTTTTATTCTGCTTTGTTTTATGACGCTGATACCGATTCTGTATGCGCTGTCGGTTTCGTTAAATGCCAACAACAGTTTACTCAGTGTGGATTTTTCCTTTATACCGAAAAATTTTACATTAAAAAACTATGCTGCGGTGTTTTTTGATGAACCGATTATGCTTTGGTTGAAAAACAGTTTGATATTGGCAGTAATTACACTGCTGATTTCTTTGGGAACAGGAATTCCTGCCGCTTATGTTTTTTCGAGAAAAACATTTCCGGGCAGAAAGCCGATTCTTCGGATGCTCATTCTTTTATATGCGTTTCCGTCATTGTTATCTATGACGGCTTTGTATAAACTGATGAGTCCTATGGGACTGATTAACACAAAGCCGGGATTGATTATCGTATATACAGGTACGGAAGCGGTATTTGCGCTTTGGAATATGAAAGGATACTTTGATACGATTCCGTATGATATTGAGGAAGCGGCGATGATTGATGGCGCAACTCCGATACAGATTGTGACAAAAATTGTTTTGCCTCTTGCAAAGCCAACGATTGCGGTTACGGCAATGATGGTTTTGATTTACGTGTGGAACGAATATATTTTCGCGGTTAACTTTATGACCGGTTCGGACACATATACATTGGCAGCAGGATTATATTCCCTGCAGGCAACGGAGATGTCAGGAAACTGGCCGGTGTTTGCCGCTGCCTCCATCGTGGTATCTGTTCCGATTCTTGTTGTGTTTTTTGCCCTCCAAAGGAATATGACAACAGGTTTAACATCAGGTGGAGTGAAAGGTTGGTAAGATGAATAAAAGTGCAATTTTGCATATTCCCATGTCCCAGTATGCCTATGGTATCGACGAGAATCATGTGGCAATCCGATTGCGGACACAGCATGGGGATTTGATACGGTGCACGTTGTTTTATGGAGATCGTGCATGCAGATTAACTCCTGTGGTATTTACAGAACAGGAAATGAAAAAGATCATAGAATGCGAATTATATGATTATTATGAAGCCGTTTTGGAAAAACCGTATAAGCGACTGAATTACTATTTTAAGCTTGAAAGCAAAGAGGAAACGTGGCTTTATTACGGTGACTGTTTCTGCAAAGAACCGGTGGACGACAGGTCAGAGTATTTTCAACTGCCCTTCAATCACAGAGCGGATATTGTTACACCGCCGGCATGGGCAAAGGATGCGGTGATTTATAATATTTTTCCGGACAGTTTTGCAACGGGAAAAAACCGGATTTCAAAAACGGAAACAACCGCATACTATGAAGGACAGCAGGTAAAAGGTAAACTGGGTGGAACGCTTTTAGGTATTACGGAAAATGTATCCTATTTATCCGATTTAGGAGTGAACGCGATTTATATCAATCCTATTTTTGCAGCCGGTGAATACCATAAATATGATTTATTGGACTATTATCACATAGACCCGTGTTTTGGCACAAATGAAGACTTTAAAAAACTGGTTCAAACCTACCATGAAAACGGGATACGCGTTATTATTGACGGAGTCTTCAATCACTGCGGATGGCGATTTTTCGCGTTTGAAGATGTGGTTCAAAAGGGACAGGAGTCAAGGTATGTAGACTGGTTTTACGATTTAAAATTCCCGGTTATCCGACCGGACGATCCGGAAGCCTATCCGGAATACGAATGCTTTGGTTATGAACGAATGATGCCAAAACTAAATCTCGATAATCCAGAGGCAATGGAGTATTTTTGCGAAGTGGGAAAATACTGGGTAAAAGAGTTTGATACCGATGGATGGCGATTGGATGTTGCCAGTGAAATCAATGATGATTTCTGGCGCAGGTTTTATCGTAAGATAAAGTCTGTAAAAAAGGATGCAATTCTAATTGGTGAAGTTTGGGAAACCGCCAATCACTGGTTGGACGGAAAAATCTTTGATTCAGCAATGAATTATGATTTCAGGAAGCACTGCAAACGCTTTTTTGCAGAGCAATCTATTGATGCAAAGGAATTTGCCAACCGGACGGTAGACATGTACATGAGATACCGGAAGCAAACCACTTTTGCTCAGCTAAACGTTCTCGACAGTCATGATGTCAGCAGATTCTTGTCCGTTTGCGGAGGCGATAGAGAAAAGTATCGTCTGGCTGTTGTCTTTCAGATGACCTTTCCGGGAATGCCATCCGTTTTTTACGGTGATGAACAGGGCATCGAAGGTGTTTTGGAAAGTGACTATCGAAGCCCGATGAAGTGGCAGGATACGGATGAGGAGATGTTTTCTTTTTTCAAAGAACTGATTCATCTTCGATATTCGCAGGAAATCCTTCGAAGAGGCGATTTCCGTGTGCTTCAGCCGGATGCACTGGGGATGATATTTGTATATGAACGGTTTATGGCAGATGATGTGATTCGTGTAGTGATGAATCTGTCCGATGAAGCGATAGCCGCAGATGATATGGCAACGAACAGGAATGTGTTGTATCAGATTGGCTTTGATGGCACAAAGCTTCAAAGCATGGGATGCGTGATTTTGAAATAATAAGAGTAGGTAAAAAATGGCAGTTACAATTAAAGATGTTGCAAAGGCAGCAGGAACATCCACCGCTACAGTTTCAAAAGTTATGAACGGCTCGTATTCGATTTCACAGGAAACGATTGACCGTGTCAATCGGGTGATGGAGGAATTGAATTATCATCCGAATACAAGGGCAAGAAATCTGTCACATCAGGCAAACAGAACGATTTTTTTCGTGGCAGCCTTAGACAGAAACACGGGCTTTTTAAATCCGCATATGTTCGAAATGCTTTGTGGCATCGAACATACCTTATCAAAGAAGGGGTATTCGCTGGTAGTAAAAGGCGTTTTGCCTTCGGAAGCGGCAGAGCTGGTAAAAGAAAGCTCGGACACAAAAGTGGCGGACGGGTTTATCTTACATGCGTCTGCCATTACAAAGGAACTGGATGAGGTGATTTATAAAAATGAGATTCCCCATTTGGTGTTGGGAATGCCTGATTTTGACAGTCATTTTTGCTGGATTGATGTGGATAATAAGTATGCGGGTGAGGTGGCAGTAAAGCATCTTTTGGCATGTGGATACTGCTCTGTCGCGTATATCGGAGGAACGGATGATGACCGTATTTCGGAACACAGATTATCGGGAGTGCTTTCTGTGCTAAACAGACATGAGGTTATCCGACCGCAAAACTATGTGCAGCAAGGAAAGTCCGTTACATGGGACGGCTATGAAATGACAAAGCAAGTGTTAAGCGGAAATAGCATTCCGGAAGCAATTATATGTGCAAACAATTATCTGGCGTATGGTTGTGTAAATGCAATCAGTGATGCGGGATTACAGATTCCAAGGGATATCGGTGTTTTGACCTTTGATAATTATCCGTTTTCCCAACTGCTCAATCCTCAGCTTACCGTTGTGGATATTGATGTATATGATTTAGGCTCGGAGGCCGGAAAAACTATTTTACAGATTATTAAAAAACCGACGGTACATGTGCAAAGCTATTTTACATGTCCAACGGTGATTGAGCGTGATTCCACAAAACCACGAGAAAATTTTAAAAACTTAAATAAGTTGTTTTGACCCTCTTCTTCATTATAGGGAGCTTCGATTCTTTCGTCGGAGCTCCTTTTTAACTTCTTGAAGTTGCATGCTCCGTAAGATATAATTGGAAAGGTATGTGTATACGTGAATTAAAGGAGGAAATCATGCGACATTTAATGAGCCCCATGGATTTTTCTGTGGAGGAATTGGATGAATTGATGAATCTGGCGGAGGACATCAAAAATCATCCTGAAAACTACAATCATTCCTGTGAGGGACAGACGTTAGCCACCTGCTTTTACGAGCCCTCAACAAGAACAAGACTTTCTTTTGAAGCCGCCATGTTAAACTTAGGCGGTAATGTACTTGGCTTTGCCAGTGCAGATTCATCTTCGGCAGCCAAAGGCGAATCCGTTTCCGATACCATTCGTGTCATTTCCAGTTATGCAGATATTTGTGCCATGCGACATCCGAAAGAGGGTGCACCGCTTGTGGCTTCATCCCGTTCCAAGATTCCGGTGATCAACGCCGGTGATGGTGGACATCAACATCCTACCCAAACATTAACCGATTTATTTACCATTCGTTCCCTTCGCGGAAAGTTAGACGGCCTTACCATTGGTCTTTGCGGAGACTTAAAGTTTGGACGTACGGTACACTCTTTGATTAATGCGCTGACGCGATATGACAACATTAAATTTGTCTTAATTTCACCTCCGGAGCTTAGGGTTCCAAGTTACATCCGAGATGAGGTGTTAAAGAAAAACAACATTCCTTTTGAAGAAGTAATGAGCTTAGATGATGCGATGCCCCAACTTGATATTTTATATATGACAAGGGTACAGCGTGAGCGATTCTTCAACGAGGAAGACTATGTTCGCATGAAGGATTTCTATATTTTGGATAAAGAAAAAATGGCCCTTGCCAAGGAAAACATGATGGTACTCCATCCCCTTCCGAGAGTAAATGAGATTTCGGTTGAGGTAGATGAGGATCCAAGAGCAATGTATTTTACCCAGGCAAAGTACGGCGTATACATTCGTATGGCGTTGATTCTTACCTTACTTAAGGCTGCAAAGGAGGACGAAAATGCTTAATATCAGTGGAATTCACGAGGGCTATGTTCTCGATCATATCAAGGCCGGCATGAGCCTTTCCATCTATCACGATTTAAAGCTGGATCAGTTGGATCATGCAACCACAGCGATTATTATGAATGCCAAGAGTAATAAGATGGGATATAAGGACATCATCAAAGTGGAGTGCCCGGTGGACTCTATCGACTTGGATATTCTTGGATTTATCGATCATAATATTACGGTAAATATTATTGAAAATGACGAGATTGTAAAAAAGGTAAAATTAACACTTCCGAAGGAAGTGAAAAATGTCATTCGCTGTAAGAATCCCAGATGTATTACATCCATCGAGCAGGGACTGGATCAGATTTTCGTTCTGACGGATCCACAAGAGGAAGTATATCGCTGCAAGTACTGTGAAGAAAAATATCGCGGAAATTAAGAGGTTGACGGGGAAAATACACCGTGGAGGATTTTTGCAAAAAACAAGAGGCAGGAGTTTTTATTCCTGCCTCCGCTTTTATATGTTAGTTTTCTAGAATTTGCTTTAAGGATTCCTCTACACTTATTGTAACGTCTCTCATATTTTGAATCGCTGTGTCGGTTTCTTGCTCGGAATCGGATAGCTTTGCAGCACGCTGGTTTACACGTTCTACAATCTCGGCAAGTTTGCCGGATTCTTCCAGAAGTTTATCCACGGTTGCTTTGATATCGTTGTTATTCTGATTACTGTCATCTGCTGTGGTCTTTGAATCATCGGCCAGTTTTTTTATTTCTTCCGCAACAACCGCAAATCCTTTGCCTGCCTCGCCGGCACGAGCTGCCTCAATGGATGCGTTTAATGCCAATAAATTGGTTTGAGAGGAAATGGCAATGACTTCCGCATTGTTTGCGCTCAGTTTTTCCAAATATCCTTCAATCGTGGTAAGGACATCCTTTAACCCTGCAGCAAATTCATCTACCTCACTCATAAAATTGGTGATTTGTCTGGTCTGATGGCCGTTGTCATTGCTTCGTTCCTCAATTTGTGAAATAGAATCCATCAAAGAGACAAAATTCTCTGAAATTCCGTCTGCAAGAGTTGCTTTCTTTTCCCGCAGTTCTTCCTGTGTACGATTTACTTCTTCGGTAAGTTCAATGGCGTGATCTTTTTCTTCGTAGGCACGATCCTTGATGTAGTGTACACAGTTGTGGTGATGTGAAAAACCGTTATGAATGGCAACCGCCATATCATGACAGCTGGTGTAACCGCAGCAACCGCAATCAATGGAGCGTTTCTCTTTGGTATCCTTTTTTAAAGTGATAAAGATGTTTTCCAACTGTGCATCTGTTGGAATACTATAGCTGCATTCCTTGCTGCGATCCGTATATTTGCGAACAAAATCATTTAAGTTAAGGTCTTTAAATTGTTTGTTTAATGCCGCAATACGTTTCTCCGGCGGAATCGTTCTTCCCCATGCGGATTTTTTAGACTCATTTTTAGATGCGGCTTTGATTTTTTGAATGGAGGCAAATACATCCTCATCCATCGTTGTACGCACTTCCGTACCGGGACCGTATAAGCATCCGTTCGTGCAGTTTAGAGCATCTACAAACAGGTAAGGTGTTTTGCCGTTTTTGATTTTTTCGCTGTTTCTGCGAAGGTATTCATACATATGATGTTCACCTTCCATCTGACGAACCAGCGCATCTTCTCCAAGCAACCAGTATACGTTTTCTTTCAAACCGCCCGGCATAGGGTAGATGGAGCCCAAACCATATTCGATTTCATCGGTGTAGGGTGTAAAACCACTGACGGGATGAGCCTTTAAATATTCCACCAAATGCTTAAAGGTCAGATTGTAGGAGACATATCCATGGTTGTTGGGGTCATCAATTTCATTTTTCTTTGCGATACAGGGGCTGATAAATGCCAATTTGTCAGGAAGTTTCATATACTTCTTTACATAAATGGCTGCACACATCATAGGTGACTGTACCGGCATTAGCTTTGGTAAAAGCTCCGGTGTGTATCGCTCAATATATCCCACAACCGCAGGACAAGGCTGGGAAATACTGCCATAATAGTTGTGTTTTGTAATATAATTGATGTATCCCCAGGTAGTAATGTCAGCACCGAAAGATACACTGATAAAACGATTTGCTCCAAGCTTCTTTAACATGCCGAGATATTTTTCGTAGTCTTTTGGATAGTTTGCCAAGAAAGCGGGCGCAATCAGAATGGATATTTTTTCGCCCTTCTTTAAATCCTCAAAGAAGCGCTCAACGTCATCCACGAATTCTCTGGCGTTATGGCCGCAGGCGTCAATACACGCACCACAGGCAATACATTTTACAGGATCTACATCAATGATATTGCCACGATCTTTTTCGACAGCAATATTTGCACCTACACTTGGGCAAGCGCTGATACACTTATTACAGCCAATACAATTATCATTTGTTTTAACAAGTCCCATATTTTACCCTCCCAACATTTTTTATACATCCTAATTATAAATGTGCAAGCTACGTTGCATTCAATATTATATCATAAAAAAGGACATAAAAAGGATGATATACGATTGGTTGCACAAGTCGATACAGCATTTCCATCACTTGAAGTGGAGGGAAGAGTAATATATAATTTTTTGTTAGAAAAGACAGGATGATTCTGTTTTTAAATCATATTGCGGAAGTATTTAATGTTATCAACAAGGAATTTACCATGAAAAACTTAGAACAATTATTTGAAAAGCTAGATTATGAAATCTTACAGGGCTCTCTTGAGGGAGAAATCTCTGAACTTATTTTTGACAACCGAAAAGTATCCGACGACTGCTTGTTTGTCTGCATTAAGGGTACGTCCTTTGATGCCCATACCGTGGCAGGTGCAGTAGCGGATAACGGCGCAAAGGTACTTGTAGTAGAGCATGAGGTGGATGTACGAAGTGATGTTTGTGTGGTAAAGGTAGCGGATACCAGAGAAGCACTTGCAAAGCTTTCTGCAGCATACTTTGATTATCCGGCAGATACCTTAAAGGTGGTGGGTATTACCGGAACCAAGGGAAAGACCACGACCACCTATATGGTAAAATCCATTTTGGAAAATGCCGGCTATAAGGTGGGCCTAATCGGAACCATTGAAGAAATTATCGGAGATGAGCATATTCCGGCAAACAACACCACACCGGAGTCTTACATTATCCAGAGCGATTTTCGTAAGATGCTGGACGCAGGCTGTGAAATTTGCGTCATGGAAGTTTCTTCTCAAGGGTTAATGATGCATCGTGTAGACGGCTTTACCTTTGAAATCGGTATCTTCACCAATATTGAGCCGGACCATATCGGACCAAACGAGCATAAGGATTTTGATGATTATTTGCATTGCAAGTCCTTGCTGTTCCAAAAGTGTAAGAAGGGAATATTTAACTGTGATGACAAACACTTTGAAGATATTTTAAAAGGTCATACCTGTGAAGTGGAGACCTTCGGTTTTGATCCAAAGGCGGATTTCAATGCCAGAAATATGGAGTTTATTCGCGGTATCGGCTACTTGGGTGTAAACTATAACGTAAAGGGATTGGAAAACTTCCATGTGGAAATCAAGGTCCCGGGTAAGTTTTCCGTATACAATTCTTTAACCGCTATCGCTATTTGTCACCACTTCGGGGTGCCAAAAGAAGCCATGATGCACGCTCTTCGTGAGGCAAAGGTCAAAGGACGCATTGAAATGATTCATGTATCCGATGAATTTGCCCTTATGATTGACTATGCGCACAATGCCATGGCGCTTGAGAGTCTGTTAAACTCCATCAAAGACTACGCGCCGGAGCGATTGGTTTGTGTCTTCGGATGCGGAGGTAACCGCTCCAAGATTCGCCGTTATGAAATGGGGGAAGTATCCGGACGCCTGGCGGACCTTACCATAATTACATCTGATAATCCGCGTTTTGAGGAACCCCAGGCCATTATTGACGATATCAAAATCGGCATAGAAAAAACCGACGGAAAGTATATCGAAATCGTTGACCGTCGTGAGGCCATTAAATACGCCATCGAACATGGAAAAAAGGGTGATGTCATTGTATTGGCCGGAAAAGGTCACGAGGACTATCAGGAAATCAAAGGCAAAAAATATCCGATGGATGAGCGGGTTATGATTGCCGAAATCTTAGAGGAATTAAAATAGAATTGGAAGAACAAAAGATTTATGCAGATGTAATAGTAGACATCTCTCATGAAAAATTGGATAAGACCTTTCAGTATGAGGTGCCTGCACATCTGATAGATCAGGTTCATTTGGGAAGCCGTGTGTCAGTGTCCTTTGGAAAGGGCGAAGGCAGACGGCTTACTGCTTATGTGGTGGGCTTTTCGGAAAAGCCGGATTGGGATCCGGACAAGATGAAACCGATTTTGGGCATTTCAAAAGAAGCCAATACGATTGAAGATGATTTGATTGAATTGGCGGCCTGGATGAAGTCAAACTTTGGCGGCACCATGAACCAGGCACTAAAAACCGTGCTTCCCATAAAAAAGAAAGAAGCCGTTAAAAAAGTAAAATCCGTAGAGTTTCTTTTGGATGAAAAAAAGGCCGACGATATTTTTACGGACCTTGTCTCAAGAAAGAATCATTCTGTAGCAAAGGAGCGTCTGTTACAGGCGCTGATGCAGGATCATTTGCTTTCCTGGGATATGATTACAAAGAAATTAAATATCCCATCATCTGTCATTCGTGACTTTGAAAAAGCGGGATACGTGCGGATTTTGGAAGAACGAGCATTTCGAAATCCAACGGATAAGCTTAAAGGTGACTGGGCGCACCATACCTTAAATCCCATGCAGCAGGAGGTCGTGGATACTTTTATAAAAGATTACGACGAAGGAAAACGAACTCCTTACTTGCTTTACGGTGTTACCGGCTCCGGTAAAACGGAAGTTTATTTGGAGATGATTGACCATATCTTAAAGCAGGGGAAAGAGGCCATTGTGCTAATCCCGGAAATCTCTTTGACCTACCAAACTTTGGTGCGATTCTATCGCCGGTTTGGAGATGTGGTTTCCATTATGAATTCCCGTTTGTCACCCGGAGAACGATTTGATCAGTTTGAACGGGCAAAACGGGGAGATATTAAAATTATGATTGGCCCCCGTTCCGCCCTGTTTACACCGTTTGAACATTTGGGGCTTATTGTGATGGACGAGGAACATGATGACTCCTATAAAAGCGAAACCATTCCCAGATATCACGCCAGAGAAACGGCAGTGGAGCGGGCAAGAATCGCAGGGGCATCCGTAGTTCTTGGTTCTGCCACTCCTTCGGTGGAAAGCTTTACCCGGGCAACGACAGGAGAATACAAGCTTTTATCCATGCCAAACCGCGTGGAGGCACGTCCTCTTCCATCCTGCGAGATTGTGGATTTGCGAGAAGAGTTAAAAGCAGGCAACCGCTCCATGATTAGCCGAAGCTTGTATTTGGCTATGGACGAGGCTTTTTCCAAGGGAGAGCAGGTCATGCTTTTCTTAAATCGCCGAGGCCTGTTGGGCTCCGTTTCTTGTAGGGCATGCGGTCATGTGATAAAATGTCCTCACTGTGATATATCTTTAAGTTTGCACAAAAATCGGAAGTTGACCTGCCATTACTGTGGCTATGAAGAGGATATGCCAAAGGTATGTCCGAAGTGCGGATCAAAGTATATCGGTGGTTTTAAAGCCGGTACGGAAAAAATAGAAGAAGTGGTAAGGGAAACTTTTCCAAGTGTGCGAACCCTTCGTATGGATGCGGACACCACAAAGGGAAAGGATTCTCATCAGGAAATATTAAACGCCTTTGCAAATCATGAGGCGGATGTGTTAATCGGAACGCAGATGATTGTAAAGGGACATGATTTTTCAAATGTTACCTTAATGGGAATCATGGCGGCGGATATGTCGTTAAATGCCGGAGATTATCGTGGAGCAGAGCGAACGTTTCAGATGATTACACAGGCAGCAGGCCGTGCGGGACGAGGTGAAAAAAGAGGCCGTGTAATTATTCAGACCTATCAGCCGGACAATTACAGTGTGCAGGCAGCTGCGGTACAAAACTATGATTTGTTTTATGAAACGGAAAGTGCGTTTCGAAAGATGATGAATTATCCACCGTTTTGCCATATGCTTTCGGTGCAGATTACATCAGAAAAAGAATCGGAAGCCGTCGGAAAGGCAAAACTTTTAGGCGAGTTTTTAAAGGCAAAGTCCTATGGTGTTTTGATTTTTGGACCCCAGGATGCAGGCATTGCCAAACTGCGGGATATATACCGAAAAGTGATTTATGTTAGAAATGAGGACTACAACCGCCTCATTGCGATAAAAGACGATATGGAAAAATACTTGCTGGAGGAAAACAGATTTCGTCTGGCCCATGTCAGTTTTGATTTTGACCCGACAAACGGGTTCTAAAGAAGGAGGATGCTATGGCATTAAGAGAAGTTAGAATTCAAGGAGATCCGATTCTGGAGAAGCCCTGTCGTCCGGTGACGGAAGTGACAGAGCGGAT
Organism: Lachnospiraceae bacterium; assembly: GCA_036723975.1. GTDB lineage: Bacteria > Bacillota > Clostridia > Lachnospirales > Lachnospiraceae > JAILEN01. Next base: position 97,071 of record DAIMGJ010000003.1, read on the forward strand.
TCGGACCTTGATTGATGATATGTTGGAAACCATGTACGAACACGATGGCGTGGGGCTTGCAGCACCGCAGGTAGGCGTTTTAAAACGTATTGTGGTAATCGACGTTGGTGAAGGCCCGATTGTTATGATTAATCCTGAAATCTTAGAAACTTCAGGGGAACAGACCGGAGCGGAAGGCTGCCTTTCTTTACCGGGAAAATATGGAACCGTGACTCGTCCCAATTATGTAAAAGCAAAATTCTTTGATGAAAATATGGATGAGTATGAAATCGAAGGTGAGGAACTTTTAGCACGTGCCATCTGTCATGAGCTTGATCACCTTGACGGTCATATGTACACAGAACTTGCTGAAGGGCCGCTTTACACTGCTGAGGAGATGTCAGAAGAGGACAGTGAGGAGGAGTAGGATATGAACGTAATTTTTATGGGAACGCCGGATTTTGCAGCCACAACCTTAAAAGCCATCGTCAATGCAGGCCATAACGTGGTGCTTTGTGTGACACAGCCGGATCGTCCTAGCGGACGAGGTAATGGTATGCAGTCTCCTTTTGTAAAGGTGGTTGCAGAGGAACTTGGCATTATGGTTTACCAGCCGGAAAGTGTAAAAGATCCGTCCGTGATTGCGGAATTAAAAGAAATCAATGCGGATATTTTTGTGGTGGCTGCTTACGGACAGATTCTTCCCAAGGAGCTTTTGGAGGTCCCGAAGTACGGTTGTATTAACGTTCATGCCTCTTTGCTTCCGAAGTATCGAGGAGCATCTCCGATTCAGTGGTCCATTTTAAACGGTGACGAAGTAACCGGTGTGACCATTATGCAGATGGGTGAAGGATTGGATGACGGCGATATTTTAATGCAGGAAGAAGTGGTTATCGACCCGGAGGAAACCGGCGGCTCATTATTTGATAAGCTGGCAATCGTAGGCGGAAATCTTTGCTGCATGGCACTTACCGCCATCGAAGAGGGCGTGGTTACTCCGATTCCTCAGGATGAGAGCAAAGCAACAAAAGTTGGGATGATCAAAAAGGAATTGGGATTAATTGACTTCTCTAAATCCGCAGATGAAATCTGCCGTTATGTGAGAGGATTAAATCCATGGCCTTGCACCTATACTTTTTATGACGGAAAAATCTTAAAGGTTTGGCGTGCAAAGCATGACGTGTTCTTGGAAAACATGTTTGCTGAGGAACTAATCGGAGATATGACCGCCAACGAAACCATTCCCGGGACTGTTGTTCACGTGGACGGAAAACACCTTTTGATTCAAACGGGAAGCGGATTTTTATCTGTGGAAGAGGTGCAGTTGGAAGGTAAGCGTCGCATGTGGATTGAGGACTTTTTAAACGGATACTCTGTTTCAGAAGGTGATTTGATCGGTAATTAATTATGTCAAAAGAAAACTTGCGAGCACTGTCATTGGATGTGATTATGGAAGTTCTGGAGAAACAGGGTTTTTCCAATCATGTATTAAATGCGGTGTTATCAAAATATCAGTATTTGGAAAAGCAGGAGAGAAGTTTTATTACCCGTCTTTCATTGGGAACAATCGAAAAGGCGACTCTTTTGGATGCAATTATAAACACCTATTCCAAAACAAAGGTAAAAAAACAAAAGCCTGTGATTCGAAATATTCTTCGCCTCAGCATTTATCAGCTTTATTTTATGGACAATGTTCCGGAGTCTGCGATTGTAAATGAGGCGGTAAAACTTGCAAAAAAAAGAGGGCTTGCAGGCCTGTCTGGCTTTGTAAACGGTACCTTGCGCTCTGTGATACGAGAGCAGAAACCTTTGTCGGAATTTGTGGAAGGTTCCCTTGCACTTGCTTACTCCATGCCGGATTGGATTGTGGAAAAGTGGAGTAACGATTATGGAAAAGAAAAGACAAAAGAAATCCTAAAAGGATTTTCACATGAAAAGGGCATAACCGTCCGAACAGATGTTACGAAGATTTCTCCCGAAGAGTTAAAGATAAAGCTTACGGAGGAAGGCATGAAGGTATCTAATACCGAGCTTCCCTATGCATTTTTTATCGAGGATTTTGATTACCTGGAGAAATCGGAAAGCTTTCGGGACGGACTTTTTTATGTTCAGGACTTATCTTCCATGGCGGTGGCGGAAAACGCGGATTTGTTTGCCGGCGCCCGGATATTAGACGTATGTGCCGCTCCCGGCGGAAAGAGTATCCATATGGGAGAAGTGCTTCAGATGTTGGAGGAAAAAGCATCCGGTGAAAGCACATCGGGGGCATCCCATGGCAGCGTGGAAGCCAGAGACGTATCTGCGGATAAGGTGGCTATCATTGAGGAAAACATTGACCGTACCGGTCGAAACAATGTGACGGCAAAGGTAATGGATGCAACGGTGTTTGATGAGGCATCCGTTGAGGCATACGATCGGGTGATTTGCGATTTGCCCTGCTCCGGACTTGGAGTCATCGGAAAGAAGCCGGAGATTCGTTACCGTGTGCAACCGGAGGACATCCTTTCTCTACAGTCGTTGCAGAGAGAGATTCTTACCAATGCTGTTCGCTATGTAAAACCCGGCGGCAAACTCGTGTATTCCACCTGCACCATTACTCGAGAGGAAAACGAGGATAACGTAGCGTGGCTCACCGCGACCTACCCGCAGCTAAAACTTCTTTCGAGCGAGCAGTTTTTCCCGGAGTCAAATATTCGAGATGGATTTTATGTAGCCGTATTTGGAGTGAATGCAGATATTTCCTCGGCACCGTCTCCGCTCTACCTCGACTAGTCGAATGTCTGTAAAGAATCTCTCAGGAAAGCCTTCGAGATTCAACAGCCATACGACGGATTCTCGGAACGCTCCGCGGATGACTGTCGGAAATATCTCATTCATCCAAATACTGTACAAAAAACGATTGGACTAAGATTATGAAAACGGATATAAAATCTTTAAATCTAGATGAATTAACCGCATATATAGAGACTCTCGGGGAGAAGAAGTTCCGCGCAAAGCAGCTCTACGAGTGGATGCACGTGCATCTCGCAAGAAACTACGACGAGATGTCAAACATCCCAAAGTCCTTGAAAGAAAAGTTGCAGCGCGATGCGGACTACGTTTCCCTCGTGCAACGGGATTGCCAGATTTCCAAGGAAGACGGCACCAGAAAGTATCTGTTTGAATTAAGTGACGGAAACTTTGTGGAAAGCGTTATGATGCGCTATGAGTACGGTATCTCCGTGTGTGTATCTTCGCAGGTTGGCTGCAAGATGGGATGCAGATTTTGCGCATCTACTTTGGACGGCTGGCTTAGAAATCTAACACCCTCTGAAATTTTGGACCAGATTTACGCGATTTCAAAGGATATGGGAGAACGCGTGGGACACGTTGTTGTTATGGGAACCGGAGAACCCCTGGATAACTATGATAACCTGCTCAAGTTTATTGAATTATTATCGGATGAAAACGGTTTGAATCTTTCCCAGCGAAACATTACGGTTTCAACCTGTGGAATCGTGCCGAGAATCTACGATTTGGCTGATAAAAAACTGCAGATTACTTTGGCATTGTCTCTACATGCCTCTTCACAGGAAAAGCGAAAAGCTCTGATGCCGGTGGCAAATGCCTATGATTTGTCTGAAGTGCTAAAAGCATGTGAGTATTATTATAAAAAAACGGGGCGAAGAATGTCCTATGAATACAGCTTGATAGCAGGTCAAAATGACAGAGAGGAAGATGTGCGGGAATTGGTGGCACTTTTTTCTAAAAAGAACTGCCATATCAACCTGATTCCGGTGAATCCGATTAAGGAGAGAAACTACCAATCTTCAAGCAAAGAGGCGGTAAATGCCTTCAAAAATAAACTTGAAAAAAACGGAATAAATGTTACCATTAGAAGGGAAATGGGCAGGGATATTGACGGCGCTTGCGGACAGCTTAGAAGACGTCATTTAGAAGCATCTCGCTCATAAGAAAGGTGAATATATATGATTTTTTATGCCATGACAGATGAAGGTCAGGTGCGTGATTCCAATCAGGATTACGTCTTTGCCTCAGATGCCGGTGCAGGAAAACTTGCCAACCTGTTTATCGTGGCTGATGGAATGGGTGGCCATTTGGCCGGTGAGTATGCATCAGAAACGGCGGTAAAAGCTGTTCTTGAGGCTGTGCGCGAAAAGCTGGAAGATAAGCCAATCGCTATTTTGGAATCGGCTATAAGAGTTGCAAATAAGCGAGTTTATACAGAGGCACAAAACGACCCCAAAAAAAGAGGAATGGGTACTACAATGGTTGCTGCTACCGTAGATGGTGGACGTCTATATGTAGCCAATGTGGGAGACAGCAGACTGTATGCCATGTCAGGAGGTAGATTGCAGCAGATTACCAGAGACCATTCTGTGGTAGAGGAACTGGTTCGAACCGGAGGAATTCCGAAGGAGCTTGCTTCAAAACACGTAGACAAGCACAAAATTACCAGAGCAATCGGTGTTGAGCCGGAAGTGAAAGTAGATTTCTTTGATGTTGCTTTGGATGACATTTCCATTGTTTTGATGTGCTCGGACGGTCTTACCAATATGGTGGAGGATTCTGTAATCGAGGAAATCTTGTCGTCCGATGACAAGGTAAAGCAAAAGGTGGAGAAACTGGTTACTACCGCAAACGAGAATGGCGGAGAAGATAACATTACGGTTGTGGTTATCGATTCCTTTGAAGATGAGGTGTAAATATGTTTGAAAATGGAACATACGTAGGAGATCGCTACGAGATTATAGAAAAAATCGGTGCCGGCGGAATGAGCGATGTATACAAGGCATTGGATCATGCCCTCGGGAGAGAGGTTGCGCTTAAGGTATTAAAGCAGGAGTTTAATGAGGACTCTTCCTTTATTGCAAAGTTTCGTCAGGAAGCTCAGGCGGCAGCCGGTTTGGAACATGCCAATATTGTTAATATTTACGATGTGGGAAACGAAAACGGTATGTACTACATCGTTATGGAATATGTGGAGGGCATTACTTTAAAGACCTATATCGCAAAAAAAGGAAAACTTGCCTATAACGAGGTGATTTCCATTGCGATTCAGGTAGGTCGAGGCATCGAGGCTGCTCACAAGAAAAATATCATTCATCGTGATATAAAGCCACAGAATATTATGATTTCTCGTGAAGGAAAGGTAAAGGTTACCGATTTCGGAATTGCCAGAGCCGCTACTTCCAATACGGTCAGTGCGGATATCATGGGAAGTGTACACTACTCTTCGCCGGAGCAGGCGAGAAACGGATATGTTTCTTTCCAGAGCGATATTTACTCTCTCGGTATTGTAATGTATGAGATGATTACCGGACGTGTTCCTTTTGACGGAGAAACCACGGTGGCAATTGCATTACAGCATTTGCAATCTGAGATGACTCCTCCAAGTGTATATGCGGAAAATATCCCGGTCAGTGTGGAAAAGATTATTAAGAAAGCCACCATGAAGAATCAGGATCGCAGATATCAGACCATGGAAGAGCTTCTTTGCGATTTGAAAAAGGCACTTGTAAATCCGGATGAGGATTTTGTAAAACTTGCGGAAAGCGATGAAGGCGACCGAACCAGAGTGATTACCGACGAAGAGGTAAAGCGCATTCAGGTTCAAGCCGGTCTTGTGGATGTTTCCGATATTAAGTCGGATGAAGAATTTGATGATGACGATGACGATGATGAAATCAATCCGAAGATGGACAAGGCGTTTCGCATTATGGGAATTGTTGTTGCCGTTTTAATTGTAATCTTAGTGATTTATTTCATTGGAACTTTCCTCGGATGGTTTAAGTTTGGTTCAAAAGATAAAACTGATGATACGGAAGTGACCGAAGAGCAGATTGAGATGATTAATCTCCTTGGAAAGACTGAGGATGAGGCAAAAGAAGCCTTAAAAGAACTGGGCCTTGGCTATAAGAAGGTGGGAACCGCTTCTTCCGATGAATACGCGGAGGGACAGATTATGACCCAGAGCGTTAGCGCCGGTGAGAAGGTTTCACCCAACGAAACCATCAAGGTGACGATTTCATCCGGAAAAGGTGAAATTTCCATTCCGAATGTGGTGGGCGCGACAGAGTCTTCTGCAGAACAGACCTTAAAGGATGCAGGATTTAAAGTAAATAAGAGCTATGAGTATTCGAAGGACGTGGAAAACGGTAAAGTTATTTCGCAAACACCGGATTCCAATTCTTCCGGAAAAGAAGGGGATACCATTACCATTGTGGTTTCTCAGGGAGTAGAGTCTGTTAAAGTACCTTCCATTACCGGTATGACCCAGGAGGAAGCAACCAATGCACTTGCCGCGGTCGGATTAACCGTCGGAAATATTACCTCCGATAACAGTGACAATGTAGAGGAAGGCAAAGTTATTTCTCAGGGTACTTCATCAGGTTCCTATGTGGATGCGGGAGCGGCTGTGGACTTTGTGATTTCCTTAGGTAAGAAGACTGTATACTATACCTATTCCGAAACCATTACGATTCCGACAACCACGGATACAGAAGCTGCAAATTATTACAATTCCGCAGACGTTGTTTTATACGATGCCAACGGAAAGAAGATTGCAGAGTGGACTAACCAGACCACAAGCCTTACCATTCAGGTAAACGGCATTGAAACGGAAAAAGGAAAACTTTCTGTGGTTTATAAAAACACCACCACCGGTGCCACAAGTACCAGTGAGTCGGAAAAAGTCTTTACCAAGCAACAGTAAAGGAATTATATGTCTTTAAAAACAGGACGAATATTAAAAGGGATTTCCGGATTTTACTACGTTTACGTGGTGGAATCCGGAATTTATGAATGTAAGGCAAAGGGTGCATTTCGAAAAGAAAACATTAAGCCTTTGGTGGGAGACGAGGTACGGATTCAGGTGATTTCCGAAGAGAAAAAGACCGGAAACGTGGAAGAAATTTTACCTCGAACTATGGAGTTATTACGTCCACCGGTTGCCAATGTGGATCAGGCGTTGGTGATCTTTGCGTTAAAGGAACCGGTACCGAATCTACGCCTTTTAGACAGCTTCCTTGTAAACATGGAGTACAAGGAATTATCTACGGTAATTTGTTTTAATAAGGCGGACCTTGCAACAGAAGAAGAAAAAGAAGAATTAAAAAAGACCTACGAATCCGCAGGCTATTCGGTGATTTTTTCTTCTACCAAGAAGGAAACCGGACTGGATGAAATCCGCAGGGTACTGGAGGGAAAACTTACCACAGTAGCCGGACCATCCGGTGTGGGAAAGTCCTCCATCATAAATGCATTGCAGTCGGAGGTTATTATGGAAACCGATGGCATGATGAAAAAGATGGATTCCGGAAAACAGACTACCAGACACAGTCAGCTGATTCAGATAAATGAGACCAGCTTTATCATGGATACGCCGGGTTTCGGCTCCATGGATTTGCCAAAGATAGAAGAGGGAGAGTTAGATGAACTTTTCCCGGAAATGCGGGAAGAAAAGTACGACTGTAAGTTTGCCGGCTGTGCTCATCTGAAAGAACCGGATTGTGCGGTAAAGGAAAGGTTGTTATCCGGGGAGATTGCTGATAGTCGTTACGAGAATTACAAGGCTTTTTACGAAGAATTAAAGAATGCCAGAAAAATAGATCCCAAAGGCTTAAAGAAAAGATAAGGAAAAGAAATCTATGAGTTGTTTATCACCTTCAATTTTATCTGCGGATTTTGCAAATTTGGAACGGGACATCCGACTTGCGGAGGATGCAGGTGCACAATACATTCATTTTGATGTGATGGATGGTGCGTTTGTTTCCAATATTTCCGTGGGTATTCCGGTTTTAAAAAGTGTGCGTAAGATTACGGATGCTGTCTTGGATGTGCATTTAATGATTGAGCGCCCGGAACGCTATATTCATGAGTTTGCGGAAGCCGGAGCAGATATTATCACGGTTCACGCGGAGGCAACCGATCATCTGGATGCAGTCATTGAGATGATAAAAAAAGAAAAGGTGATGGCAGGTGTGGCATTAAATCCGTCCACTCCACTTTCCGTTATAGAGTATATCCTTCCAAAGGTGGATATGGTTCTTATTATGAGCGTAAATCCGGGATTTGGAGGACAGGCCTTCATCCCATATTGTTTGGATAAGATTTCTGATTTGAGCAGACTCCTCGATAAGAAGGGCTTAAAAACAGATATTGAAGTAGATGGCGGCGTAAATTTGGAAAATGTAAGCGAAATTATTGAAGCCGGAGCGAATATCATTGTTGCCGGCAGTGCTGTATTTAATGGAGATATCGTTTTAAATGTGGAAAGATTCCTTGATTTAATCTAAAAATATCAAGAATTCTTTGGAAAATTCTGAAAAATTTGGTATGATATTCATATAGAAGGGTTTTGGCTAGGAGGGAAAATATGTTAGCTACATTAATACCATTGTTTGACAAGAATATGATTGTACGTTCATATTCCATTGTCGCACAAAGAGATGACCTTCTTCGTGATGCCATTAAAGGCAGCAGCGGACGTTGGGATTCTGCTATGAGCGTGGAAGGTGTAGAAGTACTTCAGAGCATGGGATTGAAGACTTTGACTGACGGCAGAGAAGTGTTTATCCCTGTTTCAAATGTATCTCTTTTTACAGATATTAAAGGTCAGGGTGCAAATGCACCGGAGAAAGTGGTTTTAATCATTGACCACTATGTAGAGCCTACAGAGAAGTATATCGAACGCGTAAAGCAGTTAAGAGAACAGGGATTCCGCTTTGCAGCGAAAAACATTCCCTTAAACCAGGTTGGCGACTATAAGCCGATTATGGATATGATGGAATACGTGTTCTTAAATCACCATCATGTGGATATCGAAAAAGCACGTCGTTTGTTCCATACCATTTTCCCAAATTTGAAACTGGTGGCAGAAGATGTAGCGACTCCTGAAGAATACGAAAAGTTAGTGGGAATCGGTGGCTTCGATTATTATGAAGGTGAATTCTTCCGTATTCCGAAGAAGGGGCAGGATATCGAGTTGGCTCCGTTAAAGATGACGTATTTAGAGTTGATTCGAATCGTAAATAAACCGGACTTTGATTTAACAACAGCAGCAGATGTTATCGGAAAAGATCCGGCACTTGTTGTGGAATTGTTAAAGATTGTTAACCGTATGACAGTTAACTCCGGAATTAAATCAATTCGAAATGCAGCAGCAATGCTTGGTCAGGAAGAGTTGAAACGCTGGATTAATACAGCGGTTACAAAAGAGCTTTGTGCGGATCGTCCAAGTGAGATTACTCGACTTTCTATGATTCGTGCTCGATTTGCAGAGCTCTTGGCTCCGGTCTTTGGATTGGAAAGTATGTCACAGGAACTCTTTATGATGGGACTGTTCTCCGTACTTGATATCGTACTTCAAAAGCCGATGGCAGAAGTGTTGGAGACAATCAACTTATCAAAGCCGATTACCGATGCACTCCTAACCGGTGAAGGACAGATGGCTGAGGTGTTAAATTTTATCAAAGCATATGAAGATGCATCCTGGATGGAAGTTTGCCGCCAGATGCTCTTAAAGGATATCACGATGAAGGAGGTTTATCCGGTGTATCTGGATGCCCTTTCATGGTATAGAGATTTGGTATCGTTATAAAGTATACAAAGAAAATGGGCTGTTAAAAAACAGCCCATTTTCTTTTGCTTAAGTTTTAGTGAGAAATGCCGAAATAAGAAATAGATAAGTGTAAGTCTCGAAAAACGGCAGGGAGGTCGGAAGAGACTATGGTGAAATGGTCGTACAGGGAGGTAGACCATGGCAGGCGTTTCGATTCAGATAAAAAATACGTCTTATTACGGCGTTATAGGACAAAGAAATAAAACTACCAAGGGAGTTGTGGGTGTATTTCGTGGAAAGTATGCCAAAAACACCAAAAGCAGTTTTTCTTCATCTTCTGCCAAGGCTTCTGCTGTAAAGAAGGAGCAATCCGAGTCTCGAAAGAAGTTGTTGGATGCTTTGGATAACGGAAGTACATCCAAATCCAATACTAAAAATACCAGGAAGCTGACAGACAAAGAGGCGGCAGAGCTTGCTGCTTTTGAGGCAGCAAAAGCTGCAGCGGAAAACAATGAACTTTCGCAGGAAACAGCAGAGCGCTTTGAGACTATGAAAAAAGCCAAAAAACAGGTGGTTTTTGTCGGAACTATCATAAACAAGCAAAACGGATATTTAGACTTATCAAAAACCAAGTCGGAAAAGCCGGATAAAAAAGTTAAGAAAAAAATAAACTACAGTTATAAAGACGTATCATCAAAGATTCAGAGAGCGAAGACATCCCTCAGTGCCGGACAGGCAGTGATTTCCGCAAAGCGAAAAGTCATGGAACTGCACAGAAAAGCTTCTTCCGGCAATGTGGATTCGGAGGACTTGCAGTTGGCACTTTCTCATGCAAAGAAAATGGAAATGATTGCCAAGAAAAAGAAGCGCAACCTGGAACTGGAAGAAATGGTGGAGCATGTACAGGCACAGGATGAACGGGAGGAAAAAATAAAGGATTCCTCCGCTTCTCAAAATGATGTAATTGACGTGGCAAAAGAAACCATAGAAAATGCGGAAGATGAAATTAAAAAGCAACAGGAAGATTATGCTTCAGAATTAGAAGCAGAATTTGAAGAACTGGCAAAAGAATATGAGACAGAGGATTACACTTCTGAGGAACTGATGGAAGCGTTTTCCGACGAGATGTCCGAAATGATGGAAGCATTTGGTCAGGAAGAAATGGAGCTATTAGAAGAAACCATGGAGATGCTTGAGCAACTGGAAGCAGTAAACCCCCATATGTCGGATGATCAGCTGAAGAATTTAAAAAGAAAGCATCGCGCATCGGAAGATAAAGCCATCGCTAAGGCTAACATGGAGTATCTAAAAGGTGTGATGAAGCAGCTGGAAAAGTCCCGAGAAGCCTATGATATATATACTATGCGGCAAGCAGCATCTGCGGCCATCGATCTATACTATGCGGGAGTGAACAAAAACACTGCAGGATCTGTAGGTCTTCTGTGGAATGATGGTGGCGCAGAGGGAGACAATGCCTACGGTATTTATGATCCTTCCACCGGAAAATTCCTTCCTTACAGATCGACATGGGACCAGGCAAAAAAATACCATTACGGAAAAGGAACTGCTACAGACGCGGGGACGAGTTATACAATGGGCAATGATCGCGGCGCATACTTGTCCACAGAGGATTACACAAATGCGGCTGTTATGATTGCTATTTATCCCAATTCCTCAACGCCTCATGTAGATATATACTGGAAAAATACAAACGGAAGTAAAAGAGGGCAATATGTTGGGGATAAGTATGTGAACAATGTTCCCAATTACAGTATTCGCATTAACATAAAATAAAAAGTTACAGTTATATAATTATATTATTCCACTGAATTAAAAAACGTAGAATATTTTTGTGTAGAGCGCTTCTTTGGCGCTCGGCAAAAATATTCTACGTTTTTTATTATATGAAATATCTTTACTACCCGATAAATTCTTCGACCTGTTCTTCAATGATTTTCATCAGTCGAATCCGCGCTTCCACAGCCGCCCATGCAATGTGAGGCGTGATTAAGAGTTTGGTGCTGTCTTTGATGCGCACCAATGCATTCTCCGGTGACATAGGTTCTACGTCCAAAACATCCAAGCCTGCCGCAGCAATAACTCCGTTTTCCAGGGCATCCGCCAAATCTTTTTCTACAATAATGGGTCCCCGTCCTACATTTATCAGGATAGCGGATTTTTTCATTTTGGAAAGGGCATCTTTATCAATTAAGTGCATGGTGTTATCATCCAATGGTGCATGAATGGAAAGGATATCCGATTCATGAAGCAAGGACTCAAAATCCACTTCTTTATAGGTGCTGGAATGGTTTTTTCCACTGGTGGAATAATAAATCACGTTAGCACCAAAACAGGTGGCAATTTCTGCTACGCGGCTTCCGATGGCACCAAGTCCAACGATACCCCAGGTCTTTCCGGAAATTTCATGAAAATGTTTTTCAAAATGAGTAAACATCCTATCGTTTACGTAGCGTTCTTCTTTTACATAGGCATCGTAGTAGCTTAAGTGCTCTAACAGATAAAAGGCCAAAGAGAAAGTGTGTTGTGCCACAGCTTCCGTAGAATAGCCCGCTACGTTTCTCCATTCGATGCCGCGACTTGCCAAGTAGTCTTTATCCAAGTTGTTGGTACCGGTGGCAGTAACGCAAACCAGTTTTAAATTCTTTGCACTTCCGATGGTAGCCTCGTTTACCAATACTTTATTTAAAACGATAATATCCGCATCGGTGACACGCTCCGATACTTCCTCGGAAGAAGAGTAGTCGTAGATGACCACTTCTCCAAAGCGTTCAAATCCGGATAAGTCGATATCTTCACCGATGGTTTTTCGATCTAAGAATACAATTTTCATTTTTTATCCTCCTGTCATGGTTTTTATTTTAACAAAAAATGTGTTTTTCAGAAATCGCGAGTTTATAATTTGTTAATAAAGATTTTATAAAAATTTAAGATTTGCTGTTGGATTTCTATGTTATATTTTTTGTTGTAGAAAATCTAACGGCAAGTCTTTTTTATTCTAAGAGTCAGTTCTTACCTTTCAATTTTCTACGTTTTTCCATTTTTTTGAACAAGTAGAAAAGGAGAAGGAGGAAGTATTCTATGGTAAATTCTAAGTACAAAAATGATTTGTTTGTGGAGATTTTTTCCCAAGCAGAAAATGGATTGGCAATTTATAATGCGCTGTTGGGGACGCATTATGAGGATGTAAGTGAGTTGGAAATCGTTACATTAAAAGATGCAATCTTTATGCATAAGAAGAATGATGTAGCGGTTCTATTACACGCCAGGATGCTAATGTTGGAACATCAAAGTACTATTAATCCCAATATGCCACTTCGAGGTTTGCAGTATTATGGAAAGTCCATGGATGGCTATATTAAGCGAAATAAGTTTGATATTTATGGAAAAAAATTGATAAAAATTCCTACACCATACTATTTTGTGTTGTATAATGGAGCAAAGGAAGCACCTGATCGAGTGGAACTAAAACTATCAGATGCATTTCAAACTGAAACAAGCGGATATGAATGGACAGCTACGATGCTAAACATCAATGCGGGACATAATAAGGAACTATTGGATGTTTGTCCGATACTAAACGATTATGCAACTCTGATTCAGTATGTCAGGGAAAATGTTGCCAAGGGAATGCAAGAAGAACCGGCGGTAGAAGAGGCTGTAAATCGTTGTATCGAGGAAGGACATTTGGAAGAATATTTACGAGGTCACCTCGGGGAGGCAAAGGATATGTTGTTATCAGGATTTGATGAAGAAATCTGGAAAGAAGGCCTACGTGAAGAAGGACGTGAAGAAGGACGTGAAGAAGGAAAACGCGAGTTAATTTCCGAAATGCTTCGCAGCGGTATGGAACCACAACAGATTTCTGATTTGTGTAAGATTCCGTTGGAGTTTATTTTGGATGTGCACGAAAATTTGTTAACCGCTAAGTGAATAAAAAAGTGTTTGACAAAAAAAGGAAAGAGAATTAATATTTGAAAAGTAAAGACAAAGGCGTCTTGGAGACATTGGTCTCCGAGACGCTTTTTTTATTTGTCTGGGAGGAAAAAAGAATGTGCTCAATTATTGGTAGCTGGGGTAAAGGCGCCCGATACGACACCTTGCAACAGGCCCTTAAAAAGACAAAATCCAGAGGACCGGATGCAAGTCGAATGATAGATACAGGAAACGGCTTCTTAGGTTTTAATCGATTGTCCATTATGGGACTTACGGAAGAAGGAATGCAGCCCTTCGATAAAGAAGAAGTGGTTTGCGTTTGTAACGGAGAAATCTACGGATTTCGTGAGATTAAAAATAAGCTAAAGAAAAAAGGGTATACCTTTCATAGCGATTCGGATTGTGAAATCTTACCGGCCATGTACGCGGAATATGGAACGCAGATGTTTCGGATGTTAGACGCGGAATATGCGATGGTTTTATATGATAAGAAAAAGGGTGCGTTTATCGCGGCTCGGGATCCCATCGGAATTCGACCGTTGTATTATTGCTTAACGGATGACGGTACATACCTTTTTGCTTCGGAACCAAAGAATTTAGTCGGCCTTTCGAAGGAAATCAAACCATTTCCGCCGGGACACTATTTCGAAAACGGAACCTTTTTCAAATACCGTGATATGTCGGAAGTAAAAACTTTTGTAAAAGACGATATCGATACGGTAACCAAAAAGATTCGTGATTTATTAATCAAAGGAATCGAAAAGCGACTTGATTCTGATTCACCGGTAGGGTTCTTATTATCCGGCGGATTGGACTCCTCCTTGGTTTGTGGAATTGCTGCAAACAGATCCAAGAAGCCGCTTGAAACCTGGGCCATTGGGATGGACATCGATGCCATCGATTTAAAATATGCAAGACAGGTAGCGGATTATATACATTCCAACCATCATGAGGTCATCATTACAAAACAAGATGTATGCGATGCCTTGGAAGAAGTGATTGCAGCTCTTGGTACCTATGATATCACCACAGTTCGTGCATCCATGGGAATGTATCTTTTATGTAAAGCCATTCACGAGAGGTCCGATCTTCGGGTAATCTTAACCGGAGAAATTTCGGATGAAATCTTTGGATATAAATATACGGATTTTGCTCCGAACGCAACGGAGTTCCAAAAGGAAGCCGAAAAGCGAATCCGTGAAATCCATATGTATGACGTGCTTCGGGCTGACAGATGTATCAGTGTAAATTCCTTGGAGGCACGTGTTCCTTTCGGAGATCTGGATTTTGTGGAGTACTGCATGTCCATTGATCCGGAAATGAAACTCAATACTTACGGAAAAGGTAAGTACTTGCTTCGCAAAGCATTTGAAGATGATGCGTTCATCCCTGAAAGTATTTTGTGGCGAGAAAAAGCAGCCTTTTCCGATGCTGTGGGACATTCACTGAAAGATGACCTGGCAGAGTTGGCGGAAGCATCCTATACGGATGAGGCCTTTGCCGAAGGTATAAAAAAATATACACATGCCAAACCTTTTACGAAGGAATCCCTTCTTTACCGGGACATCTTTGAAAAGTATTATCCGGGCCAGTCGGAAATGGTTGTTGACTTCTGGATGCCGAATAAGAATTGGGAGGGTTGTAATGTAAACGATCCTTCCGCCCGCGTATTATCCAACTACGGAGAAAGCGGAAAATAAAATTACATAGTTACATGAGGCAATGGCGTCTCGGAGAGATATCTCCGGGGCGCCGTCTCTTTTTTTAGAAAACATCATGAAGGAGGATAAATATGATGGAAAAGAAAAGTGTAACAGACATTTTTGGCTCAATGGTATTTGACGATCGCGTCATGTGTGCTCGTCTTTCTGCGGATGTGTATGCGTCATTAAAAAAGACCATTGATGAAAATGCAAAACTAGATGTGGCTGTAGCAGAAGCGGTAGCTACCGAAATGCGAAATTGGGCAGTGGAGAAAGGTGCCACACATTTTACCCATTGGTTCCAGCCATTAACCGGAGTTACGGCAGAAAAGCATGACAGTTTTATTTCTCCTTCTCCTGACGGTGGTGTGATTATGGAGTTTTCCGGCAAAGAGTTAATTAAAGGTGAGCCGGATGCTTCTTCCTTCCCTTCCGGAGGAATCAGAGCTACTTTTGAAGCAAGAGGATATACTGCATGGGATCCGACGTCTTATGCATTTATTAAAGATCACACCCTTTGCATTCCCACTGCATTTTGTTCTTATTCCGGAGAAGCTCTTGATAAAAAGACTCCCCTTCTTCGTTCTATGCAGGCCTTGGATCGTCAGGCAAAGCGTATCTTAAAACTCTTTGGAACAGATGTGAAATATGTTCGTACTTCCGTTGGACCGGAGCAGGAATATTTCTTGGTAGATAAAGAAATGTTTGAAAAGAGACCGGACCTTGTTTATACAGGAAGAACTTTATTTGGTGCAATGCCTCCGAAGGGACAGGAATTGGACGATCATTACTTTGGTGTGATTAAACCTCGCGTTACCGCATTTATGGAGGACTTAAATGAGGAACTTTGGAAGCTTGGTATTTTAGCAAAGACCGAGCATAACGAAGTAGCTCCTGCACAGCATGAGTTGGCACCGATTTTCTCTACCACAAACGTGGCTACCGAGCACAACCAGCTTACCATGGAGATTATGCAAAAAGTTGCAAGAAAACACGGTATGGTTTGCTTATTACATGAAAAACCATTTGCAGGGGTAAACGGTTCCGGAAAGCACAACAACTGGTCCATGGCCACAGATGCAGGTGCAAACCTTTTATCACCCGGGGAAACCCCATATGAAAATGCACAGTTTTTAACTTTCCTTTGTGCAGTGATTCAGGCAGTGGATGATTATCAGGATTTGCTTCGTCTTTCCGTTGCAACCGCAGGAAACGATCACAGACTTGGCGCAAACGAGGCACCGCCGGCAATCATTTCTATCTTCCTTGGAGATGAGTTAAGCGCAATTTTAGAGTCAATTAAAAACGATACACCGTACGAAGGACAGGAAAAGGTCATTATGAAGCTGGGTGTTCATTCTCTTCCCAGATTTTCAAGAGATACCACAGATAGAAACCGTACTTCACCCTTTGCCTTTACCGGAAATAAATTTGAGTTTAGATCTTTGGGATCTTCCAATTCCATCGCCTGCTGCAACATTATGTTAAACGCAGCGGTAGCGGAAAGTTTAAAGCAGTTTGCGGATCGCTTGGAAGGTGCAAAAGACTTTGAAAGCGAACTTCATGATTTAATCAAAGAAACCATCAAAAAGCATGAAAGAATTTTATTCAACGGTAATGGTTATAGTGATGAATGGGTAAAAGAAGCAACGGAAAAAAGAGGTCTTTTAAACTTAAAGACTACCGCCGATGCAATGCCACATCTTTTGGATGAAAAGAATGTAAAGATGCTTACCGAACATAAGGTATTTACAAAAACAGAGCTTGAATCCAGATGTGAAATCATGTTGGAAAATTACAACAAGACCGTAAATATCGAAGGTCTTACCATGGTGGATATGGTGCGGAAGAGTTATTTACCTGCCATCGAGCATTATCTACAGAGACTTGCAAAGACCACATCTCTTATGAAGTCTGTAAGTGCAAACGTAAAATGCAACTATGAGATATCTACAATGGAGCGGTTATCCGAGCTTACGGATTATATTTTGGAGAGAGTAAGAGATTTGGAAGAAGCTTTGGAAAACATCAAAGATATGGACGATGTGGTAAAAGTATCCGAGGCAATCAGAGATGATGTACTTCCTAAGATGGAACATTTAAGAAAGCATGTGGATGAAGCGGAGATGCTTACTTCTGAAGAGTGCTGGCCTGTTCCAAGTTACGGAAAATTATTATTCTCAGTATATTAAATATAAGGGAGACAGCAGACCTGTCCCCGATACGATAAATTTCAGAAATAACAGTCATCCCACAAAGGCGTGGTTCCTATGGTGGGGTGGCTGTTTTTTTTAATAAGGAGGTAAATGTTATGGAAGAAATGATGGAACTTTTTCGAGGAGAGCTATTTGGCGTTTGGTTTTTAATCGGCGCCGCATTGGTATTTTGGATGCAGGCAGGATTTGCCATGGTAGAGACTGGTTTTACCAGAGCAAAAAATGCCGGCAACATCTTGATGAAAAACTTAATGGATTTTTGTATCGGATGTTGTGTGTTTATTTTAATCGGATTCGGACTTCTTTTGGGCGAAGACTTGTTCGGATTCATTGGTAAGCCGGGATTTGATATCTTTACCGGCTACGGAAGCTTTGATTGGTCAAACTTCATTTTTAACCTGGTATTCTGTGCAACAACAGCAACCATTGTTTCCGGTGCTATGGCAGAGCGTACCAAGTTCTTAAGCTACTGCGTATACTCCGGTGTAATTTCCGCTTTGATTTATCCCATTGAAGCACACTGGATTTGGGGCGGCGGCTGGCTTTCTCAGATGGGCTTCCACGATTTTGCGGGAAGCTGTGCCATCCATATGGTAGGTGGTATCGCAGCCTTGGTTGGTGCTTTAATGGTTGGGCCTCGTATCGGAAAGTTTGAAAGAGATAAAGCCGGAAAAGTTGTAAAGGTAAATGCTTTCCCGGGACATAACATCGTAATCGGAGCCCTCGGTGTATTTATTCTTTGGCTTGGTTGGTATGGATTTAACGGTGCTGCTTGTACATCCGTAGATCAGTTGGCAAGCGTATTTGTAACCACCACCATCGCTCCTTCTGTAGCAACGGTGGTATGCATGGTATTTACCTGGGTAAAATTCGGTAAGCCGGATGTTTCCATGTGCTTGAACGCTTCTTTGGCAGGACTTGTAGCAATCACAGCGCCTTGTGATGTAACCGATGCTTTCGGTGCTATCGTTATCGGTGCCGTAGCAGGACTTTTAGTTTGCGTTGGCGTATGGTTCTTAGATTACAAACTTCATATTGACGATCCGGTTGGTGCTGTTGCAGTACATATGTTAAACGGTATCTGGGGAACTTTGGCAACCGGACTTTTTGCTACCACAAAGGCTCCGGGAAATGACTCTTTGGTAGGACTTTTCTACGGCGGCGGATTTAAGCTTCTCGGAATCCAGTTCTTGGGATTTGTATCCGTAGCAGCTTGGACCGTACTTACCATGACAGTGGTATTTACTTTGATTAAATTAGTTTTTGGCCTTCGTGTTTCCGAAGAAGAGGAAATCGAAGGTTTGGATACCATGGAGCACGGCTTATCCTCTGCTTATGCAGGCTTTTCTATCGTAGATATGACAGAAGCATCTATGCTTACCAATGAAAATACATCTCTTGGAATTAGCGAATATGAAGCAGCTTCCGAAGCCATGAAGAAGGCCAGCGTACCGGTTGCCAATATGGCATCTGCTGTATCCAAAACTCCTTTGGAATCACCGATTAATAAGATTGTGATTATTACAAAGCTTTCCCGCTATGACAAGATTAAGAAAGCATTAAACGAACTTGGTGTAACCGGTATCACAGTGACACAGGTTACAGGCTGTGGTATCCAGAAAGGTGCCGGCCAGATGTACCGTGGAGTTGAGATGGATATGACTTTACTTCCGAAGATTAAGTTGGAAGTGGTTGTATCTAAGATTCCTGTGGATGCGGTCATCGAGGCAGCAAAGAAAGCTCTTTATACCGGAAAGATCGGCGACGGAAAAATCTTTGTATATCCGGTTAGCCGCGTAGTTAAGATCCGTACCGGTGAAGAAAACTATGATGCACTTCAGGATGTAGAATAGTGAGTAAATGTTCATTTGACTTCTCTTCACGATAGAAGTATAATTCTTCGTGAAGCAAAGGCGCTTCGAGTTTAAGCTCGAAGTGCCTTCTTTTTTTGCAAAAAAAGGAGTAGAGAGTTTTGGATTTTAATTTTGATAAGCTTCATGAGGAATGTGGTGTGTTTGGAATCTATGCACCCGCCGGGGAAGAAGTGGCAGAGGATATTTACTACGGTTTAATCGCCTTGCAGCACAGAGGACAGGAATCTGCAGGCATGTCGGTTTCCGATACCATTGGACCCAAAGGAAACATTTCCACAAAAAAGGGGATGGGACTGGTAAGCGAGGTGTTTACAAAAGATACCTTATCTTCCATACATGGAAACATCGGTGTGGGACATGTGCGCTATTCCACCACCGGCGGAAGCCTGATTGAAAACGCACAGCCAATTGCCATGAACTATATCAAAGGAACCCTGGCATTGGTTCATAACGGAAACATTCAAAATGCAAACGAACTTAAAAACGAGCAGATGTATCGGGGACAAGCCCACTATACTACCACAGATTCCGAGGTGTTGGCCTATGAAATCGTAAGCGAACGGGTAAAAACAGACACCATTGAAGATGCGGTAAAAAGTGCGGCAAATAAACTCCGAGGCGGATATGCCTGCCTTGTAATGAGCCCGAGAAAACTTATCGCCATTCGGGATCCCTACGGCATCAAACCGTTAGTCATGGGAAAGCGAAAGGATGCGTATATCTTTGCTTCTGAAAGTGCAGCCATAAAGGCAGTGGGAGGAACCTTAATCCGCGACGTGCTTCCGGGAGAAATCATTACCGTAACCGGTGAAGGTATCTTTTATGACAGACTCTCAGATATGAAGAAGGAAGCCCATTGTATTTTTGAATATATATATTTTGCCAGAAATGATTCGGTGATCGACCAGATTTTTGTTCATGATGCGAGAGTCAATGCAGGACGTGCACTTGCAAGAAAAAACAAGGTGGAAGCGGATGTGGTCATCGGTGTTCCAGATTCCGGACTGGTGGCGGCGGAAGGCTATGCATTGGAATCCGGTATTCCCTTTGCTTTGGGATTTCATAAAAACAGTTACGTGGGAAGAAGCTTTATTAAGCCCACGGACGAAGAACGAAAAAATGCGGTGCATATGAAACTTTCCATCTTGGAACATGTGGTATATGGAAAGCGTGTGGTTTTGATTGATGACTCTATCGTTCGAGGAACCACCATGCGCCAGATTATTAATATGATGCGAGATGCAGGCGCTTCGGAAGTGCATGTACGAATTTCTTCTCCCCCATTTTTATATCCCTGCTACTACGGCACGGATGTACCTACTTCCGGACAGCTGATTGCGTCAAAACACTCAACAGAAGAAGTTAGAAAGCGCATCGGAGCGGATTCCTTATCTTATTTGGAACTTTCGGATTTTACTTCCATGGTGGGAAATTTACCGATTTGCTGTGCGTGTTTTGACAACAAGTATCCGGTTTAGGAGGACTGATATGAGTAAAGAATTATTACAAGAAATTGAACAAAACGGACTGTATCGGTCTGCGTTTGAGCATGATAACTGCGGTATCGGTGCCATTATTGATATTGAAGGACGCCCGGGACATGCACTGGTTTCGGATGCCCTTTCTATCGTAGAAAAATTAGAGCATCGTGCCGGTAAAGACGCAGAAGGAAAAACCGGTGACGGTGTGGGTATCTTAACCCAGATTCCCCATAAGTTTTTTGTTAAGGAAATGAAAAAACAAGGAGTAGAGCTTCCTGCTGCACGTCAGTATGGTGTGGGTATGTTTTTCTTTTCCCGGGAAGAAGAGGATTTCTTGCGTGAAAAATCTATGTTTGAAATCATCGCAAAAAAAAGCGGGCTTTCTATTTTAGGATGGAGAGAAGTCCCATCCAATCCGGATGTTTTGGGAACGAAGGCAAAGGAATGCATGCCTTCCATTTGGCAAGCCTTTATTGCTCGTCCAATGGAAGCAAAAACAGACATTGATTTTGATCGCATGCTTTATATTGTTCGTCGTGAGTTTGAGCAAAGTTCCACAGAGACCTATGTCCCTTCTTTATCTTGTCGAACCATTGTGTACAAAGGCATGTTTTTGGTAGGACAGCTTCGTACCTTTTTTGTGGATTTGTGTGATAAGGAGTATGAGTCTGCTATTGCCATGGTGCATTCCAGATTCTCTACAAATACATCTCCAAGTTGGAATCGTGCGCATCCAAATCGTTTCATTGTACATAACGGTGAGATTAATACCATTAAGGGAAACGCAGATAAAATGCTGGCCAGAGAAGAGACCATGCATACGGATGTCTTTTCTGCCGAGGATATGACAAAGGTGCTTCCGGTTGTTTCTCAAAGCGGATCCGATTCTGCCATGCTTGACAACACATTGGAATTTTTGGTGATGAGCGGTATGCCCCTTCCTTTGGCGGCAAGTATTATGATTCCGGAACCCTGGGCACATAATGAAACCCTTTCCCAGGAGGAGCGGGATTTTTACCAGTATTATGCAACCATGATGGAGCCTTGGGACGGACCGGCATCCATTTTGTTTTCCGACGGAGATGTGATGGGTGCGATTTTGGATCGAAACGGCCTACGTCCATCCAGATATTATGTCATGGACGACGGAAGATTAATTCTTTCTTCCGAGGTGGGCGTTTTGGAATTGGATGAACGTCACATCGTGAAAAAGGAACGTTTGCATCCGGGTAAAATTCTTCTTGTGGATACCAAACAAAAAAAGATTATCTATGATGAAGAAATCAAGGAAATCTATGCGCATGCAAAACCATATGGGGAATGGCTGGATGCAAATCTTTTGACGTTGGCGTCTTTAAAGATTCCAAACAAAAAAGTTAGAAGTTATGATGCAACAGAGCGTGCAAAACTTCAAAAAGCATTTGGATACACTTTGGAAAACTATCAGGACAGTATTTTGTTCATGGCATTAAACGGAACGGAAGCCATTGGATCCATGGGTGTGGATACCCCGATTGCGCCCTTGTCCGGTGAGTATCAGCCGCTGTTTTATTATTTTAAGCAGCTCTTTGCACAGGTAACCAATCCGCCCATTGATGCACAGCGTGAGGAAATCGTAACTTCCCGTACGGTGTATTTGGGAACCAACGGAAATCTTTTGGAAGAAAAACCGGAAAACTGTCAGGTATTAAAAATCAATAATCCGATTTTAACAGACCTTGATTTATTAAAAATTGAAGATTTGAAAAAAGACGGATTCAAGGTGGAAAAGGTATCGCTTTTATACTTTAAGAGAACACCGATGAAACGTGTGTTAAATCATTTGTTTGTAAACGTGGACAAGGCCTATCGCGAGGGAGCAAATATCCTTATTTTGTCCGATCGCGGCGTGGATGAAAACCATGTGGCCATTCCGTCTCTTCTTGCAGTGGCAGCAGTACATAAGTATTTGGTTGATACCAAAAAGTGTACCGCCATGTCCATTATCGTAGAATCCGGAGAGCCTTGCGAAGTCCATCACTTTGCAACTCTTTTGGGATATGGTGCATCTGCGGTAAATCCGTATCTTGCTCACGCCACCATTGGGCAACTTGTGGAAGAGGATAAACTGGATAAGGATTATTATGCTGCAGTGGAAGATTATGACAATGCAGTACTTTTCGGTATCGTAAAGATTGCATCCAAAATGGGTATTTCTACCATTCAGTCTTATCAGGGAAGTAAGATGTTCGAGGCCATCGGTATTTCCAAACAGGTTATCGATGAATACTTTACGGATACGGTAAGTCGTGTGGACGGAATCGATTTGGAAGATATTGCAAAAGCCTATGACGATCAACATTCCAAAGCCTTTGATCTTTTGGGTCGTTCAACGGATTTAACCTTAACTGCATCCGGAAGACATAAACGTACGGCGCAAGGCGAACATCACAGATACAATCCCCAGACCATCCATATGCTGCAACAGGCAACCTGGGAAGGAGACTATGAAAAGTTTAAAACTTATTCTTCCATGGTGAATGATGAGCATACCGGTTATCTTCGCTCCCTTTTGGAATTTAAATATCCGAAAAAGGGTATCGCTTTAGAAGAAGTGGAAAGTGAAGAAGAGATTGTAAAGCGTTTCAAAACCGGAGCCATGTCCTACGGTTCTATTTCGGAAGAAGCCCATGAAGCGCTGGCAGTGGCCATGAATCACCTGCACGGAAAATCCAACAGCGGTGAGGGTGGTGAAAGCGATGAACGTATCCTTTCTGCCGGAACAAATCATGACAGAAGTTCTGCCATCAAGCAGGTGGCCAGCGGACGATTTGGTGTTACCAGCCGTTACTTGGTAAGCGCAAAAGAGATTCAGATTAAAATGGCTCAGGGTGCAAAACCGGGAGAAGGGGGACACCTTCCCGGAAAGAAAGTCTATCCATGGATTGCAAAGACCAGACACTCCACACCGGGAGTAAGTTTGATTTCTCCGCCACCTCATCATGATATTTATTCCATCGAGGATTTGGCGCAGCTTATCTATGACTTAAAATGCTCCAACAAAGATGCTGAGATTTCAGTGAAACTTGTATCGGAAGCCGGCGTGGGAACCGTTGCGGCAGGTGTGGCAAAAGCAGGAGCCTCCGTAGTTTTAATTTCGGGTTACGATGGGGGAACCGGTGCAGCGGCACTTTCGTCCATTCATAATGCGGGATTACCTTGGGAGTTGGGATTGGCAGAAACCCATCAGACGCTCCTTGCTAACGGACTTCGTAATCGTGTGGTTGTGGAAACCGACGGAAAGTTAATGAGCGGACGAGATGTGGCAATTGCGGCAATGCTTGGAGCAGAGGAGTTTGGATTTGCTACGGCGCCTCTTGTTACCTTAGGGTGTGTCATGATGCGTGTTTGTCAGTCGGATACCTGCCCTATGGGGGTTGCAACCCAGGATCCTGAGCTTCGAAAGCGGTTTAAAGGAAAACCGGAGTATGTAGAAAACTTTATGCTTTTTGTAGCAAGGGAACTACGTGAAATCATGGCATCCATCGGTGTAAAAACCGTTGAGGAATTGGTTGGTCGAACCGATCTTTTAAAAATGAAAGACAATCTCTCCGACAGAGAAAAGAAAATCGATTTATCTGAGATTTTGTACTTTAGCGGAAAGAAAAAAATCTCTCACACAAAAAAAGACAAGTACGATTTTGAACTGTCAAAAACAAAAGATGAAAGTGTGCTCTTAAAATCAAAAGAAGTACAAAACGCTCTTTCTTCCGGAAAGAAAACAGAAGTGGATATTCATGTAAGCAGCGTGGATCGAACCTTTGGAACTTTACTTGGAGCACAGATTACAAGACTCCATCCGGAGGGATTAAAGGACAATACCATTACCGTAAATTGTACCGGCTCCGGTGGCCAAAGCTTCGGCGCATTTTTACCGAAGGGACTGACATTAAAACTCTCCGGTGACAGTAATGATTATTTTGGAAAAGGTTTGTCCGGAGGAAAACTGATTGTAACTGCACCGGAAGAAGCTGCTTACGATCCGAGTAAAAATATTATTGTCGGAAACGTAGCACTTTACGGTGCAACCTCAGGAAGTGCTTATATTGCAGGTATGGCCGGCGAACGATTTGCGGTGCGAAATTCCGGTGCCCATGCAGTGGTGGAAGGCGTAGGAGAACACGGCTGTGAATATATGACCGGCGGATGTGTGGTTGTTTTGGGAAACGTAGGAAAGAACTTTGCTGCCGGAATGAGCGGTGGTGTAGCCTATGTTTTGGACGAGGAAAGTACGCTGTATAAGAATGTAAA
Source organism: Lachnospiraceae bacterium (assembly GCA_036723975.1). Lineage (GTDB taxonomy): Bacteria > Bacillota > Clostridia > Lachnospirales > Lachnospiraceae > JAILEN01. The sequence goes on from DAIMGJ010000003.1 coordinate 122,130, forward strand.
CAAACAACTTGTTTCCATGGAAGCATTATCTTTTAAGGAAGATATCGATGAATTGAAGCGAATGATTACGGAGCACTTTAAAAAGACCGGATCAAGAAAAGCGAAGGAAATCCTTTCTGATTTCGAGACATACGTTCCTTGCTTTAAGAAAATCATCCCAACGGATTATAAGGAAATGCTTCGCTTGATCGCAAAGGAAATGGAAACGGGAACAGATCCGGAAACAGCAAAGATAGAAGCCTTTCGTGAGTTTGTTGGAAAGTAGGAAAAAATCATGGCAAAAGTGAATCAGGACTATTTAAAATTACCGGGGAGTTATTTGTTTTCCGAAATCGGAAGACGGGTGCGTGAATATGAAGCGGCAAATCCGGAAAGCAAAATTATTCGTTTGGGCATCGGAGATGTGACACGTCCCCTTTGTCCGGCGGTAATTGAGGCGCTTCACAAAGCGACGGATGAAATGGGAAACGCGGATACCTTCCATGGGTATGCGCCGGATTTGGGATATGAGTTTTTAAGAAAAACCATTGCGCAAAAGGATTTTGGCGACAGAGGCTGCGATATATCTGCAGAGGAGATTTTTGTTTCCGACGGCGCAAAGTGCGACTGCGGAAACATTCAGGAGATTTTTAGCAAAGACAATAAAATCGCGGTTTGCGACCCGGTGTATCCCGTATATGTGGATTCTAATGTGATGGCTGGAAGAGCAGGGGAATACGATCCTGTAAAGGAGTTGTTTTCTGATGTGATTTATATGCCCTGCGATGCATCAAACTGCTTTGTGCCGGATTTCCCGAAGGAGGTACCGGATTTAATCTATTTATGTTTTCCCAATAATCCCACGGGAGCGGTGATTGCAAAAAGCAGATTGCAGCAGTGGGTGGATTATGCAAGAAACCACGGCTCTGTGATTTTATACGATGCGGCTTATGAAGCATTTATTTGTGAAGAGGATATTCCTCACAGTATTTATGAGTGTAACGGTGCAAGAGAATGTGCCATTGAATTCCGTTCCTTCTCAAAGACCGCAGGCTTTACGGGATTGCGTTTGGGCTACACCGTAATTCCGAAGGATTTAAAGGTGGAAAACACACCTCTTTGGAATCTTTGGGCAAGGCGTCACGGAACAAAATATAACGGGGCTCCGTATATTGTTCAGCGTGCCGGTGAGGCAGTGTATTCCGAGGAAGGAAGATCCCAGGTATATGAGCAGATTGCGTATTATATGGACAACGCAAAAATTATATTGAAAGAGCTAAAATCTATGGGTTATGATGTCTACGGTGGGGTCAATGCGCCGTACATCTGGCTGAAGACGCCCCATGATATGACAAGCTGGGAATTCTTTGATTATTTGCTAAAGGAAGCAAATGTGGTGGGAACTCCGGGAAGCGGCTTTGGACCTCACGGCGAAGGTTATTTCAGACTGACTGCTTTTGGAGACAGAGAAAAAACAAAAGAAGCATTAAATCGAATCAAAAATATTTAATATTTTAATAATAAGAGGATGAAACTATGACAAAGTACATTTTTGTAACAGGCGGTGTGGTTTCCGGTTTGGGAAAAGGAATCACAGCAGCTTCTTTGGGAAGACTACTTAAATCCAGAGGATTGAAAGTAACCGCTCAGAAATTAGATCCATACATCAACGTGGATCCGGGTACCATGAGCCCTTATCAGCACGGGGAAGTATACGTAACGGAAGACGGTGCGGAGACGGATCTTGACCTTGGACATTATGAGCGTTTTATCGATGAGGATTTAACAAAGTTTTCCAACCTTACCTCAGGAAAGGTGTACTGGAATGTGTTAAATAAAGAGCGAAGAGGAGAATACTTAGGTTCCACCGTTCAGGTGATTCCACACATCACAAACGAAATCAAAGAGTTTGTTTACAACGCCGGAAAGGCAGCAGATGCGGATGTGGTCATCACGGAAATCGGCGGTACCATCGGTGATATTGAATCCCAGCCTTTTTTGGAGGCCGTTCGTCAGGTTTCTTTGGAAGTGGGAAAGGAAAACAGCCTCTTTATTCATGTGACATTGGTTCCTTATTTGCACGGTTCCGATGAGCATAAATCTAAGCCTACCCAGCACTCCGTAAAAGAGTTACAGGGAATGGGAATTAATCCGGATATCATCGTTCTTCGCTGCGATGAGCCATTGGAGGAGTCCATCTTTAAAAAGATTTCCATGTTCTGTAACGTAAAAGAAGACTGTGTTATCGAAAACCGTACCTTGGGAAGTTTGTACGATGCACCTTTAATGTTGGAAGATTCCAACTTCTCCGGCGTGGTTTGTCGTGAACTTGGAATTGATGCACCGGCAGCAGATTTAACGGAATGGCGCGGACTTTCCAAACGTATTGCGGAAGAAAAAGAAGAAGTTACCATCGGTTTGGTTGGTAAATACGTACAGCTTCATGATGCGTACCTTTCCGTTGCGGAAGCCCTTCGTCATGCAGGTTATGAGTTTTGTGCTAAGGTAAATATCGAATGGTTGGATTCGGAAGAAATCACGGAAGCAAACATTGATGAAAAGATGAAAGGCATTTCCGGTATCATTGTTCCCGGTGGATTTGGAGACCGTGGTATTGAAGGCATGATTCTATCTGCAAAGTATGCAAGAGAACATAAGATTCCGTACTTTGGAATCTGTCTCGGCATGCAGATTGCCGTCATTGAATATGCCAGAAATGTTGCAGGCATTAACGATGCATGTTCCGGAGAATCAGAACACCCATCAGAGCATAAGGTTATCGACTTTATGCCGGGCCAGTCCGATGAAGTGAAAAAAGGTGGAACCCTTCGTCTGGGAAGCTATCCTTGTGTGATTACTCCGGGCACTTTAATGGAAAAATGCTATGGCAAGTTAGAGATTGCAGAGCGTCACAGACATCGTTATGAATTTAATAATGATTACAGAGATATACTTACAGAAAACGGACTGATTCTTTCCGGTGTATCACCGGACGGACATTTGGTAGAGACGGTGGAGATTAAAAATCATTCGTTCTTTATCGGTGTACAGTATCATCCGGAGTTTAAATCCAGACCGAACCGTCCGCATCCGATTTTTAAAGGTTTTGTGGAAGCGGCGTTAAAAAGAAGCAAATAAAACAGTACATGCATAAGGAGGAATTCATGAAATACACAATGGATGAAGTAATGAAATTTATCGAAGAGGAAGACGTAAAGTTTATCCGTCTTGCTTTTCGCGATGCCTATGGTACACAGAAAAATATTTCTGTCATGCCAACGGAAGTGAAAAAGGCATTTAAAGACGGTGCACCCATTAATGCAAAGGTGATTGCCGGATTTGAAGATTGTCCTTATGCATCCCTATATTTAAAACCCGATCCAAATACTTTGGCGATTTTGCCTTGGAGACCGGACAGCGGAAGAGTACTTCGTATGTTCTGTAATATGTATACCCCGGATGGAAAAGAATATACCGCTGACACAAGATATATTTTGAAACAGGCTATGGAAAAAGCGGAAGAGGCGGGTATTAAGTTTAAGTTTGGAACAGAGACTGAGTTTTATTTGTTCTTAAAGGATGAGGATGGAAATCCCACCAAAACTCCTTACGATAAGGCGGGCTATATGGATATTGCTCCTTTGGATAAATGCGAGAATGTGCGAAGAGAAATTTCCCTTACCATTGAACGCATGGGACTTACACCGGAACGTAGTCATCACGAGCGCGGACCGGGACAAAACGAGATTGATTTTCATTATGCGTCTCCCCTTCGTGCAGCCGATCAGATGACTACCTTTAAAATGGTGGTTAGTACCATTGCGGATCGTTACGGATTGTTTGCGGATTTTTCTCCCATGCCTTTGCCGGGAAAACCGGGAAACGGATATCATATCAATCTTTATGCGGAAGACAAAGACGGCAATGATGTGGCAAAATATGCCGCAGCCGGTATCATTGAAAAGATTCGGGATATTACGTTGTTTTTAAACCCGACAGAAGGTTCTTATTCCCGCCTCGGAAACAACCTAGCGCCGGATAAAATCAACTGGTCAACAGCCGGCGAATCCGAACTTATGTATATCGAAACCTTTAATGGACAAACCAGAGCAGAGCTTCGCTCGCCGGATGCATCCAGCAATCCGTATTTGGTATACGCCCTTTTGATTTATGCAGGTCTTGAGGGAATTGAAAAAAAGGCAGAGCTTCCTCAGGAAATGGCAGATGATGCCATGCATCTTCCAACCTCAAAGAAAGAAGCTGCAAAAATTGTAGAAAGCAGTGAGTTTGTTAAGAAAATCGTTCCGGAAGGAATTGTAAAAGAGTACACGAGAAACTAGGGAGGAAGAAGGTATGCCCCGAAAAAGTGATATCCATCACTCCATCTTAATTGTGTCGGACTCGGAACGGTTTCAAACCATAGTAAAAAAATCATTGGCAGGGTTTTTAACGATTGATGTTCGAAAGAGTGCATCCCATGCCAGACGAAGTATTTTGGAACGCTATTACAATCTGGTTGTGATCGATTCTCCCTTGTCGGATGAAATCGGTGACGCACTGGCAATTGATATTGCAGAAAATTCTCATACTTCTGTTCTTGTGGTAACTCCGCAGGAACTTTGTGAGGATGTGATGGAACGGGTAACAGATTACGGAGTGCTGGTGATGCCAAAGCCTTTTGAAAACGGACGAATGGATAAGGCGATACGGTATTTGATTGCACAGCAGGATCGTATGCTTATGCTGGAAAAGAAGTATATCAGCCTCGAAGAAAAGATGGAGGAGCTTCGCCTGGTAAGTAAAGCAAAGATTTTACTTGTGGAAAAGAAGCAGATGACGGAGGATGAAGCCCACCGCTTCATAGGCAAACAAGCGATGAATCGCGGAATCTCCAGACGAAAAATTGCAGAAGAAATCCTCGACGACTAAAGTGACAAGGGGGACGGTTCTCTGTCACATTTATTCGTAAATGACAGGATAAAAAAATCTCGAATGTTTTTCATGTAGGTCGCTTCCTTGGCGCCCGATGAAAATACATTTGAGATTTTTTTTATTAGACAAAAGTGGTATAATTTAACAGATAATGTGCATAAGGAGGAACTGCATATGTTATTTCGCGAAAGAAAAAGATGGATTATCGGTTTACCTTGGACCTTTACGGTTTATTCCAGCGACGGAAAGGTTTTATACATCGATACCGGATTTTTAAATAGAAAACAGGACGAGATTCGTTTGTATCGTATTTTGGATATCGGATATTCCGCAAATTTGATTCAACGAATTTTCGGAATCGGAACCATTAGTCTTCGTACGTCCGATAAGTCTGCGGGAAATATCGATTTAATTAATGTAAAAGATGCTTTGAACATTAAAAAAGTCTTAAGTGATTACGTAGAAAAAGAGCGTAAAGCAAGCCGTGTATCTGCCAGAGAATTTATGGTAGATGACGAAGACGGTGAAGAGGATATCTAAGAGATGATTGTTTCTATCGACGGATATGACATTAATTATAAAATCACCGGTGAAGGCGATCGGTATGTCGTAATCTTGCAGGGCTGGGGAACCACCTGTGGAATCTATGATTCCATGGCATCTGCACTTTCACCGAAGTATAAAGTGGTGCAGTTTGATTTTCCTGGATTCGGAGAAAGTACGGAACCGCGTGAACCGTGGAACGTGGATGCGTACACGGACTTTTTTATCAAATTTATAGAAGCATTAAAAATTGAATCTGCATCATTGATCGGTCACTCTTACGGTGGACGCGTCATGTTAAAACTGTCCGAACGCCGGGTTCTTCCTTTTGAAATGGAGCGACTTGTTTTTGTGGATGCAGCCGGGATTGTACCGGAGAAAAGCTTTTCTCAGAAGTTAATAATTAGACGCTATAAGCTTTTAAAGAAACTGTATTTTAATAAAATTTTCTATGCGCTGTTTCCGGAGCTTGTGGATGATTGGAAGTCCCGTCAGGGATCTGCGGATTATCGCAATGCCACCCCGGTAATGCGTCAGTGTCTTGTAATGGCAGTGAATGAGGATTTGCGTCATTTGATGCCAAACATCAAACAGGATACCCTTCTTATTTGGGGAGACAAGGATACTGCGACGCCGCTTTCCGACGGAAAAATTTTCGAAAGCCTGATTCCATCGGCAGCACTCGTTGTTTTAGAGGGTGGTCATTATTCATTCCTTGATCAGCCAGCAAAATTTAAATCGATTCTACAATCTTATTTTGGAGTTTAATTCATGATTCTAAGAGTAATCATAGCAGTGGGGATGGCGCTTTATGCAACGCTTCTTACCATGCGCCATAACCTGCATATGTTTCAATTGAACGGATATAAAAATGATGAGCATATCCATTGGCTGGAAAAGAACTTGCGTCAGCAGTGGCTTTTGTATTTTGGGTTGGTAGTCGGTGTAATCCGATTGTTTTTCCCGTTGCTTGGATTGGATATTCTGATTTACCTTACTTTATTTATGGATATCTTGGTCTATCGCGCACTTCACAGATTAAACAATAAAACACCGCTTAAATATACGGCCAGAGTGAAACGGCTTATAGTGACCATGGTGTTGCTTTGCGCGGTTATGTCTGTGGCGTTATTCTTCGGCTTCGGTTGGGAATCTCTTCCCGGTATCGCGATTATCGTTGTAAGTGTACAGTGGTTTTTTGATATCCTTGCAAACATCGTAAATCACCCAATTGAAAAAGGAATTTCCGATTGGTATATAAACGATGCGAAAAAGCGTTTGAAATCCATGCCGAATTTAAAGGTCATCGGTATTACCGGAAGCTACGGAAAGACTTCCATGAAGTATTACTTAAAGACCTTGCTTCAGAATAAATATAATGTTTTGATGACTCCGGGAAATTTCAACACACCTCTTGGAGTTACCATTACGGTGCGTCGTGACTTAAAACCAACCCATGAAATTTTCCTTTGTGAAATGGGTGCCAGACATGTGGGAGATATCAAAGAAGTTTGCGATATTGCGCATCCCGACATGGGAATTATCACTTCCATCGGACCCCAGCATTTGGAGACCTTCTTTACTATGGAAAATATCCAAAAGACAAAGTTTGAACTTGCAGATGCACTTCCGACCGGCGGATTATTGTTTTTAAATGGCGATAACGAATACATTCAGGAAAAAGCCACGGAATATTCCGAGAAAATATTCTATTATTCGGAAAAAGATGGCGAGGGGTATCGTGCCAAAGATGTGAGTGTATCGCAATTAGGGACGGAGTTTAACGTAGTAACACCGGATGGAGAAGAAGAGCGTTTTACCATGAAGTTAATCGGTGCGCATAACGTGATTAACGTGGTGGGAGCCATCGGTGTGGCTCATTCTCTTGGCATGAGCCTTAAGGAACTAAAAGTTCCGGTCCGCCGGATTCAACCGGTAGAACATCGTATGGAGATGAAACCTCACGGTGACGTAACCATTATTGATGATGCGTACAATTCCAATCCGGTTGGGTCAAAGGCAGCCGTGGAAACATTAAAAATGTTTGACGGAATCCGTATTCTTATTACGCCGGGTATGGTAGAATTGGGCGACAAGGAAGAGGAGTACAATTACAAGTTTGGCACCTACGCCGCATCATGCTGTGACTACATCCTCTTGGTAGGCTCCAAACACACCGCCCCGATTAAAGAAGGTGTGCTCAGCGAGAACTTCCCGCCGGAGCGATTATTCGTATTTGAAAAGTTGGAAGAAGCCTTAAACCAGGCTTACCGAATAAAAGGTCAGGGACATAAATATATTCTTTTAGAGAATGACCTACCGGATAACTATTAAATAATAAATTCCATTTAGTAGTTTAAATAGTTATATAACTAATAATAAAAAGGAGTTTTTTTATATGAAGACAAGAGTAGCAATGCTTTTCGGTGGAAAGAGCGTAGAACACGAAGTATCCGTTATTTCCGGTATCCAGGCGTATATGGCAATGGACACAGACAAATACGATGTCATTCCGGTATATATGACAAAGAACAACGAAATGTACATCGGTGATGGCATCGGTACAATTGAAAATTATAAGGACATCGATGGTCTTTTAAAGAAGTCTCAGAGAGTCATTATGATTTCTGAAGATGATGGCGTACATATGGTAGGCTATCCTTTAAAAAAATTTGGCCGTGGCGTTGATGAGAAAATCGACGTGGCATTTCCGGTGGTTCACGGAACCAATGTGGAAGACGGTGCCTTCCAGGGCTATTTAAAAACCCTTGGCATTCCTTTTGTAGGATGTGATGTTACAAGCTCCGCAGTTGGAATGGATAAGTTTATTATGAAGGCAATCTTAAAGGAAGCAGATGTTCCGGTCCTTCCTGCAAAGCTTTATACCTTATCTGACTATGAAGATATGGAAACCTTAATGAACTCTGTGGAAAGTGCACTTGGGTATCCTGTCATTGTTAAGCCGGTAAACCTTGGCTCTTCTGTTGGAATTTCCGTAGCAAAGAATCGTGCAGAGCTGGCATCTTCTGTGGATGATGCTTTCCGCTATGCAACAAAGGTTTTGGTAGAGCATGCCATTACAAAGCTTCGCGAAATTAACTGCTCTGTACTTGGAGATGAAAATGATGCCATTGCATCTGAGTGCGAGGAACCCCTTCATACTGAAGATATCTTAAGTTATGAAGATAAATACGTATCCGGTTCCAAAAATGGTGGCTCAAAGGGTATGGCGAGTGTTTCAAGAAAGATACCTGCAGAACTTTCACCGGAAAAGAGAGAAGAAGTTCGGGAACTGGCAGTTAAATCCTTTAAGGCTCTGGGCTGTAACGGCGTGTCCCGAATCGACTTTATGATTGATGAAGAAGACGGAAAACTTTACTTTAATGAGATTAATACCATCCCGGGTTCTTTGGCGTTTTATTTGTGGGAGCCTGTCGGCATCCCATACAAGGAGCTTTTGGACCGCATGATTCAGTTATGTTTAAAGCGTGTGCGTACAGAGGAAGCTCTTACATTTACCTTCGATACCAACATCTTAAATACCGCAAGTTTTGGTGGCTCTAAAGGTTCAAAACTGTAATGGAGAATGATTCAAAGAAGAAAAAAATCTATATAGGTACATGCATCGTTATAGCGATTCTTTGTGTATTGTATCTGGGGGTTGACTACTACAAAAAACTTCAGGCGGAAAAACTGACCAAAGAGGCTGCAAAAGAATCGGTTGTCGTAAAGGTCGAAAAAGAGGAAAGTGAAGCACCGGAAATCTTTGTACAGGTGGATTTTGAAAAGCTGCATGAACTGAATCCGGATATATATGCGTGGATTATTGTGCCGGGGACAAACGTCAGTTATCCTGTAGTACAAAGCCCGAAGGATAAGGACACGGACTATTATCTGAATCACAATCTTGACGGCTCAACCGGGTATCCGGGAGGAATCTATACGCAGAAAAGAAATGCAAAGGATTTTTCTGATCCGGATACGGTGATTTATGGACATAACATGAAAAACAAAACCATGTTTGGCTCTCTTCATGAGTATGAGAAGGAGGAGTTTTTTAAAGAACATCCTTACATTTATATCATCACGGAGGATCAGAATCTGGTATATGAGGTTTTTGCAGCAATCTGGTATGATGACAGACTGGTACTTGACTATTATTCTGACTTTGCGCTTTCGGCTGATTATGAGGAATATTTAAAAAGTATCCCCCAATATGAGGGTGTATATGATGCGGATACGGCACCGTCAAAGGATGACAAAATCATAACCCTTGCAACATGTATTGCTAAGCGCCCGAACAACCGGTTTCACGTCATTGGAAGGTTGCTTTCGGACGAAGAAGTAAGACAACTGTCTGCGGCAGATAAACAGGCTGTGGCGGATACCGTTATCGAAAATACAAAAGACTTTCTTTTATTTTAAAAAGGTATTAATCAGTTCTACGAGTTTATCATAGAAGATGACAAAATGAAGTTTGGGCGAATTTTCCTTATTGATAATTACCCATTCATTTTCATAAAGCAAAAATTCAATGTTGGAATAAGACGTGTGCGTTTTTTTGTGAATGAGCTTTGGGTCGTACGCACATAAAAAATTCTGATAGGAATGCTCATTGTCTTCCCGGTATATTTTCATAAGTGGCTGTGCTTTTGTAAGAAGAAAGTTGGTTTTTGCCCTAAAGTATTCGACCTCTTCCTGTTTTGTTGAAAGATAAAAACGGCTCTTGCTTTCACTTTTTATAAATTCGCCGTTAAGGACGATAGAACCGGATACGCAAAGGGATTCATTTATGTAGTTTTGCGGCGGAGCGGTGAAATAATAAGGCGAAATCGAGCCAGACATATATAGTGGAATCCAGTTGACCAGACCCAGTAACAGTTCGTTTAGGGGGCGGTTTAAATAATGAACTATATGAAGATGGATTCCCTTTTTTATTACAGCGCTTAAGGCATTTACAAAACTATCTTTAAAATCCTTATCTTTTCCGGCATTTTCGATAGGTAAAGAACTAAAGAAAAATAAATCTTCGATAGATTTTGAAAGAAGGGTGGTCAGCAGAAATTGGGTTTCTGCTTTTTTTCTGCCCTCGGCACCGTAGTAGATTTTTGTCTGCTTCGGAATAATCGGACTGGTCGGAACTTTTATGGATTTTTCCGAAACAGCCACATAATCGCTCATAGAGAAGTTGTTTAAATAATCGAGAAAATTTGCCAATTCCTTTGTATCGTCATTTTTTTCACTGTTTTCACTATAGAGAAAGGCGGTTACTTTTTCTATTAAGTCATCTTGTCCGGCAATGCTTAAAGTATCGCATCCTAAAATTCCACAAAGCAATTCTTTCTTTTCATCATTCTGACATGCGGAAAAGACATATTCGGAAAAAGTATATGCAAAACCCTCGATGTTTGCAGGTTTACGCTCTTTATTCTTAAAGCGTGAAATAAAACTGGAGTCATAGCCGGTGGCTTTGGCAATCTCTGAGGAGGGCAGGGAGAGTGCTTCCTGTATCGTATTAAAATTGTCTACAAAGCGATTTATGTCAATGTTTCCGTCTTCGTTATCAAGAGACTGAAACAACTCAAACACAAGGTCTTCTTTTGCAAAAGACTTTCCTTTTTCTGTAGAAAAATCGTATAGTGCATTTGCAAGGGATGAAAAGTATTCACTTTCTTTTCTCGGTCTGCGTGCACCGGAGAGATAACGACTGATTAAAGAGTCAGACAGATGACTTTTTATAGCAAGTTCTTTCGGCGTAATCTCGAGTTGTTCCATAAAGGATTTCAGTGTTTCTGCAAAGTTCATTATGCGTCTCCTTTTTTTTAATTCCAAAATACATTTTAGCATATAGAAACGTGGTAGACGGAAATTCTTACCGTTTTTGTCAATGACAAAAACGGTAAGAATCTTGAATGGAGAATTGTGGGCTCGTAATATAAAAGTTAGTAAATTTTGACTCCACAACAAGTGGTATACAGGGAGGAAATAATATGAATAGGAAACTAAGACTGGCAATCGTAGTTGCCGTTACTCTCGTGCTTTGCTCGGTGCTTGGAATAAGCCTTGAAACACAGAGTGTACAGGCAGCGGCGGCATATACAGTGACGTTTCAGGCACAGGAAGGACATACAGTTGCATTGGATGGTTCACATCTTAAAATTGATGGGCAGTATGTGGATTTGCAGAATGGCTCAGGTACCGCGATTGGAACTGTAACCGTTGATGTTACATCAGCTACAATTAACGTTGATGACGGAACCCCGGGGCAACTGAACTATAATAGTAATAGTTTTACTTTATATGATACAAATGGTCATACGCCATATTCACCTGGAACGGAAATCAGCAGCAATACGGTGTTTATGATTGAGGATTATGCAGACCCCGGCAATGGCAGTAATGCTCCAGGAAATGATCCTGGTAATAATCAACAACCGGGAGACCCCGGAATGAATTTTGCGTTGCAGATTCGTGTCGGAAATATAACGAAAGTTGTTACGGCAGAGGATAATGTAATTCAGGTGGAAGAAGAAAATCTTGAAAATCTGAGCTTCTGGGTAGAAGAGTTTCGGGATTTAAATGATGGCACCGTAATTCCGCTTCAAAATGTGGGTAACAATTCCGGAGCACAGGATGCAGAGGGAAGAAATCCTTTGGAAGTAGGTACAACGGAGCGAACCGAACATCAGTGGGTAGTAAATTTACAGTATCATAATGAGGATGATCCGGTAGAGGAGAATCGTAACTGCCCACCGTTTTATTATGTGAATCTTACATTTATTTCAGCAAATTATAATGGCGTAAAGCTTGACTTTTCAAAGAAACCGGACATGTATCAGGATACGGTATATCCGGATAAAGTAGATATTACCGGAACGACGGCAGAGTCTCCTGCGGTAACCGGTGTATACTACGACGCGGATGATTTTACATTGTCAGATGTAAACGGTACAGCAGTATCTTCGATTGCAGTTACCGGAGGCATTCCTGCAAGTGCAGTTACGATTACAGGAAACACCGTAAAGTTTAACAGTGGATATTATGCTACGATTCCGTTAACGATTACCCTTGCCAATGGAACGGTGGGCTATTTATCAGTGGAACGTTTGGGAATGGAGATTCGAAGCGTTCATCCGGGAATCGGATCCTGGCCAAATGTTCTTCATGGTTCTCAGAACGGCTCGGATGTAACGACAGCTTCCGGAGCAAATACCTATAACGTGGTGGCAGTTTTTTATTATGATGGCACGAAGTCTTATGCGGATTATAATGTGATTGCAAACCTGACCTTTGCAGACGGACATACAGAGACAAAAGTGGTTTCCGGATTTGGGGAAAAAGCATCGGCAGGTGATGGTGGTGCTACTAAGGGCGGCGATTACCTGGTTTGGTCAGGAGCCTCTGCAGATGCAATGCCGACTTCCGTTTCCTGTACGGCAGTAAAGGCAGGCGCTACCGGCGGTTCAAACTTTGGTGGAGCTTTATTTGGCGCAGGCAAAGGTGTTACAAAAACCAAACAGGGTACGGAATATAAATAGAATAGAGAAACGAGGTAAAGATATGAAAAGATTATGTAAAACAATTTTCGCATTGGCCTTGTTTCTTGGCCTTATATATGCAAACACGTTCGCTTCCTATGCCGCAAATATCACTACAGTTAACGTCAGCGGTGAAAACAATAAAATTACGGTAAGCGGAAGTTGCGATGCCGGTGTTTTGGCGTGTGCGGTTTTGGTATATGACAGTACCGGTACGACGTTAATTGATATGGAGACTTGTGCGGTAGATGCAGGTTCTTATCAGTACACATTGGCAAATACTTTTGCTGAGGGAACTTATGAAGTAAGGGTAGCGGATTACAATGGCGGTAGCTATGTAAGTAAAAGTGCAGTTGTGACGGGAACGGCTTCAGCAACGCCTCCGACTACCAATACACCATCGACCGTGGCTCCTGCATCAAGTACAACTGCAACAACAGCATCTACAGCTCCGAAAACCTCAGATAATCCTATCTTTGGAGTGCTGTTTGCAATCGTAGGAGTAGTTGCGTTGGGAACCGCAATTCGTGTAAAAAGAGCATATAAATAAAAAGCAACAACAAATAAAAAATGTGGATAAAGAGACACAGAATGGTTACACCTTTTCTGTGTCTTTTTCTGTGTTAAAATTCATTCTACCAAAAAGAAATAATCTCTCCCCGGAATTAGAGGGGACGCTTCAACAGATAGGACAACTAATTGTGGTTGTGGAAATTGCGAAGCGATATCCCTTCTAATTCCTCGGAGGTCTGTAGTAAGACAGCAGATGACAAAGTTTCATTTTCATAATAATCCTCTTTATTCAAATAGCTCCTCTTTTGAGAGGGGCTGTTTTGTTGCGCAAAATTAAATTGTGGAAAAGTTAATATCTATGTGCATATTTAGACACAAAAAGGATATAAAATGGTATACTAAAAAAACAGAAATCAAATAACTATATATACAGGGGGATATCATGCAAATCATCAGAGAAGCATATGAGGTAAAAAAAAAGAACAATTACTATGAGATTACTACAAATGCCGTGCCGATTCGACTTTGGATGCTAACGGATGATATCGTTCGTATTCGTGCGGGATTTGATGGGGATTTTGATGAAGCCAGCTACAGTCTTCTGATGACAGCCTGGGAGTCGCGAACCGACGATTTGTTTGTGAAAGAACGACGGAAGGTTCAGACGGCGGAATCAGACTTTTCAATACTGGAGACATATTTCCTCATAAAAGGAAAGGACCTAAACGTTGTAATACAAAAGAAGCCTTTTGTAATTCAGATTTTGGATAAGGAAAACCACGTATTACATGCGGATATACCGGATTTGGCATATCGTAAGGACGGAAATCTTCGCCGCATGCATTCCGTACAAATTGAAGAAAGCGATCATTTCTTTGGCTTTGGTGAGCAGTCCGGACATTTGAACAAGGCGGAAGAATGCCTTCGCTTGGCACCCGGAGATTCTATGGGATATAACCCCAAAAAGACGGAGAGCTTGTATAAACACATTCCCTTCTATGTGCGATTAAATGAGGAAAGTCATATTGCGGTGGGGTATTTTTATCACAACACCGCAGAGTGCGAGTTTAATCTTGGAAGACAAAAGAGAAATTATTGGCACCGCTACAGCACCTATACCGTAGACAGCGGTGATGTGGATCTTTTCTTTATTGCGGGTCCGTCCGTAAAAGAAGTGATTTCCCGCTATACGGATTTGACGGGAAAAAGTGTACTTCTTCCAAAGGCTGCCCTCGGATATTTAGGCAGCTCCATGTATTATCCGGAGTTGGAAAAGGACTGTGATGACGCGATTTTGGGATTCGTAGACACCGCAAAGAAAGAGGAAATACCTATGGACGGATTCCAGCTTTCCTCCGGATATTGCGCGATTCCTACGGAAGCAGGCGTAAAGCGCTGTTCCTTTACCTGGAATAAGGAACGTTTTAAAGATCCATCTGTATGGCTATCACAAATGAAAAAGCGTGGTATCACTGTTTCTCCGAATGTGAAACCGGGCATGCTTCTGGTGCATCCACTTCTTTCTGAAATGGAAGAAAAGGAAATGTTTGTGTTGGAGTCAGAGGATGCAGCCTTGGGCGATACTCCTTTTGCAACAGAAAAACCGGCAGTCGGTACCTGGTGGGGCGGCGACGGTTATTTTGTGGACTTTACAAAGGACTCCACCAGAAAACACTGGAAAGATTATTTGAAGGAAAACCTTTTAAAATACGGAGTGACATCTATTTGGAACGATAACTGTGAGTATGATTCCGTGGTGGATAAGGATTCTAAAGTGTATTTTGAGGGAAAAACTTCCACCATCGGAGCCTTAAAATCCGTTATGTCTTCTCTGATGTGTAAGCTTGCTTACGAAGCAGTTTTGGAATACCACGGCAATGTAAGACCTTTTGTGGTTTGCCGTTCCGGTCATGCAGGAATTCAACATTATGCACAGACCTGGGCAGGAGACAATTTAACCTGCTGGGAGGCACTTCGCTATAACATTGCAACCATGCTTGGCATGAGTGTTTCCGGCGTATCGAATCAGGGATGCGACGTGGGCGGTTTTTACGGACCGGCTCCTTCGGAAGAGTTGTTCCTTCGCTGGGTACAGATGGGTGTATTTATGCCGAGATTTTCCATCCATTCCGTAAACGTGGACAATACGGTGACAGAGCCTTGGATGTATGGAAATATTACACCGCTGATTCGGGATGCCATTCAGCTTCGTTATCAGTTGAGTCCTTATTTTTATTCGTTGATGTATGAATCAACAAAAAGCGGACTTCCTATGATGCGACCATTGTTTATGGAATTCCAAAGGGATAGGGATGCCTATGATGAGGATGTAAACTTCATGCTGGGCGAGTCTCTTTTGGTCGCACCGGTGGTGGAAGAAGGCGCCGATACCAAGGTGGTTTATTTGCCGGATGACGGAGGCAAGTTCTATGATTCCTATTCCGGTGAAGCGTTCTCTGGCGGAACTACTGTGGAAATGGATGTGGATGAAAGCAGCATTCCTCTTTTCCTTCGAAGCGGAGCCATTATACCTGTGGCAGAAAATGAGATTTCAAATCTGACCAATGATAAAGTGACTGCTTTGACACTTATTATGGTACCGGATGAGGATAACAGCTTCGTCCTTTATGAGGATGACGGATGTTCCATGGAATATGAGAAAGGGGCATACAATGCCACCGCCATATCCATGTTTACCACCAATCGAGGAACGGATGAGGAACATACTACGGTTTCTTTTGTTTCCATGGGAGATTATGCTTCTTCGGTGGAAAAAATGTCGCTGGAAGTGCTTCATCCTGAAAAAGCTCCTTTCCATGTGTATGTGAACGGTGAGGAAATTCCCCATTATTTGTACCGCGGGGATTATGAAGAAGCCGAACGAGGCTGGTACTACAGCCAGACCAAAAAATCCGTGGAGATCACCTATCCGAATCCGAAAGAAGATTATGAGGTGGAAATCTCCTTTGAACAGTTCGATATGATAGGAATGTAGGCGATAGAGGATTGCGTACGGTTCCCTGATACCTTTGCACAACGGGATGATTTGTAGTATAATGACTACGTGTATTAAGCAGGAATGCTTTTTTGGGAGGTTTAACTATGATTGCTTTTGTGAACAGCTTTTTATCATATCTACTTTTGATGGTGATTTTGATTGTCATTTTTGTGTGCGGAATCGTTATCGGAAAAGAATTGCGTAGGTCAAAGGACAGAAAACAGGAAGCAACTGTTACAGAAACAAAAGATGCGAAATAATTTTTGCTATCAGAATATTTATCTCGCATGGGGGCTTTTCCTTCATGCGAGATTTTTTTGCGGAAGGGATGCAAATGCATCCCGAAGCATGCAAGCTTGCAAACAGCAAATTTGCATACCATATGAAAAAAGAGGTATAAAACAATGAAATACGGTGTAAACGAACTTAGAAGATCTTATTTGGAGTTCTTTGAGAGCAAGGATCATTTGAAGATGAACAGCTTTTCTTTGGTTCCTCAGAATGATAATTCTCTTTTGTTGATTAATGCAGGTATGGCACCTCTTAAGCCATATTTTACAGGACAGGAAGTCCCACCGAAGAGACGAGTAACCACTTGCCAGAAGTGTATTCGTACCGGCGATATTGATAATGTAGGAAAGACCGCGCGTCATCTTACTTTCTTTGAAATGCTCGGAAACTTTTCTTTCGGGGATTACTTCAAGACCGAAGCAATTCACTGGTCTTGGGAATATTTAACCGAAGTTTTGGGATTGGATCCGAATCGTTTGTATCCGTCCATTTACGGAGAAGATGATGAAGCGTTCCGTATCTGGCATGAAGAAATCGGAATTGATGCAGATCGTATTACCCGTTTTTATCGCGATCCTGAAACCGGTGAATGCGACAACTTCTGGGAGCATGGTGCAGGCCCTTGCGGACCTTGTTCAGAAATCTATTATGATCGTGGAGAAAAATACGGCTGCGGCAAGCCGGATTGCAAAGTCGGCTGCGACTGTGACCGTTTTATGGAAGTATGGAACAACGTATTTACTCAGTTTGAGGGTGACGGCCATGGCGGATATACCGAGCTTTCTCAGAAAAACATCGATACCGGAATGGGATTGGAGCGTCTTGCTGTTGTAATGCAGGATGTTGATTCCGTATTTGATATTGATACCATGAAAGAAATCCGCGACAAGGTTTGCGAACTTTCTCACAAGACCTATCAGCAGGATGCAATGGATGATGTTTCCATTCGTTTGATTACCGATCACATCCGTTCTGCTACATTTATGATTTCCGATGGTATTCGTCCGGGAACAGGAAACCGTGAATACGTGCTTCGCCGTATTATTCGTCGTGCAGCTCGTCACGGAAGAATTTTAGGCATCGAAGGACTCTTTATGGCTCGCCTTGCAGAAGTTGTAATCAACAACTCCAAAGACGGATATCCTGAATTGGAAGAAAAGAAAGAGTTTATCTTTAAGACATTAAATACAGAGGAAGAGCGCTTTAACCGTACTTTGGACAACGGTCTTTTGAAACTTTCAGAGATGGAAGAAGAAATGACTGCAAAGGGTGAAAAAGTTCTTTCCGGTGAAAACGCATTTATGCTTTATGATACCTTTGGATTCCCTGTAGATTTGACACAGGAAATCTTGGAGGAAAAAGGCTTTACCTATGATGAAGCAGGCTTTGATGCTTGCATGAAAAAGCAAAAGGAAACCGCTCGTGGTGCCCGTAAAGAGACCAACTACATGGGTGCGGATGCCACCGTTTACAACGAACTTCCGACGGATTACATTTCCGAGTTTGACGGATACGACAAGACCTTTATGGATGTGACAATCCGTGATATGGCTGTGTTTAATGAAGATGGCAGTGAGCTTAGTGATGTGCTTGCCGAAGGCGATAAGGGTGCAATCATTGCTGAAAAGACTCCGTTCTATGCAACCATGGGTGGTCAGCAGGGCGATAAGGGTGTTATTTCTGTTGTTTCCGGAGAAAAAACTGTCGCTGAATTTATTGTTGAGGATACCATAAAAGTTGTGGGCAACAAGATTGCACATGTGGGATATGTAAAATCCGGAATGTTTACAAAAGGACAGAATGCTACCTTTGCAGTAGATACCTTCCTTCGTGAAGCCACCTGCAAAAACCATTCTGCCACTCACCTTCTTCAGAAGGCACTTCGTGAGGTACTTGGAAATCATGTAGAGCAGGCAGGCTCTTATCAGGATCCGTATCGTACACGATTCGACTTCTCTCATGATAAGGCAATGACGGCAGAGGAACTTGAAAAAGTTGAGGCACTGGTAAATGCACGTATTGCTGCAGGTGTGGATGTGGTTACAGATATTATGAGCATGGATGAGGCCAGAGAAAGCGGTGCCATGGCACTCTTTGGCGAGAAATACGGTGACAGTGTACGCGTGGTTTCCATGGGAGAATATTCCAAGGAACTTTGCGGTGGTACACATGTAAAGAATACTGCCGATATCGGAACCTTTAAGATTGTTTCCGAGTCCGGTGTTGCAGGTGGTGTTCGCCGAATTGAAGCAATTACCGGTGCAAACGTAATTGCATATTATAAGAAAGTGGAAGAGACCTTAAACGAGGCTGCAACCCAGGCGAAGACAGACCCGTCAAACCTTGTTGCAAAGATTGCTTCCTTACAGAAGGAATTAAAAGAGGTATCTTCCGAACTGGAATCCATGAAAGCGAAGGCTGCAAAGGAAGCTCTTGGAGATGCTTCCGGTGACATGGAGGATGTTAAGGGAGTAAACTTTATTGCAAAGGCACTTTCTGGTGTAGATATGAACGGACTCCGTGATTTGGGTGACGAGTTAAAGGCATCAGTCGGAGAAAACGGTGTTATCGTACTGGCATCCGAAGCTGACGGAAAAGTATCTCTTATGGTTATGGCAACCGATGGCGCCATTGCAAAGGGTGCGCATGCCGGAAACTTAATCAAAGAAGTAGCACCGAAGGTTGGCGGTGGCGGCGGCGGACGCCCGAATATGGCGCAGGCCGGCGGAAAGAATCCGGCAGGAATCACAGATGCACTTTCGACTGCAAAAACTGTGCTCGAATCGCAGATAAAATAAAAGGAGTATAAATGTCAAACATTCAAGCAGAAAACAAGATGGGCGTCATGCCTGTTGGAAAACTTCTTGTGAATATGTCCACTCCGATGATACTTTCCATGCTGATGCAGGCATTATATAACATCGTGGATTCTATCTTCGTAGCTATGATTTCGGAAGAAGCATTGACGGCGGTTTCTTTAGCGTTCCCGTTGCAGACACTGATGGTGGCGTTTGGTATCGGAACCGGCGTTGGCGTCAATGCCCTGGTCTCAAGATACCTTGGCGCGAAGAAGTATGAAAAAGCAAATGCGATTGCTACCACGAGCGTGTATCTTACATTCTTTACGTATATTGTGTTTGCGGTTTTGATTACATTTATATGTCGTCCGTTCTTTCGGATTCAGACTTCAAATCCGGAGATTGTAAGTGCCGGCATTACCTACATGCAGATTGTCGGAATCCTAAGTGTCGGTATGTTTTTCCAGGTAATGATGGAAAAACTGTTACAGTCCACAGGAAAGACAAATCTTTCCATGATTACTCAGATTGTAGGCGCCTGCATCAATATGATTATGGATCCGATTTTAATCTTCGGATGGTTTGGATTTCCCAAATTAGGTATCGCCGGAGCTGCAATTGCAACAATTTTTGGACAGAGTGTCGGCGGACTGTTGGCTCTGTATTTTAATAAGACAAAGAATAAAGAGTTGGTTATTTCGTTTAGGAAGTATCCGCTTCGACTGGAAAATGTAAAAAGAATTTATGAAATCGGATTACCTTCGATTATCATGCAGTCCATTGGCTCGATTATGACATTTGGATTTAATAAGATATTGATTAACTTTTCTGCTACAGCAACGGCGGTCTTCGGTGTATACTTTAAGTTGCAGTCCTTTGTGCTACTTCCGATTATCGGATTAAACAACGGGATGATGCCGATTATTGCCTATAACTTTGGAGCAAGAAAACCGGATCGAATCAAACAAACCTTAAAGTATTCATATTTGGCTGCGTATGTTATGATATCCATAGGATTTGTGTTGTTTGTGGCAGTGCCGGAAAAGATGCTTTTGTTGTTCTCGGCATCGGATGATATGCTTGCAATCGGAGTGCCTGCACTACGTATTATCAGTTTACACTTTTTGCTGGCTGCATTTTCTATTGTAAGTTCGTCCTTCTTCCAAGCCATGGGGCATGGGTTTATTTCTATGATAAATGCGATTAGCCGACAGCTTTTAGTATTACTGCCGGTGGCGTATATTTTGTCAAAAATCAGTGGCCTTTCTGCTGTGTGGTGGGCGTTCCCGATTGCTGAATTGGTTGCTGTAACATTGGCAGCAATATTTATGGTTAAAGTGTACACAGAGGAAGTAAAGCCGCTTTATAACGAGGCGTAGTATACAATATAGGAGACACATATATGGGGATGCAAAAATGTGGGGCCAATTCACAAATTCATAGCGCGGGGGAAAAAGTAGAGTCCTTGGAAATTGTTCTTAAGGGCTCTGTTCGTATGTCCTATCCGGGAAATAAAGAACCGATTATTCTAAAAACCGGAAGTATATTGGGACTTGCGGAAAAACCCGGAAGGACGTTTGTTTACAATTACGAGGCAAATGAAGAATGCACACTTTATTCATATCCTTTCGAGGATATGGAAGCCATTGATAAGGTGATTTCCGTAAACAAAAAGATTGCACCTGTTATTGCGTCTGCATCTGTAAATAATGCGTATTCTATCCTTAAGTTTTTGGATGTCGTAGAGCAGGAAGCCCAAAAGACTTATACGGACTTGCAGGATGACTTGCGAAATTATCCGTCACTTTGTAATGCTGTTGGAAAGAAACCGGAAGACTTTTCCGATGTGGAAAATTTAAAGGAGCCGACAGAAAACATGAAGTTGCCGGGATGGGAGTCCCGCTTCTTAAAATCCGTATATACCTATGATGATAAGATGATGAAGACGGTGTATTCTCTTGGTGTGGAGATGTGTGTGGGAACCATCTATAACATTTCCGAGTGCATTCACGAGATTACAGACCGTATCAACGGATATAAAAAATACATCAAGCGATTAAAGGATGAAACAAAAGAGTTTCAGACAGCATTTGCTGCTTTAAACAGAGAAAAGACCGGTCTGGATAAGGCCGGAGAAGCTGTGACTTCCGATGGCGCAGTTCCAAGTATGGAAGATGCAGCGGCTACGATTATTGCATATTCCGGAGTGGATTCAACCACTGCAGAAAAGATGATGCAACTGATGGACAATTATGTTCGACTTCCGGATCGAAGCGCTACTGATGAAAACGTACGTAAACTTCGTCGCGGTATTACAGATCAGTTCTATAAGATTTACAGAAAAGCTATTCTTCGTTATTTCAAAGAAAACGGAGCAAATACGCCGATTGAAGTGGAGTTGTTCTTAAAATTCGGTTTCTTTGATGAACGAATTGTAGACAGCGAAGACATTGCGATGTTGTATAAATTGCATGTTACTTATGTAAAGGATCCTCAAGGCAAAATCGTGACGGTTCCGGAGTGGCTGCGTTTGGTTTATGACATGAAGGTTATGCCTTCGAAAAATGAGTTTGACTTGGATTATCCGGCAGCGCTTCGGGAAATGAAACAAAACGGAGATATCTCTGAGGAGAGAGAGGCAGAGATGCTGGATGATGAAGTCGAACGAGTATCGTTTGAAATCAAGAATCTCGTTGCTCTTGGAAATCGTATGACGTTTGGACGAATTTCCGTATTTATACCGGTGTTTGACTCTGTAAATCAGATGATGCCCTTAGAGAAATGTTTTGCATCTCAGGCAAGAATCAACGAGGAATTGAATAAGCTTAAGCAAATTGATTTTCAGATTTTCTATCGCGAGTATACCTTTGCCTCGGAAGATGATGAGACTATGCCGAAGCTTACCTTGCATACCGAGTGTAACCCGTATGTTATTTTAATGCCGAATATCGGAAACCGAAGTGTTCTTTGGCAGGAAATTGAAGGAAAGAAACGTTCTACTTCTGCAAGAATGCTGATGCCGATTTTCTCATTGGAGGATTTCTCCCTGGCGGTTACCCGTATGTGTGGCGAGTTCCGGTGGGAAATGTGCAAGACCGAGCAAGGGGTTCACTGGAACGATATTTCCGAACCTTCCCTTACTTCGGAATATGCGGATTTTCTTCAGTACTATCGAAAGAATTCCGGCTTGAATCCGGAACAAAAGGAAAAGGTTAAGAAGGCTTTGCAAAAAGCCGGAAACAACTTTAGAAAAGTCTTTGTTGCGGATTATGTACTCTATGTTATGTACGAAGCAAACGGATCGCTTCGGCTTTCGAAAGTCAGCCGTGATATTTTGTATCGCTATTGTCCGTTTACCATGGAAGTGAGTGAACCTTTGATGTCAAACGGTCAGTATATGGAGCTTGTAAATCGTCGCAAGAACAGGGGGGCACAGGCTGTAAAACCCTTGGAGAACTTAGTAAAAAAACGCGAACACGATGAGCTTCAGGTTCCGATAGAGTTCTATGAAGAAATCGCGTATATGAAGCGATAAAAATGCGGATAAAAGAACTCTGCCAAAGTATCATTTAGATATTAAAAAATCGTAGAATACTTTTTTGCCGAACGCCAAAGAAGCGCTCTACGCAAAAAATATTCTACGATTTTTTTAGTTTAAAATAACTATATAGATTCTTTATTCTAAGACAACTATGCTATATGGCGGAAGGAACACAACGTTCTTCCTGATTCTGGCTTTGTCGGTGACGTTGTCCGCATAGAGCCCTTCTTTTACATGAAGCCTTTTTTCGCCCACATCGGAGATGTCGATGGCTTCTGTTTCTTCCGTAGGATTGATGGCGATGTAAAGATCACCGTATTTTTCACTGCTTTTTTTAATAATGCAGGAGTTTGCGGTATCGCTTTCCTTGACAAGGGTGGTTGCTCCCCGTGCAATCATTGGATATTCGTTTCGTAAGGAAATCGCATCCCGATAATAGGAAAAGATAGAACCGGGATCATTTATCTGAGTGTCCAAAGAACCGTAAATCATTTCTATGTCGTCCATGTCTTTAGGACCGCGACAGGTGCCTTGTTCATTTTGATTTGACGTCCATTGCATGGGAGCCCGCTTATTTTCGTCTTTTCCGGAACCCTTCATTCCGATTTCATCCCCATAGTAAATATAGGCGTTTCCGGACATCAAAAGATTTAAGCCTTCGGCCATTTTTACCATATCGGAGGCATAGTCTCCGGAGTAGTAACCGGCGGAACGATTGATGTCGTGGTTGGTATAGAAGGGGGCGTTGATATAGTTTTCATTATACGAAGCATAAAGCGCTTCTTCTTTTTCGAGGGCTTTTGCAAAAGAAGGGGCAGAGACCTGTCCTTTTACGGTTTTTGCAATAACTCCGTCTTTATCCGCAAATGCAAAGTCAAAGAAACTGTCGATGCCACTGGCGTAGTAAGAAGCATATTCTTTTTGGGTAGTCCAGGCTTCCGCAACGATATAGGCATTTTCGTTGTATGCTTTTACAGCGTCGTTTAACCATTTTAAAGTTTCTGTATTTTTTTCCGGATTCCCGGTGTAATAAGATGTAACAGCATCCAATCGGAAATTATCTACACCTTTGTCCATCCAAAATTTGGCAATGTCGATAAACTCCTTTTGAAGAGCCGGGTTATCAAGATTTGTATCCGGCATCTCGGACCAGAATCTGGCTTCGTAATACCAGTTGGTTCCCTCTAAGTTCACGTAGCCATCTTTGGCTTCTTTGGAAAAATTGTAGTATCCCGCGTAGGGGCAAGCTTTGGTATCAATATCTGCTTCCGTTGCTTCCTGAGGAAGTGTCTTTAAATAGGAAACTGCTTCCGTAAACCAGGGATGCTTGGAAGAAGTGTGATTCATGACAAAGTCAAAAGTCACGGTAATGCCTCTGTTGTGACATTCCTCAATGAGTTTTTCGTAGTCTTCCATGGTACCGAATTCCGCATCGATATCACAATAATCTGTTATGTCATATTTGTGATACGTGGTGGAAGGACAAACAGGTGTAAGCCAAATGCCGTTAATGCCCAGGTCGGAATCGGTTTTGGAATTGCCGTCGTTCAGGTAATCCAGTTTTTGGGTGATGCCGTTGATATCGCCAATGCCGTCCCCGTTACTATCGTAAAAGGAATAGACAAAAATCTCATAATTGGTACGATATTTGTCTTCTATGGATGTTTGGTTCTTGTGAGATATGCCGCATCCTCCCAACATGAGAGTGGTACAAAGTACGGCTGCAGTGATTCTCTTATAATTCATTACTTACCTCCTAAATTATAATTGGGATATTTTTTTATTTTTAAAGCGTTACAAAAAACGCAGGCAACTAAAGCTGCTTCAGATTCTCCTCGTAGAGTCTTGGGTTTATGTGAAGAACAGAATCCATAGAGTCGCTGCGTCGAACAGCCAAGCGTGGCTTTGCAATGCTTACAGAGGCGCGGACGGACAAACTCGGTCGAAGCAAAAATTTGCTGGGGGAAACTCCGTTTAACATTCCCTTTAATATGTAAAAAGCACTTCTTCCCAATTCGTTTCTGTCCTGACGAACGGTGGTTAATGGCGGATACAGGTTTTCCGCAAAGGGCATATCATCAAACCCGATAACGCTGATATCCTCCGGGACGGAGAAGCCCATTTCTTTTACGCAATCAATTACACCGCTTGCAATGTCGTCGTTTCCGCATAAAACCGCAGTAACACCGGCATCGATAAAGGACGGTACATGATATTTTGCCGCGTCAGCCACGAAATATCCGTAGATGGCGAGATTCGGATCGATGGGAAGCTTATGTTGATTCATGGAACGAAGATATGCTCGCATACGCCGGTCCGAAATCATGGAATCTTTGGAACCGTTCAAAAATGCGATTTTTTCATGCCCCAAGGAAACCAGATAGGAAACAGCCATTTCAATGCCTTCTTCCGAATCCGTACCCATGTAGCAAAGGTGGGGATTTTTTGGAATAAAGTTATCCAACAAAACCGTTGGAAAGGAGGTTCCCTCAAACTGTTTTATCCAAGGATCATTTAATGCAAGTCCCGCACAGAATGCTCCGACGAAGTTGTTTTCCAACATAAAATTATTGTAATTTACTTCCTGCTGAAACTCCGGTGTAACAGGGATGGCTTGAATGTCGTAATTTTCGCTAAATCCTCCCTGCTTAAAACCGATAAGCAGATCATGACCGAAATCGGACTCTTTTTCGCAGGACATGTTTTCTATAAAGAAAGCCAATCTGCAATCGGAAGAGGCTTTGCGCTTTGTGGTATATCCCATTTCAACTGCGGTGTCCAAAACCTGTTTGCGCAGACTCTCGGAAATATCTTTGGCACCGTTTAAGCCCTTGGATACAGTGCTGACGGATACTCCTAATTTTTCTGCAATATCTTTTATCGTCGCCATATCTGAATTCTCTCTTTTCTTTTAGATAACAATTTATATGACTACCCCATCACTTTAACAGTCGCGCATAAGATTTTGTTCCATAGGTGTTCGCTAAATGAAATTACAAAATCTGTTTTGAAATATTTGCACCGTGTCTTATCTCAATCCGTTTCGTTGCGACACTCTCGGCGCCTTCCGTGGCGCCTCGTGCAAATATTTTGTACAAAACAGATTTCTATTTCATTAAGCTCTCACCTCAAAGAACAAAACCTTATACACGTCTATTAAAGTGATTGCGAAGACTTTATAAATTTCAATGTATACATAGACGGTTACAAGACTTAAATCTCGAACTTGAAAAATAGAATTTCATTTTGCAAGAAAAAGCACGAGGCACCCGGATGGTGCCGAGAGCGTCGCAGGAGCATGGATGCGACTTAAGACGCGGTGCCTTTTTCTCAAAATTAAATTCGTAATTTTTCTAGCGAGAGATTACGGCTGTAACCGTCTATGTATACATTGAAATTTAAAATAGTATACTCAGGTAAATTGTTATTTATTATTTTCGTATTAAATTATAGATAAATAATAGTACAAAATACAAGTTTTCGAAACTTTACGAAAATAAATTCTATAAATAGCACAAAAATCGGTGGATTGTATTGGGGAATATACACAAAAATAGGAAAATACGAAAAATAGCGGTTGATTTTCGGGTGATTGGAGTGTATATTTAACCCATAGCAACGAAATGTTGCGAAAATTTTTTTGGAAACATTGGAAACGTTACCAAAAAAGATCGTATTTGTTACAAAACCCGACAGGCTCGGGGGAAAAGAAGGGAGATCAAAACAAATGAAGAAAAAAGTTTTGGCAGTTGTACTTGCATCCGCAATGGTAGCTACAGCATTTGCCGGATGTGGTAACAAGACAGAAAGTACTGATGGAGCAGCTTCCACAGACGGCGCAGCAGCAGAGGGAGAAACCGAAGATGTTGCTCTTACCGTATGGAGCCCACAGGAAGATCAGGATGCAGGCTGGTTAGAGAAGGAATGTGAAGCATTCAACGAAGCTCATCCGGAATGGAACATTACATATACTTATGAAGTTTGCTCCGAAGGTGATGCAGGAAACACAATTTCCGCTGACCCAACAGCAGCTGCAGACGTATTTATGTATGCAAACGATCAGATTCCTAACTTAGTTGCAAACAACGCACTTGCTGAGTTCGGTGGAGATGCATTATCTGAAATTCAGTCAGAAAACTCAGATACAACCGTTGCTTCCGTTACATATGACGGTGGTGTATACGGTGTTCCTTTCACAGGAAATACCTGGTTTATGTACTATGATAAGTCAGTTTTCTCTGATGAGGATGTAAAGAACTTAGATACAATGCTTGAAAAAGGAAAGGTTTCCTTCCCACTTACAAACAGCTGGTATATCGCAGGTTTCTATGCTGGAAACGGATGTACACTTTTCGGTGACGGAACCGATGAATCTGCAGGTATCGACTTCGGTGGAGAAAATGCAGTAGCAGTTACAAAATACTTGGTTAACTTAAACAAGAACAAAAACTTCGTAAACGATGCAGACGGTGCTGGTATCGCAGGTTTAGCTGATGGTTCTGTAAATGCTATCTTCTCAGGTTCTTGGGATTACGAAAACGTAAAAGAAGCACTTGGCGATAACATGGGTGTTGTAGCTGCTCCTACATACACACTTGACGGAAAAGAATGCCAGATCAAAGCTTTCGCAGGATCTAAGGCAATCGGTGTTAACCCGAACTGTGCAAACCAGAAGGTTGCAATCTCTCTTGCAACTTATCTTGGAAGCGCTGATGCTCAGAAAGATCACTATGATATGAGAAACATCATCCCAACCATCGCTTCTGTAAACGTTGGTGATGACCTTGTAGCAGCTGCCCAGGTAGATGTATTAAACGGTAAATCAGTTCTTCAGCCACTCGTTGCAGCTATGGGCAACTACTGGGGACCTGCTGAGTCCATGGGTAAAGAAATCGTTGCAGGATCTGTAACTGAAGCAAATGCTCAGGAAAAGACAGAAAGCATGAACGAAACCATGAACACTGACGCAGTAGAGTAATTTGTTTTCAATTTGTATACTATTACCCTCCTTATTATAGTGTATAGGAAATAAACTTCGAAGAAGTGCCGCAGGTGAGGGTTTCACCTGCGGTATTTTTTTGAAAAAGAAATACAGGGAGTATTTAAATGAAGATTAAAGAAGATGGCGTAGTCGCTGCTCTTACAAGAGGAGATGCTACCACGAAATTATCTGCAATTATTATGGGAGCCGGAATTGCCGCACACAAGCAGATTGTAAAAGGTATTTCTGTTTTCGTTTTAGAGATTGCATATATCCTGTTTATGATAAACACCGGAGCCGCTTGCTTGGCAGGACTTCCGGGACTTGGAGAAAACGAACAGGGGAAGGTGTGGAATGATGACTTGGGAGTATTTGAATATACCCAGGGTGATAATTCCGTGCTCATTTTATTATATGGAGTAGCAACTCTTGTTGTAACGGCAGCCTTTGTTTTACTTTGGGTATTACAGTTGCAAAAGTCTTATGCTTTGCAGTGTGATATTGCAAAGGGAAAGCCGGTCATGAACTTCAGAGAAGAAGTAAAGTCTCTGTTTCATCAGAATGTTCATATTACGTTAATGTCACTTCCGGTTTTGGGAATTTTACTTTTTAACGTTGTACCGCTTATTTTTATGATTTCCATGGCCTTTACCAATTATTCCAAAGAAGGAAATCATGAAATCTTATTTGACTGGGTTGGACTTGCAAACTTCGGCCGTGTTCTTAATTTTAACGGAAACATCGGTCGCCAGTTCTGGCATGTGCTTGCTTGGACCATCGTTTGGGCCTTCTTTGCCACATTCTTAAACTACATTTTGGGAATGATTTTGGCCCTTATCATTAACCGAAAGGATACCAGAATCAAGGGATTTTGGAGATTTATGTTCATCCTTTCCATCGCAGTACCACAGTTCGTATCACTTCTTATTATGAGAACCATGTTACAGCGTCAGGGTGCATTGAACGTGATCTTACAAAATATGGGACTGATTGATTCGCCTTTGCCTTTCTGGGAAGATGCCATGTGGGCACGTGTAACGGTGATTCTTATTAACCTTTGGGTTGGTATTCCGTACACCATGCTTCAGGTTACCGGAATCCTGCAGAATATCCCGGCGGATTTGTATGAGGCTGCCAAGGTGGATGGTGCGGGACCGGTTGTTACTTTCTTTAAAATTACATTGCCTTATACCTTGTTTGTAACGGCACCGTATTTGATTACATCCTTTACCGGAAATATCAACAACTTCAATGTCATTTATTTGTTAAGCGGTGGTGGACCGACCTACGTAGGCGATACCGCCGGACAGACAGATCTTTTGGTAACCTGGTTGTATAAGCTTACCGTAGATCAGAAGTATTACAACATCGGTGCAGTTATCGGTATTTTCTCATTTGTGGTACTTTCCATCGTAGCGCTTGTGACCTATCGAAATACCGGAAGCTATAAAAATGAGGAGGAATTCATGTAATGGAAAAAGAAAGATTTCAGCCGTTACACGGCAGACGTTTATTTATCAATGTGTTGGTTCATATTTTCCTTTCCATCCTCGCATTTATCTGGGTGATTCCGATTATATGGATTGTTTTAACCAGCCTTCGTGCTGAAAAGGGAAGCTATGTAAATACCTTCTTTCCAAAGAGTTATACCCTTGAAAACTATGTAAAGCTTTTTACGGATACTAGTATCCTAAACTTCCCCAAAATGTTTACAAATACGCTGATTATAGCGATTTTTACCTGCATTATTTCGACTATTTTTGTGCTTAGCGTATCTTATTGTATGTCACGCCTTCGCTTTAAGTTTAGAAAGACCTACATGAATATGGCCATGATTTTAACCCTTTTCCCGGGATTTATGTCCATGATTGCCGTATATTACATTTTAAAGGCCTTTAACTTAACGGAAGGCAATATGATTCGCGTATCTTTGATTTTAGTGTATTCGGCATGCTCCGGTTTGGGCTTTTATATTGCAAAAGGATTTTTTGATACCATCCCAAAATCCTTGGATGAGGCAGCTTTAATTGACGGCGCAACCCGTTGGCAGATTTTTACAAAGATTACCATTCCCCTTTCCAAGCCGATTATTATCTATACGGTATTAACCAGCTTTATCGGTCCTTGGGTAGACTTTATTTTTGCAAAGGTAATCTGCCGTGCAAATCAGGATCAGTATACGGTGGCCATCGGTCTTTGGAATATGCTTCAGAAAGAATATATTCACAGCTGGTATACCTGCTTTGCTGCCGGTGCGGTTGTTGTATCGGTTCCGATTGCGATTCTGTTTGTTATCATGCAGAAAAACTATGTGGAAGGTATGTCCGGTGCAGTAAAGGGCTAAGCCTTTTTTGCGAGTGAAATGAGATAGAGAGAATTTTAAATTATGGAAATTGCAGCAATTTATCACCGTACTGCAAATCAATTCGCATATGCTTTAAATCCGGAGGATTTAATCATAAATATTCAAACGGGCTATGATGTGGATCGTGTTTTTATTGTACAGGGCGATCCCTACTTAGCCGGTATCATGGGCGGAAAAGAGCAGTGGCAAGGAATGCGAGAGGAAATCGTTTTTAAGAAGCGACTGAAATCTCACATTTGGTGGACCACCACCCTTCGTCCGCCTTTTAAACGTTTGAAATACTATTTTGAACTTATCAGCGGCGATGAAAAAATATATTATTTTGAAAACGGATTCTATACGGAAGAGGAATTCCACAAAAGTGGTAATGATTTGTCCTACTTTATTGTGCCGTGGATGAATAAAGCGGATATTTTTGATACTCCAAACTGGGTAAACGATACGGTTTGGTATCAAATCTTCCCGGAGCGTTTTGCAAACGGAGATTCTTCCATAGATCCGGAGGGTGTAAAACCCTGGAAGTCCGAACCCATTTCCGGTTATAACGACTATTACGGTGGAGATATCAAAGGTATTATGAACCGTATTCCTTACTTGAAGGATTTAGGAGTTGGGGGATTGTATTTAACTCCGGTGTTTGAAGCAGACAGCAATCATAAATATAATACGAAGAATTACAAAAAAGTAGACCCCCATTTCGGGACCAATGAACTTTTGCGGGATATGGTGGATAAGTGTCATGCGGCAGGAATCCGTGTGATGCTGGACGGAGTGTTTAATCATACCGGCGTGGATTTTTTTGCCTGGCAGGATGTTCTGGAACACGGTATGGCTTCCGAATACTTCGACTGGTATATGATTGACGAGGGTGTCTTTGCTCATGAAAACTGGAGAAACATTTTGTCTTCTCAAAGAGATACCAGGGACGGACGTTATTATTCTTTCGCTTTTGCGGATCATATGCCAAAACTTAATACTTCAAACCCAAAGGTCCAAGAATATTTGCTGGACTTGGTGGAATTTTGGATTGATGAATTCGATATCGACGGACTTCGTTTGGATGTGGGAAATGAAATCAGCCACAAGTTTTTAAAACGTCTGCGAGAGATGACCAAGTCTAAAAAGTCAGACTTTTATTTGCTGGGTGAAATCTGGCACGACAGCAACCAGTGGTTGTTGGGAGATGAGTATGATGCGGTAATGAATTACCCATTGGCTACAGCCATTCACAACTACTTTGTCTTTGACAACTGGGAGAAAATCGAGTTTGAACACAGTATAAACAGATGTTTTACCATGTATCAACAACAAGCAAATGATGTATTGTTTAACCTTTTGGACTCCCATGACACCAATCGTTTGATGGATAAAGTCCAGGGGGATTTGGATTTGTTCTATCAGCAGCTTGCGATTTTGTTCACCATGCCGGGAAGCCCGTGCATTTACTACGGAACGGAAGTGGCGCTTGAAGGACAACACGATCCGGATTGCCGCAGATGTATGCCGTGGGATGAAATTGACGCGGGAGTTTACAAGGAAAGAATTGAGGAAGTAAAGAAACTGATTACTCTTAGAAAAACCCATGGGACCTTTAAGAGCAGAAACTTTCATTTCCCCAATGATGTAAAGGATAAACGGGCCATCGAATATATGAAATTGATGGACGATGAGGTAATCAAAGTGGTGTTAAACTGCGGAGAGGACCCTGTAGAAGTAGCAATCGGCGGTGAGGAAAAGATATTGTATGCCCGGAAATATGCAAAGAAAAAACTTTCTCCCAAGGGCGTGGTGATTTATCGGATGTAGCGCTATAAAAGTGCAATAGAAACAGATGAGGGTAAGGAGAAAACGTGAATACCTCAGCAATCAATATAAAGAAGTATTATACTTCAAAAGAGTTTGAAGAAAATTATACATATGAGGGCAAGTTGGGCGCCTTTTTGGATGAAAAGGGCGCTCATTTTTTGCTGTGGGCCCCTGTGGCTACCAAGGTTCGCATTCGGTTTTTTGCGGATGGAGACGTAAGCCCGGTGCGAAACGAAGCGGAAATGACTTGTACTGATTTCGGTGTTTGGAAGTATGACGGATCCAAAGACTTGGAGGGAATCTACTATGATTTTGCTCTGGAGTTTGGAGAGCGGGTCACGATTTCTACAGATCCCTATGCGACAGCTTGTGGAGTTAACGGTCATCGGGCACAGCTTTTGGATTTCAAAAAGACAAATCCGGATGGCTGGGATGAAGATCAGGCTCCTGCAAAGGAATCCGAGGATGTCATTTATGAGTTAAACGTAAAGGATTTTTCATGGGATGAAACCGCGGGATATGCAAAAGAGTTTCGAGGCACCTTTGCGGCACTGGCCCGGGAAGTCTACGATGAAACTTCTTTGTACGGACTATCTCACGTAAAAAAGCTTGGGGTAAATACCATCCAAATCATGCCTATGTACGATTTTGCTTCTGTGGACGAAGCAGGGGATAAAGAGCAGTTTAACTGGGGCTATGACCCTATGAATTATAATGTGCCGGAAGGCTCCTTTTCTACAGACCCTTATCACGGAGAAGTCCGTATCAAAGAATGCAAGGAGATGGTGCAGTCCCTGCATCGTATGGGATTTCGTGTGATTATGGATGTGGTATACAATCATACCTATAATTTAGAGACCGCACTACAGAAAACCTGTCCCTGGTATTTTTATCGTGTGGATGAAAACGGAGATTCTTCCAATGGTTCTGCTTGTGGTAATGACGTGGCAAGCGAGATGCCTATGGCAAAGAAATATATCGTGGATTCTGTGTTGCATTGGGCAAAAGAATATCATATTGATGGATTTCGATTTGATTTGATGGGACTGATGGATACGGAGTGTATCGAAGCAGTGCGCAGTGCCTTAGATAAAGAGTTTGGTGTGGGAGAAAAAGTCATCTACGGAGAGCCTTGGAAAGCAGGAGAGACCCACCTTGCCTACCCGAAAGAACTGATTACAAAAGAAAACATCCCTACCCTTTTGCCGGGTATCGGGTATTTCTCCGATGATATCCGGGACGGAATCAAGGGAAGCGTGTTTGAGTTTGCAGAGGGTGGCTTTGCTAATGGCGGAAAAGGATTGGAAAAGACCTTGCTTTCTTTGGCTTGCGAGGAGCCTGCAAAGGCAGCACGACGAATTTCCTATGTATCCTGTCATGACAATCATACGCTTTGGGATAAGCTGTCTTTCACCACAAAGGATGAGACGCTTCGATTAAAGGAGTACAAACTGGCAGTGGCACTTTATATGCTGATGCCGGGAAAGGTGTTCTTTTTATCCGGAGAGGAATTTTGCCGCAGCAAACAGGGAGAGGAAAACTCTTACAATTTACCGCTTTCTGTAAATGCCATTAACTGGAAAAACGTGGATACTTACGGAGATATGATTTCCTATTATAAAAAGTTGATAGCCTTCCGAAAGTGCCTTTCTTGTTTAAACAAAAAAGAGGGATTATCACCTGTTAAAAAAACATATTTCCGGAGAGGTGTCATCGGATACCGATTAAAGGATGAAACAAAAGAGTATCAGGTGTTCTTTAACGGAAAAGAATCTGACCATCGCGTGCTATTCTTCTCAGGAGATTGGAAGGTTGTTTTTTCCAGCGAAGATGTAAGAGACTTTTCTTCTAAAGTATTACTTCCGAAGAGCGCTCTTGTGTTG
Organism: Lachnospiraceae bacterium; assembly: GCA_036723975.1. Classification (GTDB taxonomy): domain Bacteria; phylum Bacillota; class Clostridia; order Lachnospirales; family Lachnospiraceae; genus JAILEN01. The sequence goes on from DAIMGJ010000003.1 coordinate 156,298, forward strand.
GAACGCCAATGCGATTAATACGCCAATGAGTGCGCCACAGGCATCAATACACATATCCCTGAGTTCGCAGGAACGGCCGGGGACAAAGGACTGGTGCACTTCATCTGAAATTGCATACAAAACCGGAATGCTCCAGGAAAAAAGAAAAATTTTAAGGAATCCTGTGGGAGCACCCCGATGGACATCCTGGAGTCTGTGCCAATAGATAACGGTTTTACACCAAAAGAAACCGAGAAGTAAGTACTCAGTGGCATGCGCGGCTTTCCGGACGATAAAACTGGCAATGTCGAAAGATATACCGGGTATAACAGCACGAAAAAGAACAATGACGTGATACACTATACCATCACTTAATTCCTGAGATTCATCTGCTGGCTGGGAAGAAAAATAGAATATGGTACCCATTAATATCAGGGTAAAAAATAATTCTATGACGAATAAGATCTTTGTGGTCTTATTCGTTTCTCTTTTTGCGCGTTTAATTTCAACCATAGAACTATTATAGTATAAGGATAATAATTAAACCAATAGAAAAATGCATATTGAGGGGGGATGTGATACTATAGATATGTTGGTTTGAAGTATCACAATGTATTCAAAATAGTTAATACTCATGAGCGCCAAAGAAAAGTGGAGAAGTAAAAAAGAGAAGATTAAAAATGACTAAGGAGATTAAAAACTGGTTGGCTGAAAAGCCACGTAAACTAATTCTATGTGAGTCCATGAAAAATGGAGGTGCATGGGTACGTGGGTTAAATCGATTTGAAGGAGTGGATGTATCCGGTGTAACGGTTACAAACTTGCAGATGCTTGCAAAAGAAATCATTATTGCAAAGCAATCTTATGAAAAGGAATCTGCTTATGTGGATTGTATCGATGATGATACTGCAAAGATGTTGATTAAAAATATTATATCCGGTAAGGAATATGAGAGTATAATTCCTAGGGAGACAGTGGACACTGCTTTGGCAGGGGAATTTTACCGCATAATAAATGAATTACGCTGCGGAAAAAAGAATCCTAATTTTCAACCGAATGAAGCAGATAAAATCAATATTTCGCTGATAGAAAAGGTTCAAAAAGACTATGCGAAGATGTTGAAAAACGAAGAAGATTTTAACGAAGGGAATTGTTATGACAATGTCGCTTTGATTTTAACAGCGATTCGTATATTAGAAAACACACAACCGGGTGATCCTGCATTTATTCGTTTTAAAAAGCAAAATGTTGGATTGCTTTTGCCTTGGGATCTTTTACCGTTGGAAAAGCGTTTTATCGAGGCTTTTCTTCCATTTACGGCGGAAGATTATCTGACAGAAATTTCTATGATTCATCGGGATATAAACGAACTAAGATGCGGAGATATTCGTGTGGTTAAAGCCTATACCATGGCCAATGAAATTCGGAATATTGTAAAGAATATTCGTGAAAAGAAAATTCCTATTTCTGATGTGGATATTTTGTGCATGGATCAAAAACTTTTATCTTCCGGTCTTATGATTATGGCGGAGGAAGGGATTCCTGTCTATGTTGACTCGGGAGTGGAAGCTGTCAAAAACCCTATGCTACAATTTGTTTTAGAGTATTGTGACTGGATTTCTGAAGGCGGAGTAAGAGATTTGGAATATCAAATTGGAAAAGCAGGATTTGTTGTTTATGACAAGGGACTTGCTGAAACTCAGGGAAGAAAAGTTGCTTCAGAGGATTATGACACCAAGGTCTTAGAAACCACGGAACAGTTGAGAATGATTTTTCAGACCGACGGAGAAGATTTGTTAAAGAATTGGTTTGACAGAATTGACACAGCCGTAAGACTACATGCAAAAGAACGTGGATTGACTTGGGCCGGATATGTGGCAATTATGGGACTACTTCGCAAACGATACTCTTACGACAACTCCGTTATGGATGTAAAGGCTGCCGCAGAAGAGATTTCTTCAGCCGTTAAAAAAATGAGAATTAATAAAGAAACGAACGGTTCTGCAGTTCGGATGATGTTGTTTAGTAAACGATATGTGACAGATCGAGATTATATTTATTTTGTGGGGATGTCAGATTCCAACTTTAGTATCAGTACGGCGGATTCATCACTTTTAAAAAGAGCGGTGATAAATCAAATGGTAGAATTGCCTGATATTTATGCTCTTACTCCTCAAGAACAAAAAGAAAAATTTTTGAACGATACACTTTGCATGACAAAAGCAAAACAGGTAACCATGTCCTATGCCGGATATGATGTTACCCAAACGATTCCACAGGAATTAGCGGTTTCTATCTACATGACGCGACTGATGAAAGAGTTGGGAAAAACAAATCCGGATGAATCTGAAAGCGGTTACAAAATACTTGATTATAATTACATCGACGGAAAAAATGACGATTGGATTTTGGATGAGGTGGAACAAAACCAAGAGAATCCTACTTTATCAAAAAAAACAGGCCCGGAAAAATTAAGCGCCTCCAATTTGAACCAAATGTTGGAGTGCCCAAGAAGGTATTATTACAACAAAGTCAGAAGCATTTATGTGAAGGAAGAATTGAAACTGGATACCGGATCTTGGCTGGATGCTGCTAGGAAGGGTACACTTTGCCATAATACATTTCAGGAATATTGTAATGCAGAGCTTGTTGGAAAAACCGATGTATCGGAAGTGGTAAATGAGAGCAAGCTAAATGAGATTTTTGATGATTTGGTTGAAAGGCTAAAAAAAGAAGTGCCGATCCCGTCACAGGTTGTATTTGACAGAGAAGTCAATGAGTATAGGAAGGGAATTTTTACTACATTGCAGAATCTCCATAGAGAACTTCATGACAAGCCGGATAATAAACAGTGGCAAGTGTTTGCCTGCGAATTGCAAATTGGAATGAATGACGGTGATCTTCTTTATACAGAGAAGATAGCGGTAGAAAAAGATGAAAACAGTAACCCAACGATTTCTTTGGATGTTTGCTTTTATGGAGAGCTTGATCGGGTGGATCAATACAAGGATGAGACCGGAAAACACCACTTTCGTATTATTGATTACAAGACAGGAAACTTTGAAAAACAAGAGGAAAAAATAAAGAATAATAAGTGGCCACAGCATGTGGTTTATAAGAAGATTCTTGAAGATTATCTAAAAAATACTCTTCGACTTACAAATTTTACCATTGATGAATTTATTTATGTTTTTCCGTTTGAAAAAAAGAATAAATATATAAGAATATCCGGTGAGAGTTTAACGAAGTTTGGGGATGATATAGAAGAAACACTTGTAAAAGTCTTATATAAACACGAGTATAACTCAGGAGAAACGAACACTCGCGAATCCATAACAAAAAGAAATTACAAGGGTAGATGTGATTATTGTAATTATGCGAGCATGTGTATTGATTTAATGGGGAATAAACTATGAGAATGGAAAACATTACAGAAGATCAAAAAAGAGCGGCCATTGTCTCGCATTTGGATAAAAGCATTTTTATAGAGGCTGGAGCGGGAGCCGGAAAAACCTCTCTCGTGATAGATCGAGTAATCGGCCTTTTAAAAAGCGGGGTTTTGCCCGAAAGTATTGTGGTGATTACATTTACGAATAAAGCTACGGAAGAACTGGTTCGAAGAGTACATGATAAAGTCAGTGAGTTGTGTACAAAAGAAAAGGCAAAAGATATTTCTGACGAAGAAAAAGAAAGACTATCCAACGCATTGTTAAATCTTTCCAGAATGCATATTTCCACCATTCATGGGTTTTGCACCAGACTGCTGAGAGAAAATGCATTATTGGCAAAACTGCCTATGGAACAAAGCGTTATGGAAGAGGATGCAAATATAGCCGAACAGGATAGACTGTTTGAGGCATGGTTTAAACATGGAATGCAACAGGATTTACTGGATAAACTTCTTGTTGTATTTGAGAACGTGTATTTTGCAAAATATGAAATAAAAGAAATGCATAAACAAGTTCTTGACCGATGCAACGAAGATGTTGAAATTGTAGAATCTGATATTGATCTTTCTGTTGATTTTAAGGCAGAGGCAAAGAATGCCTTCAAAGAATTGTATGATTGTATTCTTAAAGAGGTACAGGCACGCTTGGACTATAACCGACAGGATCTTGCTGTGGATAAACTTATTCTTTCTGATGTCGGTAAAATATTTCACAAATGCTATGAGATAAATGACGGAGTGATGGAATATATATGTTCTATCAGACAGTTGGTGGATTTATATAAGGTAATCAGTGGTAAAGAAGGAGTCATTTCCAAAAGATCGGGACAAAAAACAAAAGATCCCAAAAAAGAAAAAATAGGCGACGTAGTAGAAGATATCAATTTTACAATTTTGGCTTCCAAAGAGTGGGCCGAAGTGGAATCGCTGGTTACGATGTATGTTCGTACAAAGGCTATGATTGTTTTAAACGCTGTAAAACAGTCAAGAGAGTATTATTTTAGACAAAGAAGACAGGCTGGATTGACCAACGACATGCTTTTGGAACGAACCAGAGATTTGTTGAAAAAATATCCGGAGACTACGAAGCAGATTGCGAATCAGTTTGGTCATGTATTTGTAGATGAGTTTCAGGATGTGGATCATTTTCAGGCGGAACTGGTATTGTATATGTATCGGGCAGGTAGTCGGATATTTATCGTAGGAGATCCCAAGCAATCTATTTATCGATTCCGAGGTGCTGAACCCAGATTATATGGTGCGGTAAAAACGTTTATGGAAGAGGCTTCCGATGCGGAAGTATATGAGCTGAATCGAAACTACCGTTCCAATGCAAATATTTTGGAATGGGTAAATGATACCTATAGGGATAGGTTTAAGAAGTTTACAACGCCGGTTTATCATGATATGGAACCGAATCCTCTAAAAGCTCAGGTGAAACCACCGGAGAAAAATGTGCTTCGCGGGGTATATGTTCTTGATGAAAGCTATGAGGACGTGGAAAGTGAGTTTTTAGGTATTGCCTGTTTAATTAAGGCCGTGACGAATGGGAAAATAAAAACTGATTGTGGACCGGTAACCTATAAGGATATTATGATTCTAACATGGAAAACCACACAGTTTCCCAAATTAGAGGATGCCCTTCGATATGCGGGAATTCCCTATTCGGTATCCGGTAATATTCCGCTGGCTCAGTATCAGGTTTTGGATCGATACAGACTGTTGTATCGGTATCTGGCGAAAGAAGGTGATAAGAGACTTCGAGACGAGGGAGCGTATGAATCCCTCATGCAAAAAGAATGTTCAAAGCCTTTGGATCGAAAAAAAATGAAATCCATTTTGGAAAAATGGGATGAGAAAACTGAGGGAATGGATGGTCGTCAACTGGCTGGTTTTCTTTTGAAGCGACTGCATATGATTATGCCGAGAGATACTTTGTTGGCTGATAACGATTTGGTTTCTGTTCGGACAAAGTTATATCAAATGGTAGAACGAATATCTGTTGAAGATGATGCTGCTTCTCCGAAAAGCTTTTATCATAGAATAGATGCCTATGTCGGGGGAAAGCAGGACTATGATATTAGTTTGAAAGAAGATACAGATGCAGTTCGTATTATGAATATGCATAAGTGTAAGGGATTGGAAGCAAAAATCGTTATTCTTGCTGACCGAAGTTCTATGGATCCTCCGGAATCAGAGTATTATTTGGAGACTATAGATCAAAATGAAGACGGTTCAAAAAGAGATATTTTAGATTGGAAATATCGTTATTATGTAAAAGATATGATGCCTGCTGATATCGAAGAGGAGGGAGAAACAGAGGATGAAGCAGAAAAGCTTCGCCAACTGTATGTAATTACAACTCGAGCAGAGGAAGCCCTAATCATTATGCCATACACGGAAAAGAAACGCGGAAGTCAATTGGATTACATGCAGGATGTTGATACAAAGACTTCTGAAGACAACGGAGTAAATGATGTAACATCTGTATTGACAATACCTAAGGCCGATGACATTGCCTGCACGAACCAAAAGATAAAAAAGTTTGATAAGAAAAAGGTGGAGATATCCGTTTCAGATGAACAGCTTTTACCTTGCTTGGTATCTTTGACGCCCAGTGGCTTGGAGCATGAAGAGAAAATCAAAAAGAATGTAGAAGAGGAAGCCACTGTTACACTTACAGAGACGGAAGAAAGCTTCGTAGAGGAAAACCAGCCGGAGGAAACAAGACCTTATGGAAATATTTTCGGCACTGTAATGCATCGTGCCTTTGAGCTTATGATGGACTATATAATGAGGCCAGAATATGAAAAAGAGCGTAAAGCTAAAAAACTTGATGAAGCGGTAATAGATTTTATCCCCAATATTATTACCTGTGCTCTCGCGGAAAACATGGAGGATATTAGGTGCCGCTACAAGAACTGTTGGGAGGAAGAGGCGGATACTTTCCGCAAGTACTTATCAACTGTATTGGAAAGTTTTGCTAAGAACGAGCATATTTTAGATTTACTTTCGAAAACAAAGAGGTATGAAACGGAATATGAGTTTTCCTATTATACGAACAAGGAGGAATTGGGTACAGACTATAGGATGTTAGAACCTTATTTGGAAAAGAAGAATATCTCCATAGAGGATTCTCAACAAATATATATCAACGGCTCTGTGGATTTGCTATTGTTTACGGAAGATGGAATGCTTCATATCATTGATTATAAGTCAGACTCAAAAGGTAAAATGACGGATAAAGAGTTTGAGAAACATAGGAAGAAATATGATGGTCAGTTGACCTTATATAGGATTGCAATGAGCAGAGTATTTCATATTTTGCAAGACAAAATCACAACGGAATTATATGATTTGTACTAAAACTACGCAAGAAGGACATACAGTATTTATTAATAAAAATACACTCAACTTCTGTTGGGTGTATTTTTTAATTATCCCAAAATTTCGTGATTATAATTGCCGTGACCATGCTAATCTCTTATTGCGATGAAAGATTATATTTCATGACAATATAATGAATGAAAGGTGGTAGTGACATGGTAATTAATCCAAGCGTTATGGAAGGAAATATGATTTCCGATATTTTTTCAAAAAATTTAAAGGATCGTGTGATTCATTTGGTGGGAGCCATTAATGATGAAATGGCGGCCACGGTTGTTGCTCAGCTTTTGCATCTGGCGGGGGAAAGCGATGAGGATATTTATATGTATATCAATAGCCCCGGAGGTTCTGTCAGTGCAGGTTTGGCAATTTACGATACGATGCAATATATTAAGCCGGATGTGGTCACCGTTTGCGTGGGAATAGCGGCCAGTATGGGAGCTGTGATTCTTTCCGGCGGCGCCAAAGGGAAACGCGGTATTTTAAAACACGGCGAGGTGATGATCCATCAGCCTTCCGGTGGGATGGAAGGCCAGGCAACGGATCTTTTGATTACGGCTGAACACATTCGGCAGGTGAAGAACACTTTAAATCAGATCTTAACAGAAAACACCAAAAAGTCCTTGGATGAAGTGACAAGAGATACGGATCGAGATCACTATATGCAAGCTTTGGAGGCAGTGGAATATGGTGTGGTTGATCAGATTCTTTCGTAACATTTTTTCAGTTCTGCTTTAACATCTTCGGTCAGTTCCTTTGGACTTGTAACGGTGAAAAGAGAAGCGTATTGCAGAGCATAGCGACGGATGTTTTCGTATTCCACATTATGAACTTGTGCAATGTAAAAAGTAAGCGGGTTTCCGTGCAAATCCAAAGACTCTTCCTTGGAATGTTTTCTTTTGGAAAGAGAAATGGAAAGCATGGATGGGTCAAAACTATCCCGCAGTAACGGAAGCGTCAGGTTGGTACATTCAAAGGATGCGTTAATCAGATTTACGGACCCGTCGTAGATATTCATTTTTGGATATCTGCTGGTATATTTCGTAGCCTTAAATACACCTGTATCGGTAAAGAATTCTTTTAATCCGGCCGGTATGGGCGAGCGCTTTTGGTAAAGAGGAGACAGACGCGGATCATTATTCTCAAAAAGAATCTGACCGTGTTTGTCTTTTTTTGCAACGGGATCCACTGAGAAGATTCGATCCACACGAAAATGTACCGGGTTATCGTGTCCTTCGTGTGTGGCCAGTAAATAGTATTCCCCTTCGTTCCAAAGCAATGCGTAGGGATTTATGGTGTAGGGATGATCGCTATTTACAGGGGTAAGAATGGGACGGACGGATAGGTTTGAATCTCCTTCTTTTGAAGGGAGATTCTTAGGTAAATCATAGCGGGCATAAATCAAAGAAAGCATTTGCTTTTTTTGAATGGCGGTGTGGAGAATGGATACGGTTTCCAGCATCCACGCCGTTTTTGCTACAGGATGTTTTTCGCGGTCGGAAAAGGACATGGTTTTTGGCCGAGGTGTTAAAGACGGAGAGGAAATATATGCGGTAGGCGTTCCTAAAAAACCTTCTCTTTCCATAAGAAAAGCTTTTTCGTGATCCGTCAGAAACATAGAACTTTCCAATGCACCCTGAATCATGGAAATATCGGAGACTGTCAAAAGTGGTTCAAAATAGTAACTGGCATGGGGCTTTTTTGAACCGCGACTACCGATATCCGTGGTTACAATCCGGCAGATACAGCCCCCAAAGGCCTGTTGAATCATAAAACCGAATGTGGAATCCGTAAAATATTCAGCCAATTTGTCCATGTGGGTTTTTACAGTGTTTTCATTACCTTTGCAATTATATGTAAGAGATAATAGTTTGCTGATGCCGGCAGCATTTAAAGGTGCCTCTTTTTTTGAATGATTTTTTAAGACCAAAATGATCATGGCATCCGTAAAACTATCGGAAAAACTGTAAGATTCTTTTGTCTCTTTCATAAGAATTCTCCTTCTAAATCTATAGTTTCATCCTATCACAGAAAAAGAAAATAATAAATCAATAATCCCAAAATTTTATGATTTTAATAAACTGACTCATGATAATCTGTCTTCAGTAAATGAAACAGGAGGCAGAAACATGAAGTTTTCAAAAATCAAACCAACCATTCATTCAGGGTTTTTAAATTCAGGATTTGGTCAGGAGGTAACCTATTTAGAGGTGCCTGTTGTTGGAATGGAGGAATTAAAAAGCGATATCACTGCCGGCGCAAAGCAGTATACGGAAGTGTTGAAACATCTGGAAGGAGAGGATTCTCAATACATCTTAATTCGAGCTGCCAGTCGGGAAGAGGGTATGATGGCAATTTCCTATTTGGCGGGTGAGTATAACAAAAAAGAGGGAGAATATCGTTCCAAAGATGATGAAGGATATGCTCCTGGACTTGCAAAAAAAGCCATTTCCTTCTCTGCAACGGATGAATTGGATGAGGCATATGATGAGGATTATGAGGATGAAAATTTTGATGAAGATGATGGCCCTCTCCCAAGCTATGATGGAAGCGAATTCTCTACGGGAGGTTGGGAGGAGAACCCCTGGAGAATCCCTGTGATTTCATATGATGCAATCGTTCAACAAAGCAACATGGGATTTGGCTCAAGCAATGCCTTGATGCTTGGTATGGTAAAACCTAGTGAGCAACCGCCATATTGGTATGGACTTTGCAAAGAGTCCGTAATTGTGGAACGAGAAATCAAAAGGGATATCTTTTATAGTTCTTCCAATGATATTTTGGATGATGACAATCCCCTGCTTCGTGGCCTAAAACGGTTTAACCATAACAAACGCATTTACCTTTTGTACATTGTTCCGGAGGCAGATGCCAGACTGAACACAATATTTTGTAATGATATGATGAGCACGGAAAAGGCTTTGGAAGAAGAGTTTAACATGCTTATGCTTTGTTGCCTAGCGGAGTGTATCAACATTGACCAAAGTGATGGGGATAAGAAGAAGTTTTATAAAGCTGCATTTTCCGATATTGTGGAATCCTATGGCTTTTCACTGGCTAAGAAATGCTCAATAACAAAGATATTGAATAAAATCATGCAGATTTCAACATACGAAAAAATACGACTTCTGGATATGGTGGTGCGTTATTGTACAAAGGGGAAAATGCCCGGATCTGAACTGCAGGAAAAGGACTTTGAGACTTTAACCAGATTTGAAAAGTTGTTCGGAACGAAGGACGAAACTAAGAAAGAAGCGGAAAAGTCTGTAGAAAGAGAGTTAGTAGGCCTAGAAGAACAAAAGGAAGAAATAAATCGCTTGGCAGCGGTTCTGGAGTATCAAAAAAAGAGAAAAGAGTTGGGACTTCCTGCCGGAGACTTTCATAATACCGTACTTCTGATTGGACCTCCGGGTACTGCAAAAACTTCTTGGGCAAAACTATGCGGGAATCTCTTGATGGAAAAGGGGCTATTACCGGGAAATCGGTTTATTTCCATAAACGGATCAATGCTGAAGGGCAAATTCGTCGGACACACTTCGCCGAAAGTGCACAGCCTTATAGAAGAAAATGACATAATTCTGATTGATGAATGTTATTCTCTGACCGCCAATGACGGATTTGGGGAGGATACCTTCAGCCAGGAAGCTGTAGCCCAGCTTTTGATAGAGATGGAAGAACATGCCATGGATAAGCTTATTATCTTTGCGGGCTACGGTGGAAAGGAACTGGAAGATAAGAATAACCTAATGAAGCAGTTCTTAGATTCCAATCCCGGCATTAGAAGCAGGATCAATATGACAGTTCGCTTTGACCCCTATACTCCGAAGCAGATGGTAGAAATCTTGAATCGTCTGGCAGATAACAAAGGATATGTCTTGGATGAGTCTGTAGAAGGGGAAATCATAGAGTTCTTTGAAAAGCGAATGAGGGACAAAAATTTCGGCAACGGAAGAGAGGCCAGAAATCTTTTGGATAACGCGGCTTCTTTTGCAGCCCTTCGTATCAGTAAAAAGAAAAAGAAAAAACTGTCTATGTATGAGGCAAGACGAATTACAGCCGAAGACGTGAAAAATGCATTGAACAAAATGCAAGACACCTTCGAGCAGCAGGAAGGCAGAACAGGCATCGGAATTTTTAAAGTAGGATAGCCAGTTGGAGAAACGGATGATGAAAAAAGAAGCAATAGTTAAGAATTATATTTTGGACAAGGAGGAATTGGAGGAAGCCATTCTTTCCTCCAAAGTCCAAAAGAAAAAAAGCGATTATGAGTATCGGGTGATAATGGAAAGCGGTTGTGATTTTGCAATCCAACGAAAATCTAAGGAAAGTAACAAAGAAGCAACCTTGGTAATTCTAATCAGTCAGAGTCAGTTCTATATTGAAGCCAATGGGAAAAAGAGGATTCTAAATAAGAGCTTGCTTGTGGATTTTTTCAAAGGACTTGGCAGATCGGGGGTACTGAAATTAAGCAATGTCAATTGGCTGGACAAGATTAAGGGAACACGGGAGTATTGTAATCGTTTGTATGGTTGCATTATGGATGAACAGGCTTTTTTGAAACGCATTCGAATGATAAAAACCGGAGACTTCTTTTTGTCTTCTTTTCATTTGCGTGTGCCAAATACTATCGGGGAAAAAAGATGGGAATGGTATGAGGAATGGGATGAACAACTGCGACCTGTGATTGGTGGAGCTTATGCACCGATGCAGGAAAACTTAAATGAAACTTTTTTAAACGTGGATACTTTTGCGGATGGCGGAGAAATGAGGCAGTTAAAAGTATACAAGGGATACTCTTTAGACTTTAGCAGCGTTTATCAGAACCATTGGTCCTGGGACATGGATTATGAATGGCTTCAGAGTTTGAATTATGATTTGCATCCCACATTGTATTGCTGGATGCTGTCTTATTTGGCAAAAAGGGGAAATGTGACGAAAAAAGAGGTTCTGTCTGAACGAATACCGAATCTTACATCCACGGATTCACTGATTTTTCAGAGTTTTGCGTCCTTTGCTTTAATCAGCCATATCTATGGAATCGATTTGGCAAAACGAGGAATCGAAATGTACTATGATAGCGGAATCAGAGACGTCTTGTCCTTAAAACAAATGGCAATGATCCTTAGTAAAAAAATACCTCAAAACGTGTATGATGTAATAACGGACGGTGAGTTTGAGGACTCTGTGTATAATCTGTCGGGGCCGTCCTTTTTGACCTACCTGTTTACGGAATCCAAACGTCAGGGGTATGCAAATCAGATGAATCTGTTCTTGTATCAATGGGGGCAAGCCTTATTCCTACAGGATTTTATTGAAGCACCTAAAATGGATAAGTATCCGAAACATTTAGCTTCAAAGACGGTGGAACTTTTGTCTGTGGCAGGCAGTTTTTCCGAATTAATGGAAAAGAAAGCGTGGAAAAGTGCGATTGATGAAAGTAAAAAGTATGAGTATGAGGGAGATAAATATAAAATTATAACGGCAAAGTCTCATGGGGATCTGGTGGAAGAAGCAAAGCAACAGAAGAATTGTGTGTTGACCTATGAACAGAAAATCTTAAACGGAGAAAGTATGATTTGCTTTCTTCGATCTGCCGATCCTCAAAAGGAATCTAAGTCCATTCTCACCATTGAAGTGGATCTTATTGAAAAAGGGGTAAGACAGGTGAAAGCCAGATTCAATCGTCAACCCAAATATGAAGAGTGGATGTTTGTCAGTGAGTGGGAAGCGGAAACAGGGTTAAGAAATATGACTTTTGAAATGCCCATGGAATTATGGATGCAGGAATTTATTGATTGACTTTTTGTAAAATTATGTTATCATATTTCTCGTGTGACGATGTCACAACTATAATATCTGGACCTCAGTTTGGATGAAAATTTAAAACTGGAGGGAGGGAAAAAGAAGTATGTCAAGTGTTATCGTAAAAGAAAATGAATCCTTAGATTCAGCATTACGTCGTTTCAAGAGAAACTGCGCTAAGGCCGGTATCCAGCAGGAAATCCGCAAGCGTGAGCATTATGAGAAGCCAAGCGTAAAGCGTAAAAAGAAATCTGAGGCTGCTAGAAAGCGTAAATATAACTAATCAGATTTTATGGCGCCATCCATTTGGATGGCGTCTTTTTATTTGTTTTTACGAGCCAAGTGGATGAAAAGTGAATTTGACAATTGCAAGCTTGCCTGTAATTTGCCATAATTTACTTATCAGCAATTTGACGGCATTTTGCGTATGCAATTTGGCGTCACTTGGCTTAAAAAATATAAAGGAGTTAGGACTATGAAAAGAGCAATTGTCATTGTTTTAGATAGTGTTGGATGCGGTGCAGCAAAAGATGCCGCTAACTGGGGAGATGCAGGGAGTCATACCTTACGTTCTGCAGCAAAGAGCCCATATTTTTCCATGCCGAACATGAAAAAACTTGGATATTTTAATATAGAAGGAATGGGAATCGAAGGAGTGGACAATCCTACCGGAGATTTTGCAAGACTTCAGGAGATTTCTCAGGGAAAGGATACTACAACAGGTCATTGGGAAATGGCAGGAATTATTTCCGAGCATCCTATGCCGACATATCCGAATGGTTTCCCACGTGAAGTTTTAGATGAGTTTGAAAAACAGACCGGAAGAAAGGCCATTTGCAACCTTCCTTATTCCGGAACTGCCGTTATCGAAGAGTATGGTGATCAGCATGTGGAAACCGGAGACTTGATTGTCTATACCTCTGCGGATTCTGTGTTCCAGATTGCAGCCCATGAGGATGTGGTACCGGTTGAGACCTTATATGAATACTGCCGTATCGCAAGAAAGATTTTACAGGGCAAGCATGGCGTAGGTCGTGTTATTGCGAGACCTTTTGTTACCAATGTAAATCATGAGAAAAATGCAGACGGTGAAATTCCGAAGTATTTACGTACCGTTCGTCGTCATGACTTTTCTTTGGAGCCGACAGATACAACCATGATGGATGTATTAAAAGAAAAAGGATTTGACGTTTTATCCGTTGGAAAGATTGTAGATATTTTTGCGGAGCGCGGAATTACGGAATACATCCGTACCGAAGGAAATCCGGACGGCATCCAGAAGACCATTGATTGGATGGATAAGGACTTTAACGGGCTCATGTTTGTAAACCTTGTGGATACGGACATGATTTACGGGCATAGAAGAGACATCGACGGCTACGCGAAGGCGCTTTCTTATTTCGATGAGAAGCTTCCGGAGATTATAGCCAAAATGGGCGATGAGGATTTGCTTATGATTACCGCGGACCACGGATGCGATCCGGGCTTTACCGGAACCGATCATACCCGTGAGGATGTACCGCTTTTGTTATACGGAAAAGGTATTACAAGCGGTCGCGACTTCGGTACCGTAGAAGGATTTGATTGTATCGCGGATACGGTGCTTTCATACTTTGGATTGGATGAGTTGCACGGAAAAGATTTGTATTGATAAGAGAGGAAATACTTTTTTTCGATAGAGTAGTTTACGTTTTATAAGAGGGGATTAGAAAATGGATACAGTAGGTGTATTTTCGGGAAACACATTTTTCTTTGATTGGGAGGTGGCTTTTCAGGTATGGCTGCAGAGTCTCATCAATAGTGAATTCGGCATAAAGATTGCCAGCTTTTTTACCATGTTCGGTGAGGAGTTGGTGCTTATCGCAGTGCTTGGAATTTTGTACTGGTGGATGGATAAGGAGTTCGGAAAGTTTGTAGGCATGAATATTTTGGTTGGTCTGGTTGCCACACCGATGTTAAAAAATGTTTTCTTCCGTAGACGTCCTTACTTTGATCACGAATCTATCAAGATTTTAAAACCGGTGGATGCCTCCGCAGATATCTATGATATCAGCGCACAGGGGTATTCCTTCCCCAGTGGACATTCCACCAATGCAGCGATTTTGTACGGCTCTTTGCCAATGTATAAAAAGAAAAAGAAAATCCTTCGCGTCATTGCTGTTGTGGTTCCGATTTTGGTGGGACTTTCCCGTGTGATGTTGGGGGCTCACTATGTCACCGACGTTTTGTGCGGACTGGCAGTCGGTACCACTATAATGATTGTATTTTCATATTTGCAGAAGAATATCAAGAATCAGAATTTACTTCATCTGATCGTGGCGCTTCTTTTTTTGCCGGGATTTTTCTATTGCAAAACAACGGATTATTTCAGTGCCTACGGCATGATGATCGGATATTTCTTTGCCTGCCCGTTTGAAGCAAAGTTTGTAAGATTTCATGAGACGAAAAATGTCCTTCGCGGCATCCTTCGTGTCATCGGTGGGGCGATACTTTACTTCGGATTAAATATTGCATTAAAGATGCCGTTCCCTTCCGAATTTTTAGCTTCCCCGACTTTGCCTGCTTTTATCGTTAGAAGTGTACGATATGCAATTATTATTTTCATTTTAATCGGTGTTTACCCGATGATGTTTGATAAGGTGGGAAAGAAGAGATAAGAAAAATAATCTATACAAAAAGCGCGTTTTGAAAACGCGCTTTTCGTATTAGTGGTGCGGAGAACATCATTGTAGTATTTTTTGAAAAAATATTATCTTCAAAATCTTGAGGATGCTAATCTCCATAATATATATGTAAGGAAAACGAAGATTCATAATAAGGAGACCAGCTATGAATAGAAGCAAAATTATAGCAGTAGATTTTGAATGGACATAACTCGCGGAAAATTTCTTGTGACGTCTATATTGATGATAGGTCGTTCAATCCGTAAATGAGGAGTTGGAATGAAAATATTGGAAATACATACGGAAAAGAATACATGGACTCCGCCGGAAATTGACGAGTATGCGCTGGTAGAGAGTATGGCTCAAGATGTAAATTCAAAGCAAGGCGATGGGTTCGTATATGTATTTCGCACGCAGCCGTATATCGATTCCGTTTATGCAAGATATGATGAGAATCGAAAGCCGGTGGAAATAAAGCGTTTTGCGTTTCATGAGGGGTATATTTGGAACAACAAGGAGGAGCGCGTATTTGATGAGTATTGCGTAAATAACAAAAATTGCGCGTATAACGGTGGAACTATGGATGAAATCTTCACTTACTATTCCAAGTTACATCCGGAGTGGCATTTGAAAAGATACTACACAAAAGGAATACGGCTTTTAGATCACATCTATCACTGCATGAAGAAAAATACGGCAAAGGAATTGCTTTATAAATCCGGACTGGATGAACTTGCTGTCGGAGTATATCAGCGTAAAGATTTAAATTTGATAGCCAGCAATCCTTCGGAAATATATGACGGTCTTTCTATGAAGGTGCTTCGAAGCTTGAATTGTGAATATGGTGCATTGCTACTAAACAATGAAAAATGCAAAGAGCATATAAAAGACCTGGATGCCACATTTCCCAATTTGCTAAAAACTAGATTAAACGATGCGCAATGTAAATATCTTGCTATGTTGATTCGTGGTGATCTTACTGTGGGAGAAACAGGACGATTGTTTGGAGCAAGAAAAGATAGTTTGTCTCATGCATGGTCAGCAGGGTTTGCGGACATTTTAATCGGTCAGTATCAAAGCGAGCGTAAGGATCACGAAGTGCTACGGGTGATAAATATCCTAAAAAGTATAGATCCAATCTATGCGAAGTATCTAAAGCCCATAAATAATCCTTGGGAGGATTATAGAGTAAAAGAGTTACGGTACTTTCTTTTGGATAAAAGGGAGAACTATGATAAGGCAATTAGGAGATCGAATCGAAAACGCATCTATGAATGGCAGGAAAGAATCGGGGATTATGTGGTTCGATATCCACAGACCATCAATGATTTTTGTCGTGAGGCACTCTACATGCAAAACTGTCTTTTGACCTATGTCGAACCCTACATCAATAATGACACGACGGTGCTTTTTATGCGAAAAAAGGACGATGTAAATACGCCTTTTATCACAATAGAAATATACAAGAACGAGCTAATGCAAGCTTACCATAGATTTAATAAAGACTGCACAAAAGAAGAGGCAAATTGGATTAGAGAGTATTGCATGCGACATGGGATTGATTGCTGTAGGTATCGTTTCGATACAAGGCGAGATCGATTATTTTGATACAAACATACGATAGGCGTTATAGATATTTCGAGGTTAAATAATCCGCCGGAAAAACATGAGCTGGCGACTGCGAAATATTTTTCAGAAATGGGGAAGGACATTACTTTTATTGAACCGAGCAATATACCACAGGTACACCGACCAGATATTCAAATGGATGGTATAGAATGGGAGAAAAAAGCTCCCGTGGGAAAAAGTAAGAGGACTATTGAACAGAATTTTAGACAAGCTATAAAACAATCACAAAGTATAATATTTGATCTTCGAAGAATAAATGGAGAACTTGTAAAGTATTCGAAAAATGGTTGATTTTGTCGGTAATTATGATATTATGAAGTTGAAAGAAAGCTCGACCCACTGCTGAATAGCGGAGGGCCCAGAGCTTTTTTATTTTTGCTACAACTTGCCAAAATGAGATTGACAGGTGACGCAAACGGATATATAATGTTGTCAAAATGAAAATGACATAAGAATTAACCCTGCAAAATGTCCCATTCTTGACAATCTGTGAGGATATGATACTATATAGTTAGCTTTTGGGCTGGCAGAAATGTCAAGGTCCAACCGACGGCGAGGGTACTCCTCGCCTTTTTTATTTGGAGGAAATATTGAAGGTACTAAGCGTTCATGTTGATGAGTCTGGAGATTTCGGGAAATATAGTACAAAATATGCTCCCCAATACATTTTTACACTGGTTTTTCACGATCAGAAAAACGATATAAGTGACAATATAAAAACACTTGATATGGAGATGGCAAACCTCGGATTTTTTAGTCACGTTGTGCATTGTGGACCACTGATTCGTAAGGAAGAAATGTATTGTAATTTGAATCCTAATGAGAGACGTGCAATTTTTAACAAAATATTCTTTTTTACTAAGAAAGCGCCTATCTCTTATAAGACGTTTGTTGTTAATAAAAAGGAATTCCCTGACAAGACTAGTCTAGAACTAAGAATAAAAGTACTTTTGGAGAGGTTTCTAGATGCTCATATAGAGTATTTTCTAACTTTTGATAAGATTGTTTTATATTATGATAATGGACAGAATGAACTGGGAAAATGTCTATATGATGTATTCACGGAAAAAACGGATGCTTTTGAACGACGATTAGATGCAAAACCATATAAGTATAAACTTTTGCAAGTGGCAGATATGCTTTGCACATTAAAACTCTTGGAGTTAAAAGCAGAGCATAATAAACTATCAAGGTCAGAAATTGCTGTTTTTCATACAGCACGAGATTTAAGAATAGATTTTATAAAAAAGATTAAGAAGAAAGAGTTTGAGGAGTGAGTATGAAAAAGATAAAAACACTTGAGGAAGCATTAAAGCGAATTGAAAAACTGGAGCAGGAGAATGCCCGGCTAAAAGAAGAACTAGAGTATTTTAAGAAAAGAAAAGCCAGCGGCAGACAGAAACACAATGCGAAGTGGACTGCGATTTACAATGATTTTGTTGCTTGCTATGAAAAAGGTATGACGCTTGTGGAGATTGCAGATCGAAACAATTTAAGTGAGCGGAGCATGTATCGATATTTGGCTTATTACAAAGAAAAGCAAGCCGTAAATAAGTGATTTTATGTTGAAATTCTACATTGCAGAAATGGTAGGATGCCCATATAATATACAAGGTGTTACGCTAGATGACGAATTAGTATTAGATTGGAATAGTTATGGATTATAAGAAAGAGATAGAAAAACGACGCACATTTGCGATTATTTCCCATCCGGATGCCGGTAAGACAACGTTGACCGAAAAGTTTCTTTTGTACGGAGGACAGATTAATCTGGCGGGTTCCGTAAAGGGAAAGGCGACGGCTCGACATGCGGTTTCCGACTGGATGGAGATTGAAAAGGAAAGAGGAATTTCTGTTACATCTTCCGTATTGCAGTTTGAGTACGGCGGCATGTGCATCAATATTTTGGATACCCCGGGACATCAGGACTTCTCCGAGGATACCTATCGAACCTTAATGGCAGCAGACTCTGCAGTAATGGTCATCGATGCATCCAAGGGTGTGGAGGCACAGACCAGAAAGCTCTTTAAGGTTTGTGCCATGCGTCATATACCGATTTTTACCTTTATCAATAAGATGGACCGCGAGGCAAAGGATACTTTTGAACTCTTAGATGATATTGAAAATGAGCTTGGCATTCCGACTTGCCCCATTAACTGGCCTATCGGTTCCGGTAAAGAATTCCGCGGCGTCTATGACAGAAATACAAGAAACGTGCTTACCTTCTCCGATACCATGAAGGGTACCAAGGAAGGAATTGAAAAAGAAATCTCCATCGATGATGAAGCACTTTTATTGGAAATCGGAGATGAGGCAAAGCAGAAGTTAGACGATGAATTGGAGCTTCTTGATGGTGCCGGTTCCGAGTTTGATATTAAGGCGGTATCAAAGGGAGAACTCTCTCCGGTATTCTTTGGTTCTGCTCTTACAAACTTTGGTGTGGAAACCTTTTTGCAGCACTTTTTGGATATGACTTCATCTCCGCTTCCGAGAATGAGCGATGCGGGAGAAATCGATCCCTTCTCTTCTGATTTTTCCGCCTTTGTTTTTAAGATTCAGGCGAATATGAATAAAGCACACCGTGACAGAATCGCATTTATGCGTATTTGTTCCGGAGAGTTTGATGCGGGAATGAGCGTATTCCATGTTCAGGGAAACAAGGAAGTACGTCTTTCTCAGCCGCAGCAGATGATGGCAGAATCCCGTAAGATGGTGGAAAAGGCCTATGCAGGAGATATTATCGGTATTTTTGATCCGGGTATTTTCTCTATCGGAGATACACTGACCACCTCGAAAGAGAAATTCAAGTTTGAAGGCATTCCGACCTTTGCTCCGGAGCATTTTGCCCGAGTGTCTCAGGTAGATACCATGAAGCGTAAACAGTTTATGAAGGGTATCACTCAGATCGCTCAGGAAGGTGCCATTCAGATTTTCCAGGAATACAACACCGGTATGGAAGAGATCATTGTCGGTGTGGTAGGTGTGCTTCAGTTTGACGTGTTAAAGTATCGTTTGAACAACGAGTACAACGTGGAAATCCGTATGGAGAATCTTCCGTATGAATACTTGCGCTGGATTGAAAACGAAGACTATGACATTGACCATATTCAGGGTACTTCTGACATGAAGAAGGTCAAAGACTTAAAGGGTCGTCCGCTTCTTTTGTTTGCAAACAGCTGGTCTGTGGGCATGGTGGAAGACCGAAACGAGGGCTTGGTTTTGTCCGAGTTTGGAAAAGCGGATATGCGCTAGTTTCGGGGACAGTTCCCTGTTACATTTTTAAATATTAAAAATTTATTAAATCGTATCACGGGTTCTTGTGGGAAAGAAGAATCCGTGGTATTTTTTTATCATCAAATCCATTCCCAAGGAAATGCCAAAACTTAGGCATGACCGGCCTTCTGATCAAAAGTACCAAATATGGGACACGTATTCCTATAAAATAATTTTAAATTAGTAATTGACATGGGTAGTGAATTATACTATCATAAGTTTAACGAACAGCTGTTCGGGAAAGGATGTTTGGGTATTATGGCAAACGAAGAAAAGTTAAAGGCGTTAGATGTAGCGATTTCACAGATTGAGAAGCAGTACGGACGTGGCTCTATTATGAAGCTTGGAGACAGCTCCAGCCAGATGAAAGTGGAGACCATTCCTACCGGTTCCATTAGTTTAGATATAGCACTTGGCCAGGGCGGTTTCCCGAAGGGACGTATTATTGAGATTTATGGACCGGAGTCTTCCGGTAAGACCACGGTGGCTCTTCATGCGGTGGCAGAGGTTCAGAAGCAGGGTGGTATCGCAGGCTTTATTGACGCGGAGCATGCTTTAGACCCTGTATATGCGAAAAACATCGGTGTAGATATTGATAATTTATACATTTCTCAGCCGGATAACGGTGAGCAGGCGCTTGAGATTACAGAGACTATGGTTCGTTCCGGCGCGGTAGATATTATTATCGTGGATTCCGTTGCGGCTTTGGTTCCAAAGGCAGAAATTGACGGAGATATGGGAGACTCTCACATGGGATTGCAGGCACGCCTTATGTCACAGGCACTTCGTAAGCTTACTGCAGCGATTTCCAAGAGCGATTGCACCGTGATTTTTATCAACCAGCTTCGCCAGAAGATTGGAGTGATGTTTGGAAACCCGGAGACTACCACCGGTGGTAATGCATTAAAGTTCTATGCTTCCGTTCGTTTGGATGTTCGTCGTATTGAGTCTTTAAAGCAGCAGGGTGAGGTTATTGGAAACCGTACCCGTATCAAAGTCGTAAAAAATAAGATTGCACCGCCTTTTAGAGAGGCTGAGTTTGATATTATGTTTGGCAAGGGTATTTCAAAGGCCGGAGATATTTTGGATTTGGCTGCAAGCATCGATATTATCAACAAGTCCGGTGCCTGGTATGCGTACAACGGAGAGAAGATTGGTCAGGGCCGTGAGAATGCTAAGGAATATTTAGAGACACATCCGGAGATTATGGAGACCGTTGAGGGTCTGATTCGTGATCACTTTGGATTAAACGGCGAGAGTGCAAAAGAGGATGAGGAGTAGTTCATGACGATTCTTTCGATTGAAGAGCTCCCCGGAAAGAAAGTGAAAAAAACAAAGGTCTGTCTCCAAGGTGGGGAGGACCTTTGTCTATATGCAAAGGAAATCAATCGTCTTGGATTAAAGGTCGGAGAGGATTTATCCGAGGCGGTGTATGAGGATATTCTTACCATGATTCTGATTCCACGTGCAAAGAAGCGTGCTATGCATCTTTTGGAAAAGCAGGACCGTACTCGTGCAAATCTTGCAGGAAAACTTCGGGAGTCCGGGTATCCTACCCGCGCCGTAGAGGAAGCGGTTTCTTACGTGGAGTCCTATCATTATATTGATGATGCCCGTTATGCGGAGAACTATATCCGCTATCATCAGGACGGAAAGTCCCGTCGCCGAATATTTGAAGATTTATATAAAAAGGGAATCGCAAAAGACGTAATTGAAAAGGCGTTGGAAGAGGAATACAGTGCTTCGGAAGAGGAACAGATTTTAGCACTTTTAGAGAAGAAGCAGTATGATGCAAAGACAGCCGATGGAAAAGAAAAAGCCAAGATTTATCGTTTTTTGATGGGTAGAGGATTTTCTTATCAGGCGATAGAAAGTGCTTTTGCAAAAGCATAAAGTTTCTTGGGTTTCTCGTTGACAGAAATTGCCTGAAACGTTAAAATTTAGATGTTGTAGTTTATGACGAGAATGATGAAACATTTTGGTGTATAAGATGTTTATATTTCAAAACGGGATGATGTTTCGTTATATTTACAATAAAATTTCATAGAGGGAGGTGCTCTTGTGGTAGCTATTATCATTGCAGTGATTGTTACCGCTCTCGTGACCGCCATCCTCACAGCTGCTATTGTGAACGCTTATCAAAAGAACGTTGCTTCTAAAAAGATAGGCAGTGCAGAAGAAAAAGCTCGCGAAATTATCGACGAGGCAGTAAAAAATGCCGAGACGAAGAAGAAGGAAATGCTTCTTGAAGCAAAAGAAGAATCCATTCGTACCAAAAACGAATTAGACAAAGAAATCCGTGAGCGTCGAGCAGAAGTACAGAACTCTGAACGTCGTATTCAGCAAAAAGAAGAGAATATCGACAAAAAGACTGAGAACATCGAGCGTAAAGAACAGAGTTTGGCTTCTCGTGAAAAGCAGTTGGAGAGAGATAAAGCAGAGGTTGCGAAGCTCAATCAACAAAGAGTACAGGAACTGGAGCGAATTTCAGGTCTTACCTCCGAACAAGCAAAAGAATTTTTATTACAGACTGTTGAAGAAGACGTCAAGATTGACGCAGCCAAGCTTGTGAAAGAATCCATTGCACAGGCGAAAGATGAAGCCAATAAAAAGGCTAAGGATATCGTGGTAAATGCCATTCAAAAATGTGCTGCAGATCATGTATCTGAATCTACGATTTCCGTTGTTCAGCTTCCAAGCGATGAGATGAAAGGACGTATTATCGGTCGAGAGGGACGTAACATCCGTACCTTAGAGACCATGACAGGCGTAGAGCTTATCATTGATGATACTCCGGAAGCGGTTGTGCTTTCCGCATTTGATCCGGTTCGCCGTGAAATCGCGCGTATCGCATTGGAGAAGTTGATTGTTGATGGACGTATCCACCCGGCTCGCATTGAGGAAATGGTGGAGAAGGCTAAGAAGGAAGTTGAGCAGACCATCCGTGAAGAGGGTGAGGCTGCTACACTTGAAGTTGGAGTTCACGGTATTCATCCGGAACTTATCAAGTTACTTGGCCGTATGAAATATCGTACCAGTTATGGACAGAATGCTTTAAAGCATTCTATTGAAGTGGCGCATTTGTGCGGACTTCTTGCAGCGGAAGTGGGCGAGGATGTTCGTTTGGCAAAGCGTGCAGGTTTACTTCACGATATTGGTAAGTCCATCGATAAGGAGCAGGAAGGAAGCCACATTCAGTTGGGTGTGGAACTTTGTAAGAAGTACAAAGAATCTCCGCTTATTATTAATGCGGTTGCAGCTCACCACGGTGACTGCGAAGCAGAATCACTGATTGCCCTTTTGGTTCAGGCTGCTGATACTATTTCAGCTGCACGTCCTGGAGCAAGACGTGAGACATTAGATGCTTATACAAACAGAATTCAACAGTTAGAAGAAATCACCAACGACTTTAAGGGTGTAGATAAATCCTTTGCTATTCAGGCAGGTAGAGAAGTTCGAGTTATGGTAGTTCCTGAACAGGTTTCTGATGCAGATATGGTTCTTTTGGCACGTGATATTTCAAAGCGTATCGAAGAAGAGCTTCAGTATCCGGGACAAATCAAAGTCAATGTTATCCGCGAATCCCGTGTAACAGACTTTGCAAAATAATGAACTTAAGTGGGTAGCCATTTCGGCTACCCATTTTCATATAATAAATAACGACTTATCCAACTATGAAGGAATTGAAGGAAAGGAATTATGAATATGGGTAAATTGGAAAGAATAAGTCGGACGTTGGTGCGAGCCGGCGCAATCATAGATGTATATGACGATGAGATGCGTCTTCCGGACGGAACCATCGAGCATTGGGATATGGTAAAACATCGGAAAGGTGCTGCTGCAGTTGTTGCAGTGCTTCCGGATGGAGATATTTTGCTTGTAAAGCAGTTTCGTCCGGCCTTGGGACGCTACACATGGGAACTTCCTGCGGGATGCAGAGACGAAGTAGATGAACCTACGGATATTACATCAAAGAGAGAGTTGGAAGAGGAGACAGGATATTCTTCCGATTCTTTTGAACGCTTGGTGTCATTAAAGACCACGGTTGCGTTTTGCGATGAACTGGTGGATGTGTATTTGGCGAAGGATATCTATCCCATTGGTGAACAGCAGTTGGATCCTGCCGAGGATATTGAAATCAAATCATTTAAATTAGAGGAGCTTTTGAAAAAAATCTACGCCGGAGAAATCCAGGATGGAAAAACCGTTTCCGGCATCCTAGCGTATTACGGTAAATATGTAAAAACGAAATAAAAAAGAGATTTAAAATGTTATTAAAAATTTCCTCATACTTTTCACGTAGGGCGCTTCTTTGGCGCCCGGTGAAAATGTATGGGAAATTTTTAAGGAGTTATGAAATATGGCAAAAAAGTTTTATGCAATAAAAAAAGGCTTGGTCCCCGGCATTTACGAAAACTGGGACGACGCAAAAGCCCAAGTCAGCGGTTTCCCCGGAGCGGAGTATAAAGGCTTTCAAACCAAAGAAGAAGCGGAAGCCTATCTCGGAGGGATGCACATAACAACTGCAAATGCAAAACCGACAGAAACGAAACGAGCAGATGAAAAGGCTGCATCGGAAGAAAAAAGAGCGAATGTAATGGACCCGCAGGAGTTGTACGAACTTCCTTATGCCTTTGTGGACGGCTCTTTTAATCCCGAAACCAAGGTGTACGGTTGTGGTGGATTCTTATTTGATGATAAAAACGAACGCCATCCAATTCAGGCAAACGGCAGTGATGAGGAAATGGCTTCCATGCGAAATGTGGCAGGTGAGATTTTGGGCGCTACTTTGGCAATAAAAAAAGCTTTGGAACTTGGTCTTCCAAAGCTAACCATTTATTATGATTATGAAGGTATCAAACACTGGGCAGAACAAACTTGGAAACGCAATAAAAAAGGGACGATGGCGTATGCAGAGTTTGTGGCATCCGTTCGTAATCAAATCAGGCTAGAGTTTGTTCATGTTAAGGCGCACACCGGCATTCCGGGCAACGAAGAGGCAGATCAAATGGCAAAGGAAGCTGTTGGCATTTCTTAGTTTAGCCATTAGAACTGAAAATAAATAAACGGATTATAGGTTCCCCCTGCAATGCAAATCATAGAAGCAATCAGTAAAAAAATCTGAAAGGCGCTATCCATGAGTCGCACGGTTAACGTTTCTTTTACCTTTTCATATGGTTTTGCAAACAGGCGTTGAAACCATCCGGAGCATAGAACGGCTATCGGAAACAGAAGAATAAGTTTTGCGTCCATATAAGCCAAAATCGTATATGCTTTTCCTGGCGTAAAGAGCTTTTGAATAAATGTAAATGCTTGGGCTAGGTTGTCGGAACGGAAAATCACCCAGCCTACCATAACGATGAAAATAGAATAAATCCAGTTTATTAGTTTTACAGGGTTTCGTTTTAGAAGGTCTCCCAAAAACAGACGCTCTAAAACTAAGATTAAACCATAGTACATTCCCCATACCCAAAAGGTATAATTTGCACCATGCCAAATTCCGGTAAGTGCAAAGACGATTAACAGATTTCTGTATGTGCGAAAAGCACCCTCTCTGCTTCCACCCAAAGGAATATAAACATAATCTTTAAAGAATGAGGAAAGAGAAATATGCCACCTTCTCCAAAATTCCTGAATGGAAAGTGAAGTGTAGGGGTAGTTGAAGTTCTCCTTGAAGTGGAATCCAAACATACTTCCCAAACCAATAGCCATATCGGAGTATCCGGAGAAATCAAAATAAATCTGAATGGTATAAGCAACCATTCCGAACCACGCCACGGGCGCACCGATTAAGGTGATATCCTGCTTCCAGATCTGATCAGCCACAGTGGCAAAAGTATTTGCAATCAGAACTTTTTTTCCAAGACCATAGCAGAACCGTTTGATACCGTATGCGAATCCCTCCAGGGTTTCTTTTCTGCCCAGAAGTTGTTCTTGGATATCCTTATACTGAACGATAGGTCCTGCAATTAACTGAGGAAAAAGAGATACATATAAAGCAAAATCGGAAAGCTTCTTCTGTACCGGAACTTTTCTTCGGTATACATCTACCACATAACTGATGGCTTGGAAGGTGTAGAAGGAGATTCCGATGGGAAGTGCTATTTCCACATCTGCAAACATTCCTAAATATTTAAAAATAAATAGGGATCCGAGATTTATCGTAAGAGCTAAAATAAGTGAGAATCTTCTGCCGAAAAGAATCTTTTTTTCTTCGGAGAATCGCTTAGCAAAGAAACTGTCTTCCGCCACAAAAAAACCTGCTGTGTAATCCACAAGAATTACAAGAAGCATTAACAGAAGATAGGGAATGCCACCGAATCCGTAAAAAATAAGACTGGCGAAAAGTAAAAAGTAGTTTTTTATTTTGATGGAAGTGACCCGAGATGTGGAAAAAAATCGTCCGTGCTCACCGGTTGCCCAATCGATGAAATAGTATCCTGCAATCACAATCGGTAAAAAAGCCCATAAAAATATCATAGAACTAAACAGCATGTTATTATATACTCCTCATTGTGCGAGAGCCACTTTGGTGACTTGCGTATTGTATTATAGCATTTAACCACCTATCTATCATCTTGTTATTTTTATAACAATGTGATATTCTAACAATCGATTAAAAATTGCATCGGATTGTATCGAAAGAACTGTACCGAAGACGCAATACAAATATCTCCGGAGTTTTGGTAAGACCGGACGGTTATCCGTAGGAAACCGATCAGGCAATAAGAAACAGGAGGTGGTGCCATGGATATTGGTTTTATTGGCGCCGGAAAGGTTGGATGTTCTCTGGGAAAATACTTTTCTCTTATGGGAGCAAATGTGACCGGGTACTATAGCAGAACCCTGTCCTCTGCGAAAGCAGCCGCCGAATTTGTAGGCACGAATTATTATGAATCTTTGGAGACAGTCGTAAGAGAAAGCGACTGTCTTTTTTTCACTGTAAACGATGGGGCGATTCTGTCCGTCTGGAACGAAGTGAAAAAATTTGACATTTCCGGAAAGATCATTTGTCATTGCAGCGGAGCAAAATCCGCATCAGTTTTTGAAGGCATAGAAAAGAAAGGAGCCTATGGCTTTTCTCTTCATCCAATTTCGCCTTTTTCTTCCAAATACGATTCTTACGAAAACATAAAGGATGCACATTTTACAATCGAAGGAGAAAAAGAAAAGCTTCCCGAAATGGAGGCGTTTCTAAAACAGATGCAACTTAAATATACGGTATTATCCGGCGAGAACAAAGTAAAGTATCACAGTGCATGCGTATTTGCGAGTAACCTTGCAATTGCGTTGTTTGATGATGCGGCAGAACTTTTATGTGAGGTTGGCTTTACAAAAGAGGATGCTAATAAGGCGCTTTCACCGCTAATCTATCAAAATATAGATTCTTTTTTTGAAAAGGGAGCAAAGGAAGCGCTTACGGGACCGGTGGAACGAAACGATGCGGAAACCGTAAAGGCCCACGTATCCGTCCTATCGGAAAACGCAAAAGAGGTATATAAAACACTGTCCAAAGACCTGCTTCGCATTGCAAAAGAAAAACACAAAGAAAAAGATTATACCGACATAGAACGCATACTTGAATAAAGGAGTTTACAAAAGAAAATGAGCAAAAGAACAGTAACAACATTACAAAAACAAAAAGAAGACGGCGTAAAGATTTCCATGGTAACTGCCTATGATTACACTACAGCCACATTGGTGGAGGCAAGTGATATCGATATGGTGTTGGTGGGAGATTCTCTCGGAATGACCATGCTTGGATATGACGACACCTTATCCGTAACCATGGAAGATATGATTCATCATTCTGCAGCAGTTTCCCGTGGATTAATTAATACTTTTTTAGTAACCGATATGCCGTTTTTGTCTTATCAGACCTCTGTTTATGACGCTGTTGTAAATGCTGGCCGTTTGATTAAAGAAGGCCATGCACAGGCAGTAAAACTTGAGGGTGGCGTAAAGGTAAAAGAGCAGATTCGCGCCATTGTGGATGCGGATATTCCGGTATGTGCACATATTGGATTAACCCCGCAGTCCGTCAATGCCTTTGGAGGTTTTAAGGTACAGGGAAAGGATGAGGCAAAGGCAAAACAGCTCATTGAAGATGCCAGAGCCGTTCAGGAAGCCGGTGCGTTTATGGTGGTATTGGAGTGCGTTCCTGCAAAGTTGGCTGAACTGATTTCCAAAGAACTTACCATTCCTACCATCGGAATCGGAGCCGGAGCCGGCTGTGACGGACAGGTGCTTGTATACCAGGATTTGCTTGATATGTATGAAAAAATGAAACCGAAGTTTGTAAAGCACTTCGGACATGTGGGTGAAGCAATGAAGGAAGGCTTTAGAGCATATGATGCAGAAGTAAAGGCAGGAACCTACCCTGCAGAAGAGCATACATTTAAAATCTCAGAGGAAGTATTGGATCGTTTGTATTAATAAGGAGAAGACGATGATTAAGACAGAAAAAATCAGTGAAGTAAAAGCACATGTGAAAGAGTGGAAAAAAGAAGGAAAAACCATCGGCCTGGTGCCCACCATGGGATACTTGCATGAGGGCCATGGTTCTCTTATTAAAAAGGCAAGAGAAGAAAATGATATTGTTATCGTTTCTGATTTTGTAAACCCCATTCAGTTTGGCCCGAAGGAAGATTTGGCTACCTATCCAAGAGACTTTGAAGCAGATTGTAAGCTTTGTGAATCCCTTGGAGCGGATTTGATTTTCCATCCGCAGCCGGAAGAGATGTATGCGGATAACTTT
This sequence comes from Lachnospiraceae bacterium, assembly GCA_036723975.1. Taxonomy (GTDB): domain Bacteria; phylum Bacillota; class Clostridia; order Lachnospirales; family Lachnospiraceae; genus JAILEN01. The sequence continues at coordinate 185,237 of DAIMGJ010000003.1, forward strand.
TGCTCCTACGTGGGAGTCAACACTTTATCCGAGAATCTCTGCGGAAAGAGTCGCCCCATTCACTTTAACGGAGTATGTACGGTGGTAACAAAACTCTTTATGATTTCCGAAGCCGACAGAGCTTACTTTGGTCAAAAAGATGCGCAACAGCTTGCCATCGTAAGACGTATGGTGCGCGACTTAAATTACAACATCGAAATCATCGGATGTCCTATCATTCGTGAAGAAGACGGCCTTGCAAAGTCTTCAAGAAATACATATTTGAATGAAACCGAGCGACAGGCGGCACTCATTCTTCACAAAGCACTTGTAAAGGGAGAAGAGATGGTGCATTCCGGAGAAAAAGATGCAGCAAAAGTAAAGGCAGAGATTACTTCCATTATCGAGTCCGAGCCACTGGCCAGAATTGATTATGTGGAGATTGTGGACTGGAATCAGTTGCAGCCCATCGAAACCATCAATCAGGATATTCTGTGCGCCATTGCGGTATATATCGGAAATGTACGTTTGATTGATAATTTTATTGTGGAGTCATAGGTAAGAAATATGCAGTTAGAAATGTTAAAAGGAAAAATTCATCGTGCGGTGGTAAAGCAGGCGGAACTTGACTACGTGGGTAGCATTACGGTAGATTCCCTTCTTTTGGAGGCAGCCGGAATCCGTGAGTATGAGAAAGTGGCGGTTGTAGATGTGGAAAACGGAAATCGCCTGGAGACTTATACCATTGCCGGTGAGCCGGGAAGCGGCATGATTTGCTTAAACGGTGCTGCCGCACATTGTGTGGAAGTGGGAGATCATGTGATTATTATGTGCTATGCTCTTTTGGATGAAAAGGAAGCGGATGCCCATCATCCCAATGTTGTTTTTGTGGATGAGAACAACCACATCGCAAGAAAGACCAACTATGAAAAGCATGGTCGTTTGGCAGATATGTAACAGACGTTTTAAAAAGAGGAAGAATATATGAGTTTAGAAGGAAAGACAGTTGTACTTGGGGTAAGCGGAAGTATTGCCGCATATAAATCGGCCGGTTTGGCATCGGCGTTGGTAAAACAAAAAGCGGATGTGCATGTGATTATGACACAAAATGCTCTGAATTTTATCCACCCCACAACCTTTGAAACCTTAACGGGAAATAAGTGCCTGGTAGATACCTTTGATCGCAATTTTGAATTCCAGGTAGAGCACGTTTCCTTGGCGGAAAAGGCAGATCTTATGATGATTGCGCCGGCTACCGCGAATGTGATTGCGAAACTGGCAAACGGACTGGCGGACGATATGCTGACCACCACGGCACTGGCCTGTGAGGCGCCGATTGTTTTGGCACCGGCCATGAATACCCATATGTACAATAAACCGGTGACACAGATTAATCTGTCCAAGTGCGCTACTTTGGGAATGCATGTCTTAACTCCTGCAGAAGGACGTCTTGCCTGTGGAACCACCGGTATCGGAAAAATGCCGGAACCGGAAGAATTGCTTAATGTGATTTTGTACTTCATTGAACGGGAAAAATCCCTGGCAGGAAAAAAGGTGCTTGTAACGGCAGGCCCCACAAAAGAAGCAATCGATCCGGTACGGTTTATATCCAATCATTCTACGGGGAAAATGGGATACGCCATCGCTTCCCAGGCGGCGAAGATGGGAGCAGAGGTTACCCTTGTTTCCGGACCTGTGAATTTGGATGCACCGGTTGGCGTGGATGTCGTTGATGTGGTTTCTGCAAACGATATGTATGAGGCGGTAATCTCACGGTTTGAAGACTGCGATATTGTGATAAAGGCAGCAGCGGTTGCAGACTTTACACCAAAGAATGTGGCAGAAGATAAAATCAAAAAATCGGGGGAAGATGTTTCCTCCATCGAACTTACCTCCACAAAGGATATTTTAAAAACCTTGGGAGAAAAGAAAACACACCAAGTCCTTTGCGGATTTTCCATGGAGACAAAGGACTTGGAAAAAAATTCCAGAGCAAAACTTGAAAAAAAGAATCTGGATATGATTGTTGCAAATAATGTAAAAGAAGAGGGCGCGGGCTTTCAAACCGATACAAACGTTGTAACCATTATTACAAAAGACAAAGAAGAACATCTTCCGCTTTTAAGCAAGGAAGATGTGGCCTTTGAGATTTTAAAACGTATCCATAGTATGTTATAATTTTTCCTAGATGTGTTTTGAGGAAAGGGAGCAAACGATGTCTTTTGTACATTTGCATACGCATACAGAATACAGCCTTTTGGACGGATCCAATAAAATCGTTAACTATGTCGCAAAAGTAAAGGACATGGGGATGAATGCGGCTGCCATTACGGACCATGGTGTAATGTATGGTGTCATTGATTTTTACAAAGAATGTAAAAAGCAGGGCATCAATCCCATTTTGGGCTGTGAAGTTTATGTGGCACCGGAATCCCGATTTGACCGAGAGTATTCCAAAGGGGATGACCGGTACTATCATTTGATTCTTTTGGCAGAGAATGACAAGGGGTATGCCAATCTTATGAAAATTGTTTCCATCGGATTTATTGATGGATTTTATTATAAGCCTCGTGTGGACTTCGAAACTTTGGAAAAGTACCACGAAGGCCTTATTTGTCTGTCTGCATGTTTGGCGGGAGAAGTGGCTCGTGAGCTTGCAAAGGGAAATTATGAAGATGCAAAAAAAATTGCACAAAAGTATGAAGCATGCTTTGGAAAAGGCAATTATTTTTTGGAAATGCAGGACCACGGAATTCCGGCACAGCGTATTGTAAATACAGGATTGATGCGTTTGCATGAGGAGACCGGTATTGACCTTGTTGTGACAAATGACTGCCATTATACCAATGCTGAGGATGCGGAATCCCATGATTTGCTTCTTTGTATCCAGACCGGAAAAAAAGTGCAGGACGAAGACCGCTTGCGTTATGAAGGCGGTCAGTATTACGTGAAAAGCGAAGAGGAAATGCGAAAGCTTTTCCCTTATGCCAAGGAGGCCATCGAAAACACGCAAAAGATTGCGGACCGCTGTCACGTGGAAATTGAATTCGGTCATACCAAGTTACCACATTATGAGGTGCCGGAGGGATACGATTCCTGGACCTATTTGAATAAACTATGCTTCGACGGACTTGCCCGCCGCTATGGTGATAGAGCGGATGAGATGAGACCGCAGCTGGAGTACGAGCTGAATGTTATTAAGACCATGGGATATGTGGATTATTTCCTTATCGTATGGGATTTTATCAATTACGCCCGAAGTGTAGGGATTCCGGTGGGACCGGGGCGAGGAAGCGCGGCCGGTTCCCTGGTATCTTATACGACCGGGATTACCAATATCGATCCGGTACGCTATCAGTTGTTCTTTGAACGATTCTTAAATCCGGACCGTGTATCCATGCCGGATATTGACGTGGATATCTGCTATGAACGAAGAGGCGAAGTTATCGCGTACGTGGTAGATAAATACGGTGCGGACTGCGTGACCCAGATTATTACCTTTGGTACCTTAAAGGCGAAAAATGCCATTCGCGATGTGGGACGTGTTTTAGATTTGCCCTATGCTTATGTAGATTCTATTGCAAAGGCGGTTCCGAATGAACTTGGAATTACCATTGCCGGTGCAATTGAAAAGAATCACGAACTTCGCGAACGTTATGAAAATGAAGATGATGTAAAACGTCTTTTGGATTATGCCATGAGTCTGGAGGGACTCCCGAGAAACTCCGGAACCCATGCGGCGGGTGTCGTAATTTCTCAGTCCCCAATGGATGAATTTGTACCACTGGCACTTTCTTCCGAAGGTCTTCCGGTAACCCAGTTTACCATGACCACCATCGAGGAACTGGGACTTTTAAAGATGGATTTTCTTGGACTTCGAACGCTTACGGTAATCAAAGATGCCTGTGATATGGTAAAGGAAAATCATGGCGTAGAGATTGATTTTGATACCATGGAATATGACGATCCGGAAATCTTTAAACTGATTTCTTCCGGTAAATGCGAGGGTGTGTTCCAGCTGGAATCTGCCGGCATGAAGTCCTTTATGAAGGAATTAAAGCCGGAAAGTCTGGAAGATATTATCGCAGGAATTTCTTTGTATCGTCCGGGCCCAATGGATTTTATTCCGGCCTATATCGAAGGAAAGAATAATAAGGATTCCGTTACCTATGATTGCCCGCAATTGGAACCGATTCTAAAACCGACTTACGGTTGTATCGTTTATCAGGAGCAGGTTATGCAAATCGTACGTGACCTGGCGGGATTCTCACTAGGAAGATCCGATGAAGTGCGTCGTGCCATGTCAAAAAAGAAAACAAAGGTTATGGAGCAGGAGCGCCAGAGCTTTGTTTACGGAAATGAAGAAGCAGGGATTCCGGGGTGTGTGAAAAACGGCATTCCGGAAGATGTGGCAAATAAAATTTATGATGACATGATTGACTTTGCAAAGTATGCCTTTAATAAAGCCCATGCGGCTTGCTATGCGGTTGTGGGATACCAAACAGCGTATTTGCGCAACTATTATCCGGCGGAGTTTTTTGCGGCACTTATGACTTCGGTGATTGGTGCCACCACAAAGATTTCTGAGTACATTCAGGTTTGCCGTGCTATGGGAATCGATCTTCTGCCTCCGGATGTGAACAGCGCCACCGGTGCGTTTCGTGCAATTGGTGGAAAGATTTGTTACGGCATGTATGCAATTAAGAGCGTCGGACGTCCGGTGATTGATGCGATTGTTGAAGAACGTGAGACTCATGGCGCTTATACTTCTCTGGAAGATTTTATCAAGCGTGTTACGGGATGCGGTGTCAATAAACGAGCGATTGAAAATTTAATCTTAGGCGGAGCCATGGATTCCCTTCCGGGAAATCGCCGGCAGAAGATGATTATCTACGGTGATATCGTGGATTCTTTAGTTAAGAATAAGGGCGAAATCGCAGGTCAGATGTCGCTGTTTGATATGGTAGAGGAAGAGCAAAAAGAAACCTTTAGTTTTAAGCTTCCGAATATCGAAGAATTTGCAAAAGAAGATCTTTTGGCAAAAGAAAAGGAAGTGCTTGGAATTTATGTATCCGGCCATCCTCTTGAAGAATATATGGATGTGATGGAAAAAAACGTCACAGCAAAATCCACGGAGTTTGTATTGGAGGAAGGCGAGTCTGAGGCGAATATCGAGGATAAAAAAGAAGTGGTTGTCGGTGGAATGCTTACCGAAGTCAAACAGCATTTTACTAAGAGTAGCCAGACAATGGCATTTCTTACATTAGAGGATTTATATGGCTCTGTCGAAGCGATTATTTTCCCGCGAGATTATGAAAAGGTGCGTCGCTTCTTGGCAGAGGATGCGAAAGTGTTCTTAAAGGGCCACGTTAGTGTGGAAGAAGAAAAAAATGCAAAGCTGATTGTCAGTGATGTGATTCCTTTCGATAATCTTCCCAAAACGTTGTGGGTTCAATTTGAAACCTTAGAGGATTATAATGAACAAAAACTGCTTTCTTTCTTTGTCGGAAACGAGGGCAATGATGCCGTTAATGTCTATCTCAAGGCAACCAGACAGATGAAAAAACTTCCTGCAAAGTGGATGGTGAATGCAAGCCCGGAGTTGATGGAAAGCTTGAAGGCAGCCTACGGGGAAGAAAATGTTAAAGCAGTAGCAGGCACTATCCCTCAAAGTAAGGGTAGAAGATATTAGAATAGGAGAATATTTATGGCAAAAGAATACGTTTACACCCCACAGGGCGTATGTGCAAGAGAAATTCATTTTGAAGTGGAGGACGGAACACTTCACAACGTTAAATTTGTGGGCGGATGTGATGGCAATACCAAGGCAATTGCAAAGCTTTTGGAAGGTGCGGATGCGGCAAAGACTGTTGAAATCTTAAAGGGAAACCAGTGCGGGATGAAGGGCACCAGCTGCGCCGATCAGTTGGCAAAAGGAATTGAAAAAGCACTAAGTGAGTAGTGAGAAAGGACAGAGTGGATTTGCTCTGTCCTTATTTCATATAGCATTTTTGTAATTGGAAATCTCTATTGGAGGGAGTAGTATGGATGTAACGAATATCGGGATATCATCAATGATGTATCTGGGAATCGCAGCGGTGATTGGAATCGTGGCCCCACTTGGTCTTGCAATCTGGTGGATGGTAAAAAAGAAGGAGAGCTTTGTCACTTATTTGGTGGGAATGCTTGCCTTTTGCATCTTTGTGTTTGTATTGGAAAAGCCCATACAAAATGCCTTGATACTACCGGATCATGCGGTGAGTCGATTTATCAATGCCCGTCCGATTCTTTGGGGCTTTGTGGTTGGACTGTTCCCCGGAGTCTTTGAAGAAACCGGACGATTTATCGCTTTTAAAACGGTATTAAAAAAGAGACGAAACAAAGAAACTTCCGTTACCTATGGACTTGGCCATGGGGGCGTGGAGATGATGATTGCTTATGGACTCACATATGCCTCCTATCTTTCTTATGCGGTAATGATTAATACCGGTACGTTTCAACCGGTCATCAATCAGGTGATGGAGCAGGCGCCGGACCAGATTGATGCTGTGTATCAGATGGTGGATGTGATAGCAACCTTCTCTTTCGGAGCCCTGTGCTTGGGACTTGTGGAGCGTGTGTTTGCATTTTTATTCCATGTAGGTGCTTCTATGTTAGTCTTTTACGCAGCCAGAGAGAGGAGAAAGTTTTTCTTTTATCCGTTGATGATTCTAATTCATACCGCAATGGATATGATTTGCGGATTGTATCTAAACGGAACGTTGCAGATTTCCCAGGTTGCACTGGAAGTGCTTGTGGCAATCTTTGGAACGGTGGTATTCTTGGGCGCTCATATGATTTATAAATACGATCAAACAAGATTTATCATAGAATAAAAAAAGACGTCAGCTTTTGCTGACGTCTTTTGTGTTGTTGAATTCTTGTGTTAGAAGCAGGTCTTATCTATGCGTTATATCCGAGGACAAGGCTGTAGATAAACATTGCGATACATCCCAGAGTAAATAAGATCATTCCGAGGTTGCACCATACTTTTTTCTCTTCTTCTTTTGGAAGCTGAGCGGATTCCTCAGCGTAAGAGATTTTCTTTTTTCCGGTAAAGAAGAAAACTGCGCCAACGATTGCCATAACATACAAGAATGCTTCGTATACCATAAGTCCCATAAATGCAGGAGAACCTACCAACACCATCGGATCGGTTTCGGTCAAATCAATACCTGCCAAAATCCTTGGAGCAACGACCCCACCAAAGAAGTTGATTGTCATATGCATCAAGATCGTATAAATAACATTTCCGGTTTTATAGTAAACATAACCAAAAACAATACCCAAAAACCATGCATAGAAGAACTGTGACAGGTTCCCATGGAATAAACCAAACATAAGCGCAGATGTCATAATTGCTACGTGTCCGCCAAACATATGCATACGGTCGATTAAGAATTTACGGAAAATCAGTTCTTCGATAATCGGAGCTAAAAGTGCTAAAACAATAGAACCGATTACGGAACTGCCTGATGTCAGCGATTCAATCGCTACTCCGGTATTGATGCCAAAAATCTTAAAAATAAGACCAACAATTGTTCCGATAATATTTCCCACAACCATTACAAAGAATGCAATTGTTAAAAAGTAAAACCACTTGCCAACACTCAGGGATGATGTGTTCTTTAATTCTTCTCCGGGAATGCGTTTCATTAGGATGCAGGTAATCGGAAATGCAACGCAGTAAAGCGGCACAAAGGCCAAAATCCAAAACATGTATTCCGGAGCATTACCGGCTTCAAAGATATGCTTGGATAAAAGTCCTGCAGCAATTTGCAATCCACTGCCTACCAAAAGAAAGGTAAACAGGGTCAATCCTAAAGCAGAAAAAGTTTGTTTTGATGTTCTTTCGTTCATGTTTCCTCCATTTTGTATATTCAAATACTCATTCGTTCAAGCCTTGTGTATTATGTCAGATGATGTAAATAAATGCAAACTTTTTTATGAAAGCTCATTAAGCAAGCATTTTTTTAATTCCTCTTCTAAAAGCTCCAGTTGGAGACGTTCCTTTTCATTGGCTTCTTCTCTGGCATTTTGAATAATTTTATCTAAGAATCCCTGTTCTTTTGTTAATTCTTTGCTCTTTGGAAACACCAATTCAAAGGCCATACAGCCGTGGGAGAGAGAAGTCTCAAACTTGGTACGTTCAAAGGTTCGCGGTACGCAGCGATGCTCTTTTACACATTGCATGATTTCTTCTCTGGCTTCGTTACGCTGCGGTACGTTTTTAAAATTTGCCCGATCTTTGTACGGAATCTCTGCGATTACGCGGAAGATATCGACTTTGTCCGCATCCCGCAACAGGTTTGCAAAAAGCTCTTCCCGTTGTGTCAGATTTTCCGGAATGTTTAGCTTATTGTGCGCTCGAATGGCAAGCTCTGTAAGAGAATGCCAATCCTTTGGCAATCCGGTTACGTCAAAGTTTTTTATAAAATCATCCACAAATAAAATGTCAGCGGAAAGCTCTGCGTGGTCGATGGATTTTGCGTCAAAAAATGTGCCGTAACGGCGAAGCTGCTCGAAGCGTCCGATGTCGTGCAACAGCCCCATAAACCAGGCCAACTCCACATCCTCATCGGGCAAATCAAGACTTTTTGCAATCTCTTCTGCAATTTCACATACCTTAAAAGAATGCTCAATCTTAAGTGAAACTTTGGGTTCGGAAGAGTCGTAATTGTCTGTGTAGCTTTTAAAAATATTTATTGCTGATTCTCTGTTCATTTTTATCCTTCTTTCTAACATTGTTCTATCATATCAAATGCTTTAAAAGATTGCATCCCATAAAACTTCCCACTTGTCATCTGTAGCATTTGGTGCTATATTTTTAGGTATGAATTAATTAAATCTTTTAATTAATTAGGATATGAAGTATTGGAGGGGCATTATGAGCATTCAAAAACGCTTGACTCACTTGATTATTGGGCCTGTTTTATATGCGCTTATCTGGCTTTTGGGAACAAAAGCAAATCTATTAGACCCTACTGCAGCCAAGGGACTTGGGGTTGCCGTATGGATGATTTATTGGTGGGTAACCAGACCTGTAAATATTACAGTAACCGCGCTTTTACCGGGAATAGTAAATGCTTTGTTTAACATTGTTCCCATGGAAAACGTGATTTCGCAGTATGCGTCATCCAGCATCGTTTTAATTTTTGGTTCCTGTTTACTTACTGCACCATGGGCGAAGATAGGATTGGATAAGCGTATTTCTTTAAAAGCACTTTCTTTAATCGGACCATCCATGAAATCTCAGATTGCAGTATGGCTTTTGGCTGCTGCAGTATTGTCCAATATGATGCCAAACGTGGTAGTTGTTGCTATCTTTACACCGATTGCGGTTTCTATGCTTGCTGCAGCCGGTTACAAAGACATTAAAACCTGTGAGCCTGCAGTGCCGATTTTATGTGCCATTGCGTGGGGCTCTCAGCTTGGTGGTGCGGGAACTCCTCTTGGCGGAGCAATGAACATCACAGCCATTTCCTTTATTGAGGAGTTTACCGGCACTGAGTTTATGTACGTAGACTGGATTAAAGTAATGCTTCCGTATACTGTTATTGTGACGGTAATTGTACTGGTTGCCATGATTTTAAAGCCGATGAAGGTAACTTCTTTGGAAGGAACCAAAGAATACTTCCAGAAAGAGTATAAGGCCTTAGGACCGATGAAAAAGGATGAAAAAATCAGCCTTGTTCTTTTTGTAACAGCAATGCTTGGATCTTTTGTCCGCCCATTGTACGCGGATTTGCTTCCGGGCCTTGTTCCTGCATATTTGTTCCTGATTTTGGGTTGTGTGAACTTTGTTATTGTCGGAATGAATAAAGAGATGCTTCTTGATTGGGACGAAGCCCAGAAGGAAGTGATGTGGGGCATGCTGCTTCTCTTTGCCGGTGGTCTGGCGTTGGGACAGATTTTAACCGGTTCCGGGGCAAATGATGCAATTGCCGGGGTGATTTCAAAAATGCCGCTTACCGGTGGTCTTGTTACCATTGCTATTTTTGCGGTATTTGCCAGCCTGATTTCGGAAATGACAAACTCCACCGTATCTGCGGCAGTTTCCATTCCGATTGTCATCGGCGTAACATCAAAGCTTGGGTTAAACCCGCTTCCGTATATTTTTACGGTATGTATGGCGATGAATTATGAGTCACTTCTTCCGGTAAGTGTTCGTGCGATTTCTGTAGGATACGGATTGGATCCGGATAAACTTTTAAAGAGCGCGGCTCCGCTTACGCTGCTTCGACTGATGATTGCCATTGCGGTTGGATATGCAACGATTTTAATCATGGCTTAAAAATGTATTTGACACGATACTATGTTTACAACAAAGGAGATGTGGATTTCCACATCTCCTTTTCTTGTGTTTACACTATCCCACTGTGGTGGTACAATATAGAAAAGCGAGGTACGTATATGAGAATTTATCATGGATCTGGGGTTGTGGTTGAAAAACCGGAATACGAAAAAGGAAAACTCTATAACGATTATGGCAGAGGATTCTATTGTACTGAGGATGTTGATCTTGCAAGAGAATGGTCTGTAGATGTTTTGCGTGACGGATACGTGAATGCCTATAATCTTAATAGTAACAATCTTAAGGTGCTAAATTTAAATAGTGAGGAACATTGTATTTTGCATTGGATATCGATTCTATTACAGAATCGAAAATTTGAATTGGAAACTCCTTTAGCACAGGAGGCATATCGTTTTTTGAAGGAGAATTATTCTCCGGATTTAAATGGAGTAGATATTATTCGAGGATATCGGGCGGACGATAGTTATTTTTCTTATGCTCAGGATTTTGTAAATGGCGTTATATCTGTTTCTCAGTTAAAAGAGGCGATGTTACTTGGCTCTTTGGGCGAACAAATTGTACTTCACAGTAAAAAGGCATTTCAAAACATTCAATATGTTGGATGCGAGGGCACATCTGCCGCTGTTTGGTATGAAAAGAAAAAGAAAAGGGATGAAGCGGCTCGATTTGCTTATCGCGAGATGAGCAAAAAAACATATCAAAAGGGTGAATTATATATGCCTCAGATAATTGATCAGGAGGTGAAAAAAGATGATCCACGCTTATAATGATGTGTATTTATCAGACGCCAGAAGAACTCTTGCAAATAGTTTGGATTATGCGGTACATACGTTGGGATATACTTTGGAAGAATATTATCAGATGTTCGTGCATAGTGATGTTGCTTATCGATTTGCCAATGGAGATCCGTTTTATATTTCCGGACGCTCCGGAATTGAACTTGCACTTTTGGTTGTTGAAAAAAATACCGGTAGTTATGCATACAAGGAGCGAGTATATGGACGCGGGAAAAGTAAGGAATACTGGACCGGATGGGCAATCGCTTATTACCAATGGTATAGTGGATGTGATTTTTTGCGGTTAGAGAAGGAAGTTCCGATATCCACGGTTTTTCTTATGTACGATAAGTATCACGAGATGGATATTACACGTTTTGTGGAACGGATGGATGAACTTCGCCAGGTTGCCAGAGCTATGTCGTATTTAAAATTGCTTCGAGAAAAGAAGGGTTACAGTCAAAGCGAACTTGCAAAACTTACAGACATTCCTATAAAGACTTTGCAACATTATGAGCAGGGAGATAAAGATTTAGCAAAAGCGAATGTGGGATATGTGTTAAGATTATCAAAAGCGTTAAACTGCTCGCCGGAGGAATTAATTTAAAAGAGACTGACGCAATTATACGTTTGCAAAAAAGGAGATGCGAGAAGCATCTCCTCTTTTATATTATCTCCGCATATTTAGCGTTTGCGACAGTGACTAGGTCATGTGGGGAAAGTTCGATTTGTGCGCCGACGCGGCCGGCACTTACAAAGATTCTTTCAAAGCTTTCTGCGGTTTGATGAATAAATGTGGGAAAGGCTTTCTTCATGCCGATGGGAGAGCAGCCTCCATGGACGTAGCCGGTTAGTGGTAAAAGGTCTTTTTGCTTTATCATAGCGATATTTTTTTCGCCGGCTTCTTTTGCGGCTTTTTTCAAATCCAATTCACATTTTACTGGAACCACAAAAACATAGTATTGCCCGGACTTTCCCTGGGTTACCAAGGTTTTAAACACGCAGTCCGGATTTTCTCCAAGGATGTTTGCGATTTCCTCTCCGGATAGCGTCGGATCTGCTTCGTAGGTATGCATTTCATACGGAATTTTCTTTCCGTCTAAGATTCTCATTACGTTTGTTTTATCCTGTTTTTTTCCCATAGGTATCACCTTTTGAAATTAATGTGTCCCTATTATAGCACAAGAATCCAAAGGTGACAGGCGTAAATTGTAAATCGAAATGCAACCTTTTCGATCACTGAACCTTTCTTTGTAATAGATAATGCATATAGTATGGGGTAGTTGCATC
>DAIMGJ010000004.1:0-147918 GCA_036723975.1 Lachnospiraceae bacterium
TCTTCTTAGAGCCTGTTTTTCATGGTTCAAGTGGAATTTACTTTTTCATTTGACCCTTTGTCAAGTTCATTATTCATCTTCATAAGCTCCTCCAACACTGCAAATGGGAAAACAAGGATACATACTACTAACATGGTTCTTACCTCCTGAAGAGAAACCTTTTATCTCTATACTTAGAATTTTTCTCTAAACGCTGTCCCATAATACGAACACTATGGCTGTTTTTTCGACCTTTTTTCGACCATAACATAACAAACCCTCCGCAAGTCATGTCAAAGTGCTGATTGTTTTCACTACTTTTGACATTCCCGGGAGGGTTTGTTATGTAATAGCCAAGCACACTTAAGAATAAGCGTGCTTTCGCTACTTTCTATTCTTTTTTGACTGAGTGTATTCTCTAAGTTTATAAATATTGGTCGCAAATTGGTCGCAATTTCCGGCCTTGTCACCTCGCAACCCTTGATAATTCAAGGATTATTCCTTAAATGGATTTGAGCGTCGGGAAAAGCAAAACATCGCGGATGGCTGCAGAGTCGGTTAACAACATTACCAAACGGTCGATTCCGTATCCGATACCACCTGTAGGCGGCATACCGATTTCCAATGCATTTAAGAAATCTTCATCGGTGTGTTCTGCCTCGTCATCACCTGCTGCTGCGTTGGCATCCTGTGCTGCGAAACGCTCGCGCTGGTCGATCGGGTCGTTTAACTCTGAGTATGCGTTACACATTTCCCATGTATTGATGAAGAGTTCGAAACGCTCTACCTTGGACGGATCGGACGGTTTCTTCTTTGTCAAAGGAGAAATCTCAATCGGATGATCCATGATAAAGGTCGGCTGAATCAAATGTTCTTCAACAAATTCCTCGAAGAAGAGGTTTAAGATATCACCCTTCTTGTGGAATGCTTCATATTCGATGTGCTTTTCGTCAGCAAGTTTCTTTGCTTCCGCATCATCTTTTACGGTATCAAAATCGATGCCCGCATATTTCTTAACAGCCTCTGTCATGGTAAGACGTTCAAATGGCTTTCCGAGGTCGATCTCGGTTCCCTGATAGTTAATGGCGGTAGAACCGCAAACGGTCTGTGCCAAATACTTAAACATAGACTCGGTCAACTCCATCATACCTTCGTAATCGGTGTATGCCTGGTAAAGTTCCATCAAAGTAAATTCAGGATTATGACGGGTATCCACACCCTCATTTCTAAATACACGGCCGATTTCGAAGACTCTTTCCAAACCGCCGACAATCAATCTCTTTAAGTAAAGTTCCAAAGAAATACGAAGCTTTACGTCCTCATCCAATGAGTTGTAATGAGTCTCAAATGGACGAGCTGCCGCACCACCTGCATTGTGAACAAGCATCGGTGTTTCTACTTCCATAAAGTTTCTTCCTGCAAGGAAGTTACGGATTTCACGAATAATCTGTGAGCGCTTTACAAATACATCCTTTGATTCCGGATTCATAATTAAATCCACATATCTCTGACGATAACGCGCATCGGTATCGGTAAGTCCGTGGAACTTCTCCGGTAAAATCTGTAAAGACTTGGAAAGAAGTGTCATCTCTTCCGCATGAATAGAGATTTCACCGGTCATAGTACGGAATACATATCCCTTCACACCCCAGATATCGCCGATATCGGACTTCTTAAAGGTTGCATATAAATCATCTCCGAGTGCATCTTTGGAAACGTAAACCTGAACATCACCCTTTAAGTCACGGATGTTTGCAAAAGAAGCTTTACCCATAACACGCTTAAACATCATACGTCCCGCAACGGAAACCTTCGGTGCATTTGCATCCAGAATCTCGCGACGCGCATTATACGCTTCCTTCTTTGCCTGACGGTAAGCTGCAACCACTTCATTGTCTGCACCTTCTTCCGGCTCAGCAGGCAACTGCGGCTCAACATAGTCCTTTAATGTTTCAGCTTCGTATGCTTCATAAATGGACTTTGCTTCATCGGTGTGATGTGTCTGATCATACTTTGTTATTTCAAAAGGATCGGCACCTGCTTCCTGAAGGTTTGCCAACTTCTCACGACGAACCTTTAAAAGCTGTCCCAAATCCTGCTGCTCGTTATTATTCTTATTCTCTGCCATAACTATTCCTTTCCGGGGATCTTCCCCGCGATGATAAAAACAAAAAAATCCGAATTACGAGAATTCGGATTTTAAGTGGTCAAAATTATTTTTTGTTGATTGAAACAACTTTATAATCAAAGGTTCCGCTCTCTGTCTCAACAGAAACTACCTGGCCCACCTTAGCTCCGATCAAAGCTCTTCCGATAGGAGACTCATTGGAAATCTTTCCTTTTAAGATGTTTGCTTCCTGAGAACCAACGATTTTATATTCCAATTCCTCGTTTAACTCAACATCCAAAATCTTTACTTTGCTTCCCATGCTGATTTTGTCAGTCTTTTTCGCATCGTCATAGATTTCAACGTTTTTGAGGATTTCTTCGATCTTCTCGATACGAGCTTCCACATCTCTCTGCTCGTCCTTTGCTGCATCGTATTCAGCGTTTTCGGATAAATCACCCTGAGCTCTTGCTTCCTTTAATTTTTCAGCAATCTCGTTACGTTTATTAACAATTAAGTCATTTAATTCGTCTTCTAACTCTTTTACGCCTTCACGGCTCATTACATGTTTTTTTGCTTCCATGTTCAGTGATCCTTTCTCATATCGGATATCCCAAATCTACTGTACAAACCTATATACAGCCACAACATTATAGTAAATTTCCTTCGTAAATGTCAAGGACTTCCTGAAACAGCGCCTCCAGCTGTTCATAGGTCTCCACCGCATTGATTCGTCCCCGAAGTTTGGAGGAATTTTTGTATCCTGCGGTATACCAGGCCGCATGTTTTCGCATCTCCCGAATACCCAAGTATTCTCCTTTGAATTCCACCTGCAGTCTTGCATGGCGAAGCATGGTTTCCACCATTTCCTCAATTGGCGGTTTACCGATTAACTCACCGGTTTCAAAGTAATGTAAGATCTGATGAAAAATCCAGGGATTTCCCTGGGCGCCTCTACCAATCATAAATCCGTCGCAGCCGGTTTGCTTTTCCATTTCAATCACATCTTTTGCATCCAAAAGATCCCCGTTTCCGATAACCGGAATAGACACAGCCTGCTTTACCTGTGCAATAATATCCCAATCCGCTTTCCCGGAATAAAACTGTTCTCTGGTCCTTCCGTGAACCGCCACTGCTGCCGCTCCGGACTCCTGGGCGATATGGGCCATCTCCACTGCATTGACGTGGGCATCATCAAAGCCTTTTCTGATTTTTACCGTTACCGGTTTTTTAATCGCTTTGGCAGTAGCCTCGATAATTTCTCCCGCCAGTCTGGGATTTTTCATAAGGGCAGAACCCTCGCCGTTATTTACCACCTTTGGCACAGGGCAACCCATGTTGATATCCAAAATGTCAAAGTTTCTGTCTTCAATGCGCTTTGCCTGCTCGGAGATACAGATTGGATCCGAGCCAAATAACTGCAAAGATACCGGCCGCTCTTTTTCGTTTACTTCCAAAAGAGCCTTTGTGTTTTTGTTGTTGTACTGCAAAGCCTTGGCGGAAACCATTTCCATACAAACAAGTCCCGCCCCCTGCTCTTTGCATAACATACGAAAAGGCAGGTCGCAAACGCCTGCCATCGGAGCCAAAATCAAATTATTTGCTAAGGTAACATTCCCTAGGGATAAGGGTCTGATACTTTGTTCCATAAATTATTTATCTCCCTGTTTTTCGAAAATATAACGCATTCCTTTTAAGGTAAGATCCGGATCGTAAATATCGATGCAATCCGTTTCTTTAGCAATCATTCCGCCAAGTCCACCGGTGGCAACCACCTTTACGTTTTCATATCCGCTTTCTTTAATCATGTTCTTTACAATGTATTCTGTCTGACCAATCTGACCGTAAACCAAACCTGCCTGCATAGAAGAAATGGTTTCCTTTGCCAAAATGCTCTTTGGTTTTTTAATCTCGATTTCCGGAAGTTTTGCCGCATCTTCCCAAAGGGCCTTTGCAGAAATACGGATACCCGGAGCTGTTACACCGGAAACAAAGGCACCGCTTTCATCCACCAAATCGTAGGTCGTTGCCGTTCCAAAATCAAGTACCAAAACAGGACCGCCATAAATATGGTATGCACCTGCCGCATCCACAATTCGATCCGCACCAATCTGTTTCGGATTCTCTGTTACCACGCGAATACCGGTTTTGATTCCGGCTTCTACAATCACCGGTTTTGTATGGAAATATTTCACAACCGCACTGGTCAAAGAATACATCACTGCCGGCACAACACTGGCAATGATTACATTATTGATGCGATCTCTTGGAATGCTGTTTAACTCCATAATTTCGCCAATGACTACACCGTACTCATCGGAAGTACGAGCGATTCCGGTGTTCAAACGGAAGGTTCCCGTTAACTCTTCGCCGTCAAACACTCCAAGTGTAATATTTGTATTTCCTACATCAATCGCCAATAACATTTACGCATCCTCCCCCAAGAAAAATACTTTAAAATAAGTCTCCAACTGTTCAAACAATTCTGCTTTTTCTTTTTGCAACTTTTTAATCTTTAATACCGAACCGATTTCATCGTACAAAAGATCGCCTTCTTCCGCATCTGTAATCAAAGAAAGGTTTCCGTCTTCGTCAAACTGGAGCTCCAAGGTTCCACCGATTTCTTCCGTGTAAAGCACGCACATGATTTTTAGTTCATCCTTTACCTGCTGCGGCAGGCCATTAAAGTCCTCGTTTAAATAATACTTTTTCGTATACTTGCTTGAACCGCAAAGAATCACATTTTCCTGATACATCGTTACTCCTTATACATAGCCGTAAATCCCGCGCACCGACACTTCGCCGGAATCCACCTTGATAAGCTGTCCGTCTTTTTCTACTAAAAGCTCACCGGTAGAAGTCATCTCCTTTGCTACAGCCTCATAGGCTCCCAAAGGATCCAAGACCTGTACCATACGGTCTTTGTTGATTAAGTGTTCGTTATAATACTTTAAAATCTCGGTCAAATCTTCACTCTTTAAAAACTCGCGATAATGAATCAAAAAGCAATCCCAGATTTTCTCCGTAAGCTCTTTGCAATGAACCTTTGAGACATCTTTTTTCGCAGCCTCCATAGCCTGATCAACCGAAATCGCCATATGCTTTATTTCCTCCGGGAAATCTCTGTTATGCACATTTACCCCGATGCCAACCACCACGTTTTCCACATGATTGTCCTTGGCTGACAACTCCGTAAGTATACCACAAATCTTTCTATCGGAAACCAAAATATCATTGGGCCATTTAATCTTGCAGGTCAGTCCGTATAATTTTTCCAAGGCTTCCGCCACCGCCACCGCAGCAATTAAGGTAAGTCGAGGAATCGCTTCCGTGGAAACCTCCCTGGGATACAATGCCATACTGGTCGCAATGGAAACTCCCTTCGGCGACTCCCAATTGTGACCGCTTCGCCCGCGGCCTCCGGTTTGTCGGCCCGCGGAAATCACTGTAAACTCCGGCAGTTTTTCCTCCGCCATCTTTCGTTTTATTTCATTATTGGTCGAATCAATTTCTTCGTAAAAAATATAGTTAATGCTCATGGTTTATTTTAAAGTCGCATACATAATGGCTTTGATGGAATGCATTCTGTTTTCTGCTTCATCAAAGACGATGGAATGCTTGCTTTCAAACACTTCATCCGTAACTTCCATCTCAGTTAAGCCGTATTTCTCGTGAATTTCTTTTCCAATGGTTGTATTTAAATCATGGAACGCCGGCAGGCAATGCATGAATTTTACATCTTCTTTTGCATAAGAAAGGGCCTTTGTATTTACCTGATAAGGAAGCAGATCATTTATTCTTTCCTTCCAAACCGCATCCGGCTCACCCATGGAAACCCAAACATCGGTATAAATCACATCCGCATCTTTGCAGGACTCTTCCACCGATTCGGAAAGGGTAATCGTTGCACCGGTTTCTGCTGCGATTTCCTTTGCCTTATTTACCAAGTCTTCCTCCGGGAAGTATTTTTTATTCGTACATGCCACAAAATGAAGCCCCAACTTTGCACAGGTGATCATTAAAGAATTGCCCATATTGTATCTTGCATCACCCATGTAGACAAATTTTAATCCCGCAAGTTTTCCGAAGTGCTCGCGTATGGTAAGCATATCCGCAATCATCTGGGTTGGATGGAACTCATTGGTAAGTCCGTTCCAAACCGGAACCCCGGCATATTTCGCCAAATCTTCCACGATGTCCTGCTCAAATCCACGGTATTCAATGCCGTCATACATGCGGCCAAGTACGCGGGCGGTATCTGCGATACTTTCCTTTTTTCCAATCTGGGAACCGGAGGGATCAAGATATGTAGAGCCCATGCCAAGATCAGAGGCCGCTACCTCAAAGGAGCAGCGGGTACGTGTGGATGTCTTTTCAAAGATTAAGGCAATGTTTTTTCCGCGAAGCTCGTCGTGAGGGATGCCGTTTTTCTTCTTTGCTTTAAGCTCTGCCGATAAGTCAATGAGATACGTTATTTCTTCTGGAGTGTAGTCCAGAAGTTTTAAAAAGCTTCTTCCTTTTAAATTCATAGTAATCCTCTTTCTTTTTTCCTATTCCTAAATATAAAAAACAAGCCATCAAGTTACAAGTCTACTGCCCGCCTCCCGGGATTGGTCCCCCCACGCTTAGATATAGACGTGGGGTCTCCCTGCCGGTCGGTCGTCGCTCCTCACTTCGTGAGAGGTGTCCACCGGACACCCGCGACCCACCATCCCTCGCGGCGGCTCGTTAGTCCTACATAAAACTTGATGGCGCCAAATATACTCTAAAACACTGATTATTTCTTATCCTTTACAACATCTGCGATGGTGGTAGCTAAACCTGCGATGCCTGCGATATCGGAAGGAACGATAATCTTGGTTGCCTGTCCGTCGGCTGCCTTTGAAAATGCCTCCAAAGACTTAAGCTGCATAACACGCTCATCTGCACCGGCCTCTTTTAACATCTTAAGACCGTCAGCATTTGCCTGCTGAACCTTAAGGATAGCTTCTGCCTGACCTTCCGCCTCGCGAACGGTAGCTTCTTTCTTTGCTTCTGCACGAAGAATAGCTGCCTGCTTTTCAGCCTCTGCGTCAAGGATTGCAGATTCTTTTTTACCTTCTGCAATCAGGATGGTAGATTTCTTTTCACCTTCTGCAATAAGGATCGCTTCTCTTCGCTCACGCTCTGCCTTCATCTGCTTCTCCATGGCATCCTTGATAGCTGCCGGAGGGATGATGTTTTTCAACTCAACACGGTTAATCTTAATACCCCAAGGATCCGTAGCCACGTCCAAAGATGCACGCATCTTTACGTTGATGGTTTCACGGGAAGTAAGGGTCTCATCCAATTCCAAATCACCGATGACGTTTCGAAGAGTGGTTGCTGTTAAGTTCTCAATCGCCATAATCGGATTTTCAACGCCATAGCAGTACAAACGAGGATCTGTAATCTGGAAATAAACTACCGTATCAATCTGCATGGTAACGTTATCCTTTGTAATTACCGGCTGCGGAGGAAAGTCAATAACCTGCTCCTTTAAGTTAACATTTACAGCCACGCGATCAATGAGCGGAGCTTTTAAATGAAGACCTACCGGCCATGTTTCCTTGTAAGCACCCAAGCGCTCCACAACATATGCGTGTGCCTGCGGAACAATTCGTATGCAGGAAATCAAAATCACAAGAACTAAAACTACAAGTACAATAAAGGGTATCATAAATATTTCCTCCTTTTTAAAAAACTACTCTCATTCTACTCCATTTAATTCCCACCCGCAATAAAGTTGGGGTACGATTTCAATAAAAAATCCTCCTTTGTCCCGCAAGACAAAAGAGGATCTCTTTTAAATCAATCTTAATAAAATACGTGAGCACCAATAACAATTCCGTCTCGTCCGTCCGCTCTGTGGAAATGCGTACATCCACCGACGGTGGAAACTCCGTTTAATGCGTCCTGTGCAGCCTGCATACAAGAAGCTTTCGGTCCTGCTGCAGCAACACGCGCAACAGCTCCGGTTCCGGCAGGTCCAAACTGATGCGGTGCATAAATAACCGCCTGTAAACTGCTACCATATCGTCCGCTATGCAAACGATTTACAACAACGGCGCCAACCGCAACCTGTCCTTCATAAGGCTGGTTACCACCTTCACACTGAATAAGGGCGGCCAAAAGAGTAACATCATCGAAAGATGCTGCAACCGCTTCACCCTGGGTTACTTTTGCAGCCTTTTCTTCCTCAGCTTTTTTCTGGGCTGCAAGAATCGCCTGCTCTTCTTCTATGGTAATACCTGTGCTGTAGGTGGTATCAATACTTGCATACTGAGCATTTACATACCCCTTCTTGCCATAGTAGTTTACGGCAATCCAGCCTTCCACTTCCTCAGCTTCGGTATCCAGGTTTGCCTTTTGTCCTTCGCCCATAGCGGTAAGAATGCTTCCTTCCTCAGATGCTTCGCTTCTTACGCGAAGACCTCCGGTATTGGAAACCACCTTTGTTTCACAAATGGAATCCGCCAATGCCTTTGCATCAGCACCCATCACACAATAATCATTGGATACATAGCCTTCTACATTTCCGGATGTAATCTTTGTCCATCCATCCAAAGACTCTGTAATCTCAGCCACGTCACCTTTACGTAACTTTCCTACAACGGCAGCTTCGGTAGATGCCTCTGCTCGTACAGAAAGATACTGGTCAACATTTGCCATTAAACGGTTTGCCCATTCTGCATCCTCAGAATCGGCAACTGTAGAAACAGTCGTCTCCTCTGTGGTGGCTACCACTGTAGTATCTACAGAAACTGTAGATGCGCTAAGCATAGTTACCGCACCTGCCGTAGGATTGGAAGATGCAATTTCAGAATCTGTTGTACGGTTTAAAACCGTAACAATCCCTGCGGTAGCTCCT
Source organism: Lachnospiraceae bacterium (assembly GCA_036723975.1). Taxonomy (GTDB): domain Bacteria; phylum Bacillota; class Clostridia; order Lachnospirales; family Lachnospiraceae; genus JAILEN01. Next base: position 8,976 of record DAIMGJ010000004.1, read on the forward strand.
GCATCGGCAGAAACCGTTGCAACACTCTTGCTTGAATTTGCAGCAACAAAAGCAATTGCAGACACTAAGCCTGCTGCTACCACTGTTGCGCGAATCATTTCTTTGCTAATACGTCTGTTAGAATTCATAAAACTCCTATATATTTATGAAGTATATTTCGAGTTGTTTCATTTCTAGCTTCGTTTGTTACAATTTTGTTACAAGTTGTATTCTATCAAAATAAAAAATTTTTGTCAAATTTCCATAAATACGATACGCAAAAATCAGGCAAGAACCGTTTTAAAAATGTGAATATTTACCAATTCTTGACTTTTTAATCGGATGGGGTAAGATGGTTTTGTGACAAATTATTACACTAACAAAGGTAGGAAAATACCTATGAAAAAAATCGTATTAACCGGCGGAGGAACTGCCGGCCATGTAACACCAAACATCGCTTTGGTGCCGGAATTACACAAAAGAGATTATGAAATATTATACATTGGCTCCTATGACGGAATGGAAAAAGACCTGATTGAAAATGTGGGGCTCCCGTATGTAGGCATTTCTTCCGGAAAGCTTCGTCGTTATCATGACTGGAAAAACTTTACGGATCCTTTTCGCGTCATCAAAGGCTATTTTGAAGCAAGACGTATATTAAAGAAAGAACAGCCAAAGGCAGTCTTTTCCAAGGGCGGATTTGTTTCCGTGCCGGTTGTTTTAGCCGCAAAGCACTTAGGCATCCCCGCAATCATTCACGAGTCCGATATGACTCCCGGTCTGGCCAATAAAATCGCCATGCGCGGCGCCACAAAGATTTGCTGTAACTTTCCGGAAACCGTAGCCTACCTTCCGAAAGAAAAGGCCGTATTGTCCGGTTGCCCGATTCGAAAAGAGTTGTTAGACGGAAGTCGCGACAAAGCACTTACCTTTACCGGACTTTCCGGTGAAAAACCCATTCTTTTAATTATCGGCGGTTCCTTAGGATCTGTTTTTGTAAATAATGCCGTTCGCGGTTCTTTGGATGAACTGTTGAAAGATTTTGAAATCATTCATCTTTGCGGAAAAGGAAATCTGGACGAAAGCCTGATTGGGAAAAAAGGTTATGTTCAGTACGAATTTATCAGTGAAGAACTTCCGGACTTATTTGCAGCAGCAGACATTGTGATTTCCCGCGCCGGCGCAAATGCCATCTGTGAACTTTTGGCATTAAAGAAGCCCAACATTTTGGTGCCGCTTTCTTTAAATGCCTCTCGCGGAGATCAGATTTTAAATGCGAAATCTTTTGCGGCGCAGGGATTCTCCTATATGATGGAAGAAGAAACTGTAGATAAAGATTCCTTGTTTAAAGCAGTTACGGAAGTATATAAAAACCGCGACACCTACATTTCTGCGATGAATAGCAGTGCTATGGGCGACGCGGTTAAGACCATCTGTGATTTGATTGATTCCTTATAAAACAAAATACGATATAAAAAATAAATGACTGTTTCACCGGGCGCCAAGGAAGCGCCCTACGTGAAAAGTCATTTATTTTTTATAATTCCAATTCTCTCTTAATCTCTTTCATCTCGTCATCTGACAGCTCTAAGTGGTTCCACTCGAGGATGGCATTGTCGCCGGTGGTACGAGGAATCAAATGAACATGGAGATGGAAGACGGTTTGTCCGGCTGCCTCTCCGTTGTTCTGCAAAACATTAATGCCGTCACAATGAAGTTTTTCCTTCATGTTGTTTGCCAGTTTTTTTGCAAGAGGCATAATCTTTGCTGCCACCGCATCATCCACTTCATAAAGATTATCAAAATGCTCCTTCGGCAAAATCAACGCATGTCCCTTCGTCGCCGGAGATGCATCTAAGATTACTTTAAAATCATCATCTTCATAGATACTGTTGGTAGGAATCTCTCCATTTGCCAATTTACAAAAAATACAATCTGCCTTTTTCATATGCCCTCCTATTTAATAAACGGGAAAATCTTATCCAATCCCTGAAGCAATTTCATATCGCCTCTGGCGGTTAGATCGCCTACTGTAAATGCGCGATAGAAAGACTCTCTTCCTGCAACGATGTTATTCATCACCTGGTACGGAATCTTTAGATATACATCGAAAGCTTCTTCACGTCCGTAATGACAAATAATATCATCTCCGTTTGCCTCTACAAACAGGGGTTTTGATTTTCCTTCAATCTCAAACAAAAATCTTCCGTTCAAATCGGAATTTGCCTGATAGTGAGACTTTAAGGATGAGATAAACTCGGTCTCGTTGTCTTCCATCTGCTTTCCAAGCATATTGCGATACATGGAAGAAAGCTCGATAATATCCTCTTTTTGCTGCTTTACATAATCATCATCGGAAGCATATACGGACAACTGCTCACTTTCCTGGGGCGTAAGTTCCATAGTATGGGAACGAAGCACCGACTGCGTAACCGCCTGATTAGACGTCGGAAGACCCTTTGCTTTCTGAGAAATGGTACGATACAAGTTCTCAGCCTTTTTCTCAATAATGTGGGCATATTCCTGATTGGATTCAAACTCGGCACGGTCTTTTACGTAGCCGCACAAACCGTTACATGGGAGTCCGCCTAAGATTTCCCAGGCATTCTCCAATGTAAGGATACCCTCGCGTTCTCCGTAGGTCTTTGACAAAACCACCGGCTGCATATAGATAGATGAAATCTTTTCTTTGTCTCCGTAAAGCCACAAAGCATCCAAGAACTGGTTCATATATCCGCCGATGCCCAACCACTCTACTGTGGTGGCGAGAATGATTCCGTCCACATCCTTTAAAGTCTGAGGCAACGTAGAAATCTCGTTTTTATACTCATAGATGTTATAATGATGCACTTCTACACGAAGCTCGATTAAAACATCCTCCATTTTCTTGATGACATAAATCGTGGGATCGTCTAAAACACCACGACCACCGTAATAAATATTGATCTTCATAAATACTCCCGATATTTGGTTTACAGTCATTTATAAGTATAATTTTTTTATCTATGAAAATCAATTGAGAAAAGCGCTTCCTAAAAAACTAAACAATATGATACACCACATCTGCAAAAGAAATCGTATCCATAGCTTTTAGCGGCACAGACTCGTTATAACCAACAGGCTCACCATTATGAAACGTTCCGTTTAATGAGTTTAAATCGGAAAGATAGAAAATACCGTCCTGCTTGGTGATCTTTGCGTGATACCGACTGACCGCCGGCGATAATATGACCGCATCGTTTCCACCGGCTTTTGAACCGATGCGAAAGGGAGTGTGTGAAATCAAAAAATCCTCCGATTCACCGCCCATATCATGGATAAGCTTGCCGCAACATACGGTTGTATCTTCCGATAAAATAACCGTTTTCGCTTCCTCCTTCTCCTTGGGAACAATTTCATCAAATTCTATATCCTCCAAATAATCTTCTTCCGGGAACAATTCGTTTTTCTTGAATAAAAACATTTCCTTTTTCTGTTGAATTATCTTTTTAATCCACTCGGGAAAAACAAACTTTTTTGACGGTTTTTCTTCAAAACAGTCCTCTCCCACATCAAGCGCAGCTCTTCGAATATCTTCCTCCGAGAGTTCTTTCTGCAAAACAATCGGTTCGGTCGGCTCCCGGTCCACCTGTTCTTTTTCTTCCAGCACGGCTATTAAATCCAAAACGGTAAACCGGCTTTGTTCCGTCAATTCATACATCCTATAACATGCACTTGTCACGTCGCTTTTATGATGATCTACGACGGATATAATGTATTCCATAACCGAACGCAATTGTTCTGTATACGATTCATGCTGAAAAGGAGTATAACACAAAGACACGGTTTGCTTGTTGCTCTGGTTAAAATAAATCGTATCCGAATCCATGTATATGTGTTCTTCTGTTATCAGATAATCGGCCAATACCTCCAGTGCATCTTTTATGCCGTAAAATGCGATCTTAAGATTTTCTATCGTGACACCTTCCTGGTCAAAAAAATCTCTTAACGACTTTTTCCCCGTAATTTCATACCAATACTGAGGATACTCGTTCACCTCCATCGTAAAAAACGTCAACAGGGAAGGAATTGTATTCTCCTGAAGCATATCTTTTTCGTATCCAATCGATTGTTCTTCTCCTTCCATTATCATATAGTTTTGATTGGAAGCCCGTTTATATGTAATCATCATTATTTTATTACCTCCTCCAAAACAACTTTCCCATAAGAAATCATACGAAAGGTTTCTGTTGGGTTTTCCACTCTCACTTCACGCTCGGATATTTCTTCCGTATAAACATAATAAACGCGAAATCCAAGCGCAATCATCAAGAAAATAAGCCCAATTGATATTCCAAAGATTGCCGTTGCCTCCACCGTGTAGTTTCCCTCCAGCTTTTGTTTCAACATCCCATTTATCACCTTCTCATATACATCACGCAAATTGACCTTTTCCAACCATCAGCATTACCAGTGCTGCAAGCAACACAAAGGGAACAAAGGGTAATTTATAATCCTTATTCTTTTTGAAAGCAACCATCATTCCGGCCCCCACTACGCCTGCCATAACACAGGCTACCCAAAGAAGAATCAGGTTATTCCAAAATCCCAAATATACCCCGGTCACCATAAACAACACTCCATCTCCCTTTCCTATTTTGCCCCGGGTAATAACGCTAATAAAATACAAAACAATACCTATAGATATTCCTCCCAGGATGTCCTGAATGTCTCGATTCCAATACACCAAATGAAATATCATTCCAACAATTCCCGTAAGCATCAAAGGAATCACCGGAATCTTTTTTATTCTTAAATCTTCCACCGCCAATAAAGAAAGCGCGCCCATTAAACAACCAATCTCCATATTATTCCTCTCAATCACAACTAATCTTCTGATGCACACTTTTTGCAAGGACTGTATGTTGCCTGTGCTTCCTCCAAACTTATCGTCCGAATAGTCCGTTTTAAACCGGGACAGGAAAGGGAGCCATGATAACAGTCCCCCCAGGAAGTAACATAATAGGTATCACCGTTTCCGTTACACATGGGACACTTTTTATAAGTTCTTCCGGAGGAGTTTCTTGCGGCTACAAGTTTGTCTTTCGTAACACTTCGAATACTAAGGCTGAGATGTGGACATGATAAACTCAGATGATAAACCGTTCCATATTCTGTTACATAGGCAATGTTTCCTTTTTCCTCCGCTTGCGTCGGATCATACCCATTCCATATTCGGGAAGTTCTTCTCTGGGATACGTAAAAACCCTGTTTTCCCAAAAGAGAAATCGGATAGAGAATTATATAATCGGCAGATAACGAAATCCGCAAATCGTCTACCGAAGATTGTAAAAGCGTAACTCCCGCCAATCCCCCAACGATATTTTCTGTGGGAACATCCTCTTTTAGCGCCATTGCATAAAATGCTGCATTCACCCACGCATTGTCTATTTGATCCTCATATAAAGCCGCAGTATCCGCCACCTCGTTTAGTACGCAGCCTACCTTCCATTGGGTATAAATGGTTTTCATACAAAATAACACCAGCATACAAAAAACCAGAAATAAAGGAAGCAAAACCGCGGCCTCTACAGTATAGCTTCCTTCCTTGTAAGAGAAAGATGCGTAAGGGCATCTCTCATTTTTCGCAGAATTCTGCAAGAAGAGACATATAGTTTTTGTTTTATTTTTTCGTTTCTGAATAAAGTGATTTATCATGGATTTACAAAGTGAGAGACACCCTCACACATCTTTCTCCTACAAATAAGAAATCATACGCTCATAAGAATATTGATAATCAAAACCATCAGATTCGTACAACGGTACAAAATTTAAAAACAGACTGCTGCCACTTAATTCTCCGCTAAAATATGTTTGCACCAGCATATGGTCAATCTTTACTGATTCATAATGCTCTTTTTGATGAAGGGTTTCTTCCATCAAATCCATTGCCCGATAGGCAATCTTTTCCTGACTTTCCAGAGAAAACAACCCCAATAAATACTGCTTGTATGTAATCCCACCCTCACATTCTTTTGCCTTTTTTTGAACATTAAAGCAGTCGACCAATGTAGCTAATTCAGAGGTCCATTCCATCGGTGTCTTTATAAAAGACACTTTTCCACCTGCCAATAAAAGCCTAACATCCAGCACACTTTCAAGATATGCCCAAGCAATCATAATTCCGTAACTGACCACTTCCTCCAGTTCCGGATGCAAGCAAACTGCTGTCGCAGTGGCCGCCAATGCCTTTGCTTCCGCCACCTTATTTGCGTCCTGATATAATGAAATCATGTTTTCCACTTCTCTTATCGCCAACAGACGTTCCACTGTTCCCGCGAGGTTTTCCAGATCCGATTTCTTCCCACACAGAATATACTCCAGTTCGTAGTCCATCCCGCCCTCATGCACCTTTTCCACATAGCCGGAAAAATGATTTGTCAGGTAATATTGAAATAATGCTCTTTCAAAGACACTGACAGAATCCACATCTCCGTCCCCCTGATTTAGCGTACGCTCAGATACTGTCGACCGGGTCGTATACACTTTGTCTGAAATACCCTCCGTCGGAATTACCTGTGCCAATACCCCTTTTGAAATAAACTCTCGAGTGGATTGAATCAAATTCTTTGCATCATCGTTTCCCGGGACATCCTCCTTAGTGTCTTCTTCCTGTTCATCCTTATTCTTTTGTTCCGTCTCCGCTTCCTCTGCTCCTACAGTTGTCTGATTCAAAGAAGTGGCTGCGTTCTCCAGGACTGTAGAGAGATCCACCTCGTTTTGCGCATCTTCCTGAATGCTTTCACAGTTATTTTGAATCTCTGAAACAACCGCGGCAGCCAGTTCACCTTCCATACATCTCGCAGCTTCTTTGATAAGTGCTGCCCCTTTTTCATCCGTAAGGTAAATACTCTCCCGATTAGAAATATCCTCCACACCAAGTTTTAAAAAGTCAACTGATGACTCCTGTATAGCATTTTTCGCACCGACTCCTTCCGTCAGGTAATATCGCACTGTATTGCAAACCCCATCGCTTTCTGCACTTCCGCAATAGTCTGTATCAAGGGCAAGGATTCCATACTCCTCCCACAAGGGGCGATTGTATTCTCCAAAGGCAGACTGAGTCGCCGAATAAAACAGGCTCTCTCCCTCTTTTGATAAAGCCAGAAAACGCGTCACTTCGGTCATGGAAAAAAAGAGACTCATAACCATAGAGAGACACAATCCCAGAAAAACCGTAACGCTGCCGCTTCTCATCTTCTCATACCTTAGACGCACTTTTTTCTATGGTTTCAAAGATATCGTTTACCAAGTCCGTAATATTCTCCTTGAAAATCAACACCAGGGATATAATCACAACGAGTATCAATATCATCTCCACAACTCCGATTCCATCCTCATAGCACATATACTGGTTCCATTTAAATTTCCAAAAGTTTAACATCACATTCCCTCCTAAATCTGTATGGAATAAAGTGCCGGCACCACCAGAATAATTAATACCATAGCCAATAGCCCTCCCATGGGAATAAGCATTTTGGTGGATGCCACTTCTCCTGCCGTTTTTATCTTCCGTTGTCTGGTCTCATAAACGTTTCGTTCTTCTCTTTCCAGTTGTTCCAGAAGATATTCATTTCCTTTTCTCATATTCTGTTCAAATAGCATCATCATTTTTTTGTATGCCGGATGCATGCATCTTCGACCAAAGTCTTCATATGCGTTTTTTGTATTTTTTCCATCTCTTAGCTCGCGATTCAACACCAGGACATTTTCATATGGAGCTTTTCGAACGCCCTTTTTCAAAGTTTGCTTTTGATAAAGTTCTCCTATCTTTTCAAAAGCCTGTCGGGAACTAAGTCCCGCACCCATGTACAATGTCAGCGCACTTATAATCTCCGGATAATATCTTACATACTCTTCCATCTTCTTCTCTTTCTCTTTCTTCTCATCATATTTTTTGCCGAAGATTAAAAACAATCCCATAAAGATACCCAACACGCTTATCTCTAATCCCGTATGAGATACTTTTTTTCTCCATTCCACACTTCTGCCTTCCACTTCTACAGGCAGTTCCAATTCTCCATTTTCTCTTTCCTCATTGTTTCGTGTTTCCAAGGCTTTCTTTACGTAGTACAAAAAACCTTCTTTTTTGCCTGCATCCGGCAACTTTACAAACACCGGAAATGAATATGAAATCTCTTTATCGTATGCTTCAAAAGTAACGTTACACTCAACGAGCGTTTTCTCTTCAACTTCTTCAAAATTTATTTGCCCATCGGTTGTGATAATCTTCCCCGGGGAAAAACTCCAGGTTGCGTCTACTACTCCATCCACATAACTGTTTTTCAAAACCACATTTTTTGTAATCTCTTCAAAAGATGCATTGTCTCCCAAAAAGCTTTCATCCACCTCGGTTTTTGCCAAATTGAAATAAGTCTCTACGGTTTCCTCTTCCGGGAGCTGTCCATCCACCTGAAACGTAATTTCCTCATCTTCGCCATCTCCTTTCATTACTAATGTAACCTCTTCGGCATCTTCCCCCGCCTTCGGTCTTTCTATCTTTGTAATTGAAAACGTTCCTTGAAGCGCATTGATTCCCTGTAGCACAAGACCCAATATAACCATGACAAAAACAAGCAATTTGATCTTTTTTTCTGTCATCTAAACCTCCAATGTTCTGCGAATAATGACAATCCCAAGCAATACCGATCCCACATAAAGCAAAAAACAGCCGGTCATCACCAGGACTCCTCCCACATTTTGATACAAAGGAACCAAAAAAGTAGCCGCCGATAATCTCAGATAGAAAAGAATCCCCAACGGAACCACGGACATAATACGAAGTTCCAGCATCTTCTCTGCCAAAAGACTTTCCATCTCCTCTTTCAGCGCAATCTTTTCATCCATTCGTAAAGAAAGCTTCCTGATATTTTTTACATAGTCTCCGCCGATTCGCTTCGCATACAAAAACAGTTCACCAAAGGTTTCTATGTCTTCTACTTTAGATTTCTGAGAAAAGGCATAAAACTGTTTTTCCACCGCCATGCCCATCTGCACTTTTTGATTTATCTCATGTATGTCTTCCCGAAGAACCGAGTCTTCTTTGTATAACGTTTTTATATTTTCTTCCGCATCCAAAAACGTTCGCTCCACAGAGCTTCCGGCTGCCAGACCATTTGCCACAGACATTAATACCTCTCGAAACTCCTCTTTGATTTTTGCCAATCTTTTCTTTTGTATCTGGTAAAAATAGAAAACATACACCCCGAAAAAGACCGGGATAGCCACAAGCATTCCAAAACAAGAATTGTAGAATAAATACGCAATCAAACCCGACAAGAGAAACGTCCCTCCAACAACAATCGACAAATCTTTTACGCCGGTTTTGTAACCGTATAGTTCTCTGTGAAATAGGCTTCCAATTTTTGTGTATGCTTTAATGTTCCTACCCTTCGCCATACATCCTTTCCTTCTTTACTTTCGTACTGAAAAAGTTTTTGCAACTTTACCTCTCCGTCCTCATAACCAATCACTTCATTTACTTCCATCAGCTTTCTTTGACTTTTGTTAATCCTGGAAAGATGAATAAAAATATCTATTCCGGATGCAATCTGTTTATCAATTGCCATAAGAGGAAGTGCCACGTCGTCCGCCATAAGAACCATCGTTTCCAATCTTGAAATCATGTCATACGAGGAGTTGCCGTGACCGGTAGATAACGTACCGTCATGTCCTGTATTCAACGCCTGCAACATATCCAAAGCTTCCGCTCCGCGACACTCCCCAACAATAATTCGATCGGGACGAATGCGAAGCGCCGCTTTTACCAAATCTCGAATGCGAACCTCCAACTTACCTTCGAGGGTCGCATTTCGGGACTCCAACCGAACCAGATTTTCAATCCCGTTTACCTGCAGTTCTGCGGAGTCCTCAATCGTAACAACCCGCTCCGCAGGTGGAATATAATCCGTCAACGCGTTTAGAAACGTGGTCTTTCCACTGGATGTGGGACCGGAGATAAAAATGTTGTATCCACTGACCACCAGTTTTTCCAAGAATTCCGCAACCTCCTGTGAGAGGGAAGATTTCTCTATCAGCATTTTCATAGTGATTCGTTCCTTGGGAAACTTACGGATAGTGACCGTACTGTGATCTAACGAAACCGGTGACAAAATAACATTTACTCTGGATCCATCCGGCAGTTTGGTATCGACAATCGGACTGCTTTCATTCACCATACGATTGTTCATAGAAACAATCTGTTGGATTACGTCATAGAGTTTTTCTTCCGAAGAAAACGTCAGTTTACTCTTGGTTATTTTCCCGTTTTTCTCGACAAAAATATTCTGCCATCCGTTAATCATGATTTCCGAAATCTCGTCATCATCCAATAAATCCTGCAAAATATCCAGCTTACGCAAAGAATTAAAAACTTCTCTTTCCAGACTAAGTTTTTCTTCCAGAGAAATCTTTTTTTCCTTTCCCAGAGAAAGGATTTCCTCCCGTATCAACTGACGAATTTCTTCATCCCCCATTTCCCGTGTGATATCAATTTTATTTAATACCTGCAGCCGCAAACGTTCTTTCAAATTCATTTTTCACAACCCCCGCCAAATTGCCCTCCATTAGTTTTTTCATCTCGTAACATCCGTCTCTTAAACCGGTAGCCGACATCGCAAGTTTTACAGAATGAATCTTTGTCTCTTCTTCCATACCATCAAAGTATTTCCGACAATTTTCCTGACAAAAACCGAAATAGTCTTCCGGTCTGCCCAACAAGATCAATTCATCCATGTACGGCAAAAGTATCTCCATTTTGCAATCGACCCGATCAAGCAAAACCACCAGTTGATATCCGGCTTCCATGATTTTTTTAAAAAGTAACCGCCAGATTTCTTCCTCTACAGCAGCAAAATCCACCGGATTTTGCGTCACGGGAAGAAGAGCGATATCTTCAAAATAAAAAACATGTTGCTTTAAATCGAAATCGTCTTTTTGTGATTTCAAAAGATAAATCAAATCCATGAAATCCGTGTTAAACTCGTTGGCTGGGATTAAATTTGGCAGAACGCTGAACTGTTCCGTATCCAGAAAAAGTGTCTCTCTTTTTTGTGACAACAAATGAGAAAACGTCAGTCCGAACGGTACCCTTAGATCATGATATATCGGAGAGTAAATGCCGAAGATTTTCGGCTTATCCGATTGATTGCATCCCATATTCTCCTCATGCTTTTTGTGATTTATGATTTCCCGTAACCCGGACATATTTTGGAACTTGTAGAACACCTGATATGAACCGTATTCTTCACAAGCTTTTGATGACAAATAAAAGACATCATCAATGGAAACATCCGTGTTTCGATTCTCATAAATCTGCAGAAATTCCTTTCCAAGCAAGCCCATTTGATAGTGACTCCGGCTGCCGGAAAAAGCCTCCGTTTGCGTAAAAACGGAAACAGAGATTTGCTTTACCAATCCGCATAAAAAACGGCTTAGCGCATGGGCGTAAGCGGAATCGGCGTCGCAAATCACAATTGAGAATTCTCCCATGATTCCTCCTTCAATATTCAATTGTGTTGGGAATAAATTTTGAAGAGTTGTAAGATGATGTCATTATAGATTCGGTCTCCCAAAAAATTCAAGAGTAAATTTTTAAAAACAAAATATTTCGGAAACTTATAAAAAATTGATACTAAAAAATTGTTAGAATTGTACAAAAAAGAGCAACGACAAATTTCTTTGTCATTGCTCTTTAAAATGGTCTGTTTTTATGCAAAATATCCTCGGTTACTCTCTGTTGAAATAGCTTCATTTACGTCATTTCGTCCATAAGTATAGCCTGCGGAAACCCGCTGAGTATGCTGCATCAGAGGTTTAGAGTCATCTGCTGCAGCCACCTCTTTAAAGCTTTCATAAAGAGGCTTCATTACCTTAAGCGTATCTTCCAAATCCTCTTTCATAAGGGAATAACTTGCTCTGGCGATTTTTGTTTCCACAAAATTGTAAAGTCCGAACAAGCTTCCGGATATTTCATAGGAAAAGTTTAAATCATCTTCCAGATGTCTGACTACCTGAGATGCCATCCGAATGGCTTTTGCAAAATCCTGAATCTGCTCTTTTGTTTTTTCTTCACCCATCGCATCCAAGAGTTGAAGTGCCTCTTCTATATATGCGAAATAGATTTCATATAAAACTACAATCAGTTCCGTTTTGTTACTCTGTGTAATCCGAACCTGAAAGGAAGAAATTTTATCTTTTGTCATAGCTTCTCCTTACGGATTATCCCAACAACTGCAATGCCAACTGTGGCAATTCGTTTGCCTGAGAAAGTGCGCTGGTTGCTGTCTGAGAAAGTACGTTTAATCTGGTATACTCTGTCATCTCAAGTGCCATATCCACGTCTGAGATTCGTGAAATAGCGGAGTTCATATTCTCAGAAGTTTCATCCAAACTCTTGGTTGCGGAATCCAAACGGTTGGTATATGCACCAAGAGAAGAACGAACTTCACTTATAGCAGAAAGCGCAGCATCCAACTGTGATAATGCGCGCTTTGCTCCGAACACCGTGGTCACATCCAGGTCATCAATGTACAAGCTTTTCGTATCACAAGACGGAATCTTTACACTCATCTGCTGGCCTTCATTTGCTCCGATTTGAAGTACCATAGGTCCCATAGTAGTTACAGTTAATGCAACATCATCCCTAGCGGTTGGTTCTTTCGTAGGATCACTGGGATCAAACGGGTCGGGAGTTAAAAGGAAATCCATTTCAAATCCACCCGGCTCATGAATTGTTATATGATTTCCCTCAGATGTATAAGTTGCCATAGAAGAAAACGCAGAGTTCTCATGACCGGTATCATTTTTTGTATACATCTGATTAATCTTTGCATCTTTACCCTGAGTAACAGGAGCAGTATCGATGCCACCAAGTAATACGGATAAGCTTGGATTGGAAATCTCTACCTTAATTTCATTTCCGGCTCCATAAAACTTAGATCTCAGAATTTTACCATTCTCCTCAAGAATAACTTCACCTTTTTCGGCAGCATCCTGAAGTTTTTGATAAACGGTTGCCATGGTATCATCCGGGGAAATTTCCACACTGTATCCATTGAAGGAAACGGTTCCGGAATAATCATCTGTCGAGCTGATATCCTTTATTTTTGTTGTACTTGTTTTATCAAAAGTAAATCCACTTGAAGTAACTACGGTCTGAGTTGCCGGCGTAACCGAAAATTCATATACACCTGCAGGTACCTCCTGAGACACGGCAAGTCGGGTCATGTCCGCCATAGGTACAGTATCCGTCGGATCTGCAAGACTGGTTCTGGTTGAAGAATAGCATCTGTTATCCAAAGAACCATTCAAAAGCTGCTTTGTATTAAATTCTGTGGTGGAAGAAACACGATCCACTTCTTCTTTTAATTTATCAATTTCCAATTGGATAGCTTCTTTTTCATCCTGAGAGTTGGTGCCATTCGCCGCCTGTACCGCCAATTCTCTCATACGCTGAAGCATAGAGGTTACAACATTTAATGCTCCATCTGCGATTTCCAAAACAGAAGAACCATCAGAAGAGTTTCTTGATGCCTGATTCAATCCATCAATCTGGGCCTGCATCTTATTTGAAATTGCCATTCCTGATGGGTTATCTTTTGCATGATTGATTTTCAGTCCCGATGAAAGACGCTCCATGGAAGCAGCCAATGAATCTTCCGTTCTAAGAAGCTGATTGTTTGTAATAACTGCGGAAATATTATTATTTACTTTCATGATTTTACCTTTCTACGCAAAAAAATTGCCAAAAAAATACACAACAAACAAAAATGCTTCCGTGCATTTTATTGACAATCCTTGTCTTACAATACTTTTATCGGACGTTCTGCCGAAAAATTAAGGTGCAATCTCTCCTAAAGTTTGGATAAATGCCCTGGCTATTCCGTACAATTTTGACGTCTGAATCCCACGCTTTTCCGTTGTGGTTTCAAAGTCGTATTCTCTTTCATCATAAATACTGTTAGCGTCCAGGGAAGCGTCCCATCCAAAGCTAAGCCCCACCGGAAGTTCTGCTTCTTTTTGCATTGCGGATGCCAAAAGTCCCATGTGAGAAGCTAAAAGTTCTCTTGTCATCTGTGAACTTGTAGTAATGGTTCCGTCCAAAGAGTTCCCCTCGTATTTAAAGGCTGCGGAAACTGTACCTGTGGACTCCATCTCAAATGTAATATCCACCTGTCCCTTGTCCTCATCCTTGCCGCGTACAATCTTTAAAGAAAGATTTCCGTACTCATCTGCCACCATAATCGGCACTGCAAACTGCTCCGTTTTTCTTGCCTGTTTTCCAAGCATTTGTAGTTGCTTTACGGTAATCTTCATACCTCGAACATCGATGGATTTTACGTCCTTTTCCACCATCATATTTCGCATCACGTTTTCTGCGGTCTCTGCCAGCTTTTCCTGAGCTTCCGCCATTTCTTCCGGAGTCTTTGATGCCTCACCCATGGCCTCGATAATGTCTGCCATGGTGGTCTGCAACAGTCCGTCGATATCGGAAAAATCAAGCTCGCTTCCGATTTCGGAAAAGACATCCCGCTCTCCGCCCAAATGTTTCGCAAGATTCTTAAACATTTGGTTACGGTTACCCATGTACTGACTCCACGCTTCCAAGTATGCGGGTGTTGTGGGCATATCCATTTGCTTTAACATCTGATAAACTTTTTCTTCCGATGCTACTGCATTTTGCATGCGGGTAATTTCTTCCCGGGCATATGCTTTTTCGGTCTCCACATCTTCGTCCATGTTTTCCAAAGCAGATGCAAACTGATCCGGATTCATGTTCATATAGGAATCTTTGTTTTCAAACTGCATCATTTTCGAAGCAGAAATTGCTTCCTTTGCATCGCTGACACGTGAAGTTAAAAATGCAGCCTCTATCTGCTGAGTAATGGAAAGCGCAGATGTAATGTTATCCACACCGCCAAAGTCATCATCAATATGATATTCACGATTCTCGTGTTTTCTTGTGCGAACTGCCCCCATCATATTACGAAGTGTAATATCTGCACCCTGGTTGATTAACTGGCCAATGACTGCTCCGTCTGTTTCCTCTACCTGATGAAGCAGACGATACACTCCGATAAAACTTTGTCTTTGTTCCTCGGTAATACCATTCTGTCGCTCCAGTTTCCATAAAAATTCCGCAAAGTTATCCTCTTCTTTGTCCTGAGAAAACTCACCGGAAGAATCCTTCATGTTTGCAGTAATCTCTTTTGCTTTTTCCTGTAACTCCTTTAAGGAAGCGTCCAGAGGAGAATAACCTTCTTTGATCATTTCCGTTACCACCTTCGGTGTTAACGCCTTAAATGTGGAAGACACCAGTTCATTTGCATAACGCATGGTCTGCACGGACTCTTCCGTAATGGATAAGCTGTTGTATCCTAAAATACGAACCGCTTTTTCGTTTGCTTCCGTTACATCCAGACCCAAGTCTTCCAAAATATCATCCACATTTTGGAATGCCTTTTTGATGGAATCACCCAAATCATGTCGCACTTCTGTAGCCATAGTTTCATAGCGTTCTCCCGCAGCTTCATATTTTGCTGCCAGGGCTGCACCGGTGGTTTTCAAGTCTGTTATCGTTGCATGTTCAATTGCATCCTTTGTTGAGAATGCTCCCAGAAGTTCTATGGGATAGCTCTTTACTTCTTCTTTTACCGTAAGAACTTCCGCAACTTTATCTTCCACTGTCGCAGAAGCTTCCTGCGCTTTTAGATTCTCAATCAGGTCTTCCAATTCAGTGGTATCAATTGTAATGCCCTGTTTTAAAAGGGCATAATTTGCTTCCATGGTCATCATGAGACGAATCTCACTTACCTGGCGAAGTGCCACCACCTGATCTTCTGTCGTAGATAAAAATGCGATTTCCTCCGCAGGCGTATTTTGAAAGTAGTCGTTTACTTCCTTTGCCTGATCTTTTAGGGAAAATCCGTCCATCAGATAAGCGTCTTCCGGCATATTGCCCTCTTCCAAAGAAGTGAGTATCGCTTCCGTTACTTCCTTTGCAGAAAGATGAAGGGACTCTGTTTGTAATGTATAAAAATAGCTGATGGAATCCTCTGTCACCGGAATCTCGTTTTCCAACAAAAGCGCAGCGTTTGCAATCTGTGTATCATCCGCCTCAAATCCGGCTTCCGTAATCACACTTGTCACCTGTTCCAAAAGAGCCGCCATTTCCGGTTTGGAAAAATCAATGGCTTCGGAAGACGGCATACGAACCGCCTCAGACCCTTGCGAATACTCTGCCGCAAAAAGAGATTCAATGGTTGGCTCCATATCATTCTTTACCAAATACAACATGTTATCCTCGGACAACTCCGAAAGCTCTCCTGCCTTTTTCATGGCATTATCCACTGCCTTATCAATGGCCGCACTGCTTACAGCATCTCCACCCAAAGCTTCCACCGCTTTGTCAGAGACACCACCGGTGATGGAAACATCCATTCCACCTTTTGCCAGCTGCACGCGAATTTTATCTGCTATAGTGACAAAATCTTTATTGTCCATGTCCATGGGATCGTGGCCGTCTTCTTTTGCCTTGCCATAAACTTCCTCTGTCATATGCTCGGAAGAAAGGACCATTTGCTCCTTTAATTCCTTTGCGGATAGGCCGGATTTTTCAGCATCGGAAAAAGATTCGGCGACTGTTTTCTCGCCCAAGTCATTTTTGTTGTAAAACGGATTTTTAACGGATATATCCCGAAGCGTATCGGTCTTGGTATAATCCTTAATCGTACCGACTTCTCCGATTCCTGAAACGGATGTATTGATTTGATTATTCTTGCCAGCGTTTGCAAGCATCATTTTTTGAATGTCATTTATCTGCATGAAAAAAAAATCCTCACTAGTTCATGCCTCCGTGCATAAATATTGGGAATTCCATTTCGCCACATATTCTACACTACTAATTTCGGATTCTTTTTAAAAATCTTTAATCCATTGTGACTTATTAATTCTTGCGTTTCATGCAAATATATAACAAATGATTTGTGGCTCCAAGCAGTTCTCTTTTTTCTGCAAACTGCAAATACCATTTACAAAAGCGTTCAAAATCTGACTCTGAAAGACCAAAATCCACTCTATGCTCAATTGGTTCAAGCAAAGCATCCACTCCGGCCGTAGTAATCCAATCTACATTCTTTTCTTTAAAAAGCGCTTCAAACTCTTCTATATCATAGCCGGTGAAAAGCTGTTCCTTAAAGTGCTTTACTTTGTATTCCTTATCAAAGTTTTCTTCTTCACCATATGCCCAGTTACCGTAAAAATAATTGGAATACATAATGGCATAAATGGAAATAAAGGCAAATAGAATTACCCCTGTCGGCTTCGTCACACGGATTGCTTCATCAATCGCTTTATGAACTTCCTTTGGATCATAAAGATGATACATCGGTCCAAGGACAAGTGTTGTATCAAAGGTATTGTCTTTTAATTTACCAAGATCCGTTGCGTCACCCCGGATGGCACAAAGATTCTCCAGACCCTTGCTGTTTGCTTTTAAAGTCTCAAGATTTTTTTCTACCAGCTCTACAGATGTAACATCAAATCCCTCTTTGGCAAGAGCGATAGAATATCTGCCTGTGCCTGCACCAATTTCAAGAACTTTACTATCCTGTTTTACAAACTCATGGATGTAATGCATGGTTGTGGCAAACTCCAGCTTTCCGTGAACTGTGCGCTCTAATCTGTCATCTTCTTCGTATGCTGAATAAAATCCGTTGATTATTTCCTGTCTGGTTTTTTTATCATTTATCTGATTGATTCTTGTGTAGTATTTTTTATCATCTGAATGGTGTATATAGGCTCCATTTGCCAGTTGCGCCTTCCAACTGGCCACATTATCTTTGTTTGCGGATAAAAATACTTCGTGAATATTGATTTTCCTTGCTTCTGCAAGTGCCAGTTTCAGCCCCTTTGTAGCATATCCTTTCCCTCTGTAATCCTTTGAAACACCATATCCGATATGCCCCGGTCCTTCTCTTAAAAAAACATTTAAACAATGTCTTAAGTTAAATATTGCCACATATCGATCCTCATCCTCCAACACGAAGGTGGTATCCGGCACAAATCCTTCCGGAAGATTCTTACCCACGGACCAATCTCTTTTCATCTCTATCCATTCAAGGAATTTTTGGTAATCGTAGCCATATACCGGATTTATAAATCCATTTTCGTCCCGCTCAAATGTCATGAATAAGTCATACGCCTTTTTGTAATCTGAATCCTGTACTCTAATTAGTTCCATAAGTGTATCCTCCTGTTGTATGTAAAATAAAAGCCCCATCAAAATCATACGGTTTTGATGAGGCTTTGTAACCATAATAATACCTGACCTTCTCTAAAACTATAATTCTCTACGTCCTTCTAATGCTCGAAGTAGCGTAATCTCATCTGTATTTTCAAGGTCTCCGCCCACCGGAACACCGCTGGCAATTCGAGTGACTTTAATGTCGGTACCCTTCACCAATTTGCTAATATACATGGCTGTAGTTTCGCCTTCTAACGAAGAGTTGGTGGCGATAATGATTTCTTCCACGTCCCCTTGAAGACGAGTCATAAGTTCCTTTAAGCGAATATCCTCCGGACCGATTCCCTGCATGGGGGAAATGGTTCCGTGAAGTACGTGATAAACACCTTTGTACTCTTTGATATGTTCATAGGCTGCCATATCACGGGAATCTTCTACCACCATAATGGTCTTGTGATCTCTGGATGTATCTGCACAAATCGGACAAACTTCCTGATCTGTTAAAGTAAAGCACTCCTTACAAAACCGGACATTTTCCCTTGCCGAAAGAATCGTATCCGAAAGACGCTTTACATCCTCTTTTGGCATATGGAGGATATGAAAAGCCAAGCGTTGGGCCGATTTGGCACCAATGCTTGGTAGTGATGATAATTCTGCGATTAGTTGTGAAATTTGTTTGCTGTAATATTCCACGAAAAACTCCTTACATAAGTCCGCCTAAGCCCCCAAGGCCACCTGTGAGCTTTGACATTTCGGCCTGAGACATTTCATCCATCTGACGAAGTGCTTCGTTGGTTGCTGCCATTACTAAATCCTGAAGCATTTCGATATCTTCCGGATCTACTACTTCTTCCGCAAGCTCCACTTTGGTTACTTCCTTTTTACCGGAAACAGTAACCTTTACAGCTCCGCCGCCTGCGGTACCTGTTACTTCTTTTGTTTCAAGTTCTTTCTGGCTTTCTTCCATCTGACGCTGCATTCTCTGTGCCTGCTTCATCAAATTATTCATATTTCCCGGCATTCCCATTCCGCCCGGAAAACCACCTCTTTTTGCCATGTTATCCTCCTTCGACCTTAAAAGTCTTCTACTTCTAGTTTAATATCTGCTTCTTGAGCAAAGTGTGCAATGGCATCCGGATAAATCCGTGAACTATCCACACCCGAATTATTTAAAACGAATTTTACAGGAATGTCAACTTCCATATACTCGGAAAGCATACCGGAAATCTCTTCCCCTCGATTCTTTAAACTGTTGTATCCGGTCTGTTGCTTAGGATTGTGGGCATCAAATACCAACACGAAGCTTCCATCCTCTTCCACCGTCGCTTTACCGGAACGAAGATAGGTTTGCAACAATCCGTTGTCTATCTGACTTAAAAAGTTTTTCCACTCTCGAAGTGCCTTTTTTACATCCTCCGCTACAGCCTTGGGAAGCTCTTTTTTCTTCACCGGCTCCGGTGCCGCCATGCCGGGCATCGCAACCGGAGTTGCCATAGGAATGCCTTCCTCCATTTTTTGCTCTAAAAGGTTTATTCTATCAACAAGCGAACCGTAGTCCTTTTCCATCTGCGGGGAACAAAGCTTTACAATGGCAATCTCCAGCATTACTCTCTTTTGCGTAGAATACTTCATTTGCGCCAAAAGTTCGGAGGCTATACGAATATAGCGCATTACTACATCCATATCCACCATTGCCGCCTCTTCCTTCAGTCGGGCAAGATTCTCGGATGACATCTCCAAGCCGTTTTCCATGGATGCATCTCCGGTTAAAAGCATAAGATTTCTTAAATACCAGATAAAATCATTTACAAACTGATCCAACGCGCGACCCAAGGTGACAATCTCTTCCACGACACCAATGGCCTCATTTGTGTTGTGGGAAATAACAGCGCGAAGAAGCTTGGAAAAAATCTCTGTATCCACAGCTCCTAAATTTTTAAGCACCTTGTCATAGGTCAGCTCTTCACCAATATAAAAAGCGATACACTGATCCAACAGCGAAATAGCATCTCGCATGGAACCGTCTCCGGCCTTTGCGATATAAGCCAATGCTTTATCCTCTACCGTAACTCCCTCAGCATCACAAAGCTCTCGCAATCTTCCCTGAATGGTTTCGATGGTAATGCGATGAAAATCGTACCGCTGTACACGGGACATAATGGTCACCGGTATCTTATGCACTTCCGTCGTTGCAAGGATAAAGATGACATATGACGGCGGCTCTTCCAAAGTCTTTAAAAGTGCATTAAATGCAGAGCCGGATAACTCGTGTACCTCATCGATAATATATACTTTGTAATTTCCCTCCGTTGGCGGGTAAGAAACTTCCTCGATAATCTGACGCACATCATCCACACCGGTATGTGCCGCAGCATCGAGTTCGATAACGTTCATGGAGGTTCCTTTATTTGCCGCCTGACAGCAGGAGCATTCACCGCAGGGACTTCCGTCCTCTAATGGATGCTCACAGTTTACCGCTTTGGCAAATAATTTTGCCATGGTAGTTTTACCGGTTCCTCTGGTTCCGGTAAACAAATAGGCATGTCCTATACGCCCGGTTTTTATTTGATTTTTTAACGTGGTCACGATATGATCCTGACCTTTTACCTCCGAAAATTCCTGTGGTCGGAACTTTCGATACAATGCCATATAGGACATGTAGTTTCCTCTTTTCTGGGTTTTATTTATTCATCACCAAAACTGATTCCCATCAATTTTGCTTCTTTAATCATCTTGCAGTTCGGGTCAACGGTTTTAAGTTTTCCTGCAACTTCCTCCAAAGGAACCAGCTTTGTCTCGCCGTTAATCAGCGCTACCATATTACCATACTTTTTCTCCATAATCGCCTTTGCTGCTGCAGAACCAAGTCTGGTACAAAGTGCTCTGTCGTACGGACATGGGCTTCCGCCACGCTGGGTATGTCCCGGTACGGTAACTCGTGCTTCTGCTCCGGTTTTTTCCTCCACAAGCTTTGCAATACGATAAGCTGCTGAAGGATGATTTTCTTTTTCTCTCTTTTTCTTTAATTCTTTCTTGGAAAGTTCTGCTTCTTTCTTTGAAATCGCACCTTCCGCAACTGCAATAATTGTAAAGCCTTTTCCTGCGGAATGTCTGCGATCAATAGCAGAAATAATTGCTTTCTCATCATACGGAATTTCCGGCAGCAAAATAATATCCGCACCGGATGCAATTCCGGAATACAGCGTCAGCCAGCCAACTTTATGACCCATTACTTCTACGATAAATACGCGGTTATGAGAAGCTGCTGTGGTATGAATACGGTCGATGGCATCGCAGGCCACATCTATCGCACTGTAGAAACCAAAGGTCATATCCGTTCCGTAAATATCATTATCTATGGTCTTCGGAAGATGGATAACATTCAATCCTTCTTCACGAAGCAAATTCGCGGACTTTTGAGAACCGTTTCCACCAAGTACTACCAAGCAGTCCAGATTTAATTTGTAATAGGTGGACTTCATGGCTTCTACTTTATCAAGACCATTTTCATCCGGTATACGCATTTCTTTAAACGGACAACGGGATGATCCCAAAATCGTACCACCCTTGGTTAAGATTCCGGAAAAATCATTGCTGGTCAAAAGTCTGTAATCGCTGTAAATAAGACCTTTATATCCATTAAAGAATCCGTATACTTCCAAGTTGTCTACGTTATTTGCAAGTCCTTTTACAACGCCGCGCATAGCTGCGTTTAATGCCTGACAATCGCCTCCGCTGGTAAGTAATCCGATTTTCATACTGATACCCTCCTCTTAAAACATTTCATATAACACTACTATGTAATCAATTATATAGTTTTTTACATCTCCTCTATCACTTTACGTACAAATTCGTAGGTGCGCTTTGTGGATGAAATGGATAGTCGCTCGTTTGGTGTGTGGATATCATCCATATCCGGACCCATGGATACGGCGTCGAGTCCCGGGATTTTTCCGGATAACAAACCACATTCCAAGCCTGCATGGATTGCACGCACTTCTAAGTCTTTTCCGAACATATCCTTGTAGATGCGCTGCAAAGTATCACGAAGCGGAGATTCCTTTTTGAACTCCCATGCCGGATATTCACCGTGCATATCCACAGAACATCCCAATCCTTCTGCAACGAAGCGAAGTTTCTCTACCAGCGCCGCATAAGAGCTGGCAACAGAGCTTCGAACGGAAAATCCAAGAACCACTCCGGTTTCCTCTGTATAGGTTATGCCGAGATTTAAAGAAGTTTCTACCAATCCCTCGATATCGCGGCTCATTCTTCGAATACCGTTTGGCAAAGAAGAAAGTAAAAGCAAAAGCTTATCCGAACATTCCTTTGTCAGCGGTACATACGATGTCATACCGTCGCCCGTTACGACTTTTAAATCTGCATCGGTTTTTATAAACTCATCAGAAATCTCACGGCTTACTTCTTCAATCAAGGATTTTACCTTTTCAACATCGTTTCGGTTTACAGCAAGCTTTGCATTTGCCTCTCGGGGAATTGCATTGTCCTTGCTTCCACCGGTAATTTCACAAATGCGAAAATCAATATTCTTTGCAGTCAAACGACGAAGTACACGTGCCAAAAGAATTGTCGCATTTCCACGACCTTTATCTATCTCATCTCCGGAATGTCCACCCTTTCCTCCGGTCACAAAAATACCAACCGGAGACATATTTGCGGTTCCTTCATCACTTCTTTTGGCCGGAAGTGTAATGCGAGCGGTTCCGCCACCTGCACAGCTGGCAAGGACTTCCCCTTCTTTTTCACTATCCAAATTCAATAATAATTTTCCTTTGATCGGAGATACGTCCAAATCTCTGGCGCCATCCATACCCACTTCTTCGGATACGGTACAAATAAACTCTAAACGCGGATGCTTTAAGGTCTCATCGGACAAAAGTGCAAGCGCAAATGCAACGGCAATCCCGTCATCGCCACCAAGGGTGGTTCCCACAGCGGATAAGTAATCGCCTTCCACAACCAAGTCTAAGCCTTCTTTTTCCATATCCTTCTTGCAATCGGAAGTCTTTTCACAGACCATATCCATATGACCCTGAAGAATAATTGGCTCCTTATTTTCATATCCGGGTGTCGCTTCCTTAATCATGATGACGTTGTAAATATCATCCTGATAATACTCCAGATGATGCTCTTTTGCGAAAGCAACCAAATAGTCGCTGATAGCCTTTTCCTTATAAGATGGACGCGGGATTTTTGAAATCTCGTTAAAATAATAAAATACTTCCTTTGGTTCTAAATCTTCTACTTTCATTTTTCCTCTAATCTATTGCCCTCCGTCACTCGCGGCGGAATGCTACGCTTTATTTATTAAATTTATCTTTCAGTTCTTGTGGCACTTCGGCTTCGATGGTGCCCTTCGGGTATTCACCGTACTCACAACCCACATTTCTTACTTCGATATCATCTAAAAGTTCCCATTCCCATTTGTTTTTGATGGAAATGTTTTTCTTATACAGCTGGATAGTACCCACGCCGTTTCCGCCGTTCCAAAGATTCGTATGACGGAATCCGCCGTCCGGTGACTCGTAGCGGATTTTTAACATATCTTTTTTCTCGCAGGAAATCTCAACCTTTATCTTATGTAACGGAGTCTCCTGTTCCACACGCCAAATCAGGCGATTTTTCTTCTCTACTACTTTATAGTTGGTCTTTGTCAGTGTCCAGAATTTGGAGAAGTTAAACTCCAACGGCTGGCCTTCATACCAAAATGCGGAAAGGAGCTTTCCTTCAATGGCAAACGGACCTACCTTCGGACGACCGCCACCGATATCAATAACCGAATTCTCCAAACGCTTTCCGGTCAATTTACTTACCATGTTATTGGAAGAAAGCCAAAGCCAAGGGCTGGTAAAATCGCTTCCCCAGTTCTTGTCCGCATAGCCGTAGCAGGTATCCGGATCCACTTTATACTCTTCACCGTTAAAGAAGACGCTTCCGGTAAAGGCAGTCTTCATGCCCTGAGCATGCCAGAACATCTGAAAGGCGTCCATCTCACGAAGAGCCCAGCCGGCACCATAGCCCACGTTAAACGAAACCTTTTTATCAATCTGCAAATCCCAGATCATTTTTCCGGCATCAGATAAATACTCGGGATGATTCTTTGTCTCAACCTCGGAAATCTCCACGCGTCCCATGGTTCTGGTCTCAGAACAGAAACAATCCTCGGCACTGATAATAAAAGGAACCTCATCCTTTACGGTCACATCATCCCAGGCAAAGAAACGATGCAACTGGCAGGCATCCTCGCCCCAGGCTCCGGCCTTTACCATCATATAACTTGGTCGAATGCCGGCTTCCTTATTCCCCGGAAGCTGTCCAAAAACAGGCTCTTTTCCGCCCAGTTCAGGATTAATGGTAAAGAACTCGATAAAGAAAGCTTTTTCCTCACCGGTTTTTACATTATGTCCGGTAAATGAATGCCACCACCAATCGTAGCCTTCTTTTGCCAATGCGCCATGCAACATAAACGCATCGCGGAATTCATCCGGATGATTGAATCCGGTGTCATTTCCCATGCCATCCAGGGTCTCGGACACTTTTTCCGATACAACGCCAGCCGCTTCCGATACCTTTTCCGAAACGGTTCCTGCAGCTTTTTGAATGGCCTCTTTTGACTTTTCAATATCAATCTTTGGAATTGACATTTGTATGCCTCCTTTATTTCTCCATAAACGCAATCAACGCATCTTTTAACGCCTCAAGTTTTTCTTTACTGTCTTCCAACGAAGTACCTTTGACTCCAAAGTAAAACTTTATCTTTGGTTCCGTACCGGAAGGACGAATACAGCACCAGGAGTTATTTTCCAATTCAAAATACAATACATTTGAATTTGGCAATCCGGTGGAGGTTACTTCCCCGGTCTTTAAATCCCTGCGCTCATCTTTTGTATAATCACGAATGGCCTCCACACGAAGTCCTGCGAAAGACACCGGTGGATTCTTTCGCGCCTTTTCCATCATGTCGGCAATCTGCTTTGCTCCGTCCATGCCCTTTAAGGTAATGGTATGCAAGCCCTCTTTGAAATAGCCGTACTTCTCATACATATCCAGCATGGCATCCCAAAGGGTCTTTCCCTGTTTTTTATAGAAAGCCGCCACTTCGCAAAGAAGCATTACAGCTACGCAGGCATCCTTATCTCTGGCATAGGTTCCTGCCAGGCAACCATAGCTTTCTTCCAAACCAAAGACATAATGATAGGTCTGATTTTCCTCAAACAAACGAATCTGCTCCCCGATAAATTTGAATCCGGTTAACACTTCGATTAAGTTCACGCCATATTCTTTTGCAATCACCTTTGCCATATCGGTGGTTACGATGGTTTCCACCAAAGCTGCATGGGGTGGCATGGTGTGTTCCAAGGTGCGCTCCCGCAAAATATATTCCGCGATTAACATACCGGACATATTTCCGGTAAAGGAAACATACTCACCGGTCTTTGTATCTTTGCAGTACACACCAAGACGATCGGCATCAGGATCTGTCGCTAAAATAATATCGGCATCCACTTCCTTTGCCAACTGAAGCGCTAAAGTATAAGCATTTGGATCTTCCGGGTTCGGATACGGCAACGTCGGGAAGTTACCATCCGGCGCCTCCTGCTCCCGCACCACATAAACCTTTTCAAAACCAAGTTCCTTTAACACGCGGCGAACCGGCTTGTTTCCGGAACCGTTTAATGGTGTATATACGATAGAAAGATCCTTTGCCATCTCTCGAATGACTTCCGGATGAATGGACTGTTTTTTTAACTCCTTCATATAGGCGTCATCAATTTTTTCGCCGATGTTGATATAAAGTTTCGCCTCTCTGGCTTCGCTTACTTTCATGGTCTTGCACTGATGAAGGTCCGTTACTTTTGAAACTTCCGCTAAAATATTTTTATCATGGGGCGGTGTAATCTGCGCGCCGTCTTCCCAGTAAACCTTGTATCCGTTGTACTCTCTCGGATTATGACTGGCAGTAATAACAATACCTGCGATACAGTGAAGTTCGCGTACTGCAAATGACAATTCCGGTGTAGGGCGAAGGGACTCAAAACGATAAGCTTTTATTCCGTTAGCAGCCAAGCAAAGCGCCGCCTCTTTGGAAAACTCCGGCGACATCAAACGACTGTCATAGGCAATAGCAACGCCTTTTTCCTGACCACCCTGAGCAATAATATAATT
Organism: Lachnospiraceae bacterium; assembly: GCA_036723975.1. GTDB lineage: Bacteria > Bacillota > Clostridia > Lachnospirales > Lachnospiraceae > JAILEN01. Next base: position 35,425 of record DAIMGJ010000004.1, read on the forward strand.
TGCAAGGCCCTGGGTCGCCTGTCGCACTGTGTAAATATTCATACGGTTTGTACCTGCTCCGATAATTCCACGAAGTCCGCCGGTACCAAACTCCAAACTTCTGTAAAAGCGATCTTCGATCTCTTTTTCATCCGTTAAAGCTCTAAGTTCCGCGCGGGTTTTCTCGTCGAAATACTCATCGGTGCACCACTGTTTGTAAATCTCTTTATATGGCATAGGCTTATCACTCCTTCTAAACCTTATGAAAAAAACAATTCCCTGAATTTATATTATAATGGAAACAGGTTTATTTTTCATCAGCAAAAGAAGATTTTTCCACAAAATCGTGGTATGATAGGAAAGTATTTTTTATTCTTAAATAATTTTTAAGGAGTACCTATGAAACCACAGCTTACAAAAAACGATGTTGAAAAAATAGAAGCGGAGATCCGCGACCGGACTTTGGTACAAAGACCAAAGCTCATTCAGGAATTAAAAGAAGCCAGAGCCCAAGGGGACTTGTCCGAGAACTTTGAGTACTACGCAGCAAAACGTGCCAAAGGACAAAACGACAGTCGTATCCGTTATCTTGAGAACATGATTAAAAACGCCATTATCATTGATGATACTTCATCAGAAGGCGAAGTTTCTTTAAACAATACCGTTACTTTTAAGTACATGGATGACGACGAAGAAGAAACCGTAAAGATTGTCACTTCCATTCGCGGAAATACAGTATCCGGAAAGATTTCAAACGAATCCCCTATCGGAAAGGCGCTCCTTGGACATAAGGTGGGAGACATTTGTGAAGTGGCGCTGCCAAATGGTGGAAGCTACGAGATTCAGATTACCTCTTTGGACCAGACAACCGGAGATGATGACTCCATAAGAACATATTAGAAGAAACAAAGAGACGGTTTTTATGTCTCTGGTTTTAAAACAAAAAAGGAGACAGAGAGTAAGTCCCTCTGTCTCCTTTTCGTTATTCTTTTGATTTTTTGCGCTGTTCATACACCAGTTGAAGCATATCTTCTTCATACTTTTCATCGGAGTATTTTCCGAGTTCCTCCAAGATATGATTCTCTTTACCGGCCAAGCGACTTAGTTCAGCCTCTAACTTTGCCTTTTCGGCTTGAACGTTTTGAAGCTCAAACTTTAAGTCATGAATTACTTCTTTGTTGTAGATTTTTCGTTTATTTTCCATACGCTACCCTACAATCGTCTGACGAACCAAAGCGCGCTTTAAGGCAAGCTCCGCACGAAAAACATCCAAGCCCTCTTCCTTTGCAGAAAGTCTTTTCTGGGCACGTTCCTCTGCTGCTTTTGCACGGGCAACGTCGATTTCCTCCGGCCACTCTGCCACTTCCGCAAGAAGAGTCACCTTGTCATTTAAAATCTCGGAAAATCCCGCATGTACTGCTGCCTTTTTTTCTCCATCCTCTTCATGAATGGTAACAACTCCGGGCGCTAAAACAACCGTAGTAGGCACATGGTTTTTATAAACACCGATTTCGCCTTCTGTGGTATTAAACTCAATCATGGACGCTTCGCCTTTGTAAAAAACACGATCCGGCGTGATGATTTCAACCACGAATTTGTTGCTCGCTTCTGCCATGGACTGCCTCCTTAGTTCATTTTTGCACGAACTTCGTCAATCGTACCTGCATTTAAGAAATATCCTTCCGGTACGTCATCCATACGACCTTCGAGAATTTCTTTAAATCCACGGATGGTCTCTGCAATCGGAACATACTTTCCGTCTAATCCGGTAAACTGTGTTGCAACAAAAAACGGCTGTGACAAGAATCTTTGTACTTTACGTGCACGGGATACAACGAGCTTATCCTCTTCGGAAAGTTCGTCCATACCAAGGATGGCGATGATATCCTGTAATTCTTTGTACTTCTGTAAGATTTCCTGAACACCACGGGCAACTTCAAAGTGTTCCTGACCAACGATACGTGGATCAAGAATACGTGAAGTTGATCCCAACGGATCCACTGCCGGGTAAATACCAAGCTCTGCGATGGAACGCTCCAATACGGTGGTTGCATCCAAGTGAGCAAAGGTAGTAGCCGGAGCCGGGTCAGTTAAATCATCCGCCGGTACGTATACTGCCTGAACGGATGTGATAGAACCGTTCTTTGTAGAAGTAATACGCTCCTGCAAAGCACCCATCTCGGTAGCAAGGGTCGGCTGGTAACCTACTGCTGAAGGCATACGTCCAAGCAAAGCGGAAACCTCTGAACCTGCCTGAGTAAAACGGAAAATGTTATCAATAAAGAGTAACACATCCTTTCCACCTTTATCACGGAAGTACTCTGCCATGGTAAGTCCTGTAAGACCAACTCTCATACGAGCTCCGGGGGGCTCATTCATCTGTCCGAACACCATGCAGGTTTTATCGATAACGCCGGATTCCTTCATTTCGTAATAAAGGTCATTTCCTTCACGGGTACGTTCGCCTACACCGGTAAATACGGAATATCCACCGTGCTCGGTTGCAATATTATGAATCAATTCCTGGATAAGTACGGTTTTACCAACACCGGCACCACCGAACAAACCAATCTTACCTCCTCGCTGATAAGGGCAAAGAAGATCTACGACTTTGATTCCTGTTTCTAACATTTCGGAAGAAGTTGCCTGCTCTTCAAAGGTCGGTGCCGGTCTGTGAATCGGCATACGTTCCTTTGTCGTCAGAGCTTCCCCGTTATCAATTGGTTCACCAAGTACGTTAAAGATTCGTCCTAAGGTTTCCTCACCAACCGGAACCGAAATCGGTGCACCGGTGGAAACGGCATCCATACCACGAACTAATCCGTCGGTTGGTCCTAAGGCAATACAACGTACGGTATCATCTCCCAGATGCTGTGCAACTTCAACTACAAGTTTTGTATTATCCTTTCTTGTAATCTCGATTGCGTCATTGATTTCAGGAAGTTCCCCTTCCGGGAACTTAATGTCAATGACCGCACTGATAATCTGAGTGATTTTTCCTGTATTTTTATTTGCCATTTCTATGAATCACTCCTTTTCATATACTATACTGTCCGCCTCCCGCAATCGGTCCCCCCACACTTAAACGGAATTAAAAAATTCCTACGTGTGGGAGCCCACCATTGCTCGCGGCGGAAATTTCATTTTAACTGAGTGCTAAGAAATTGCCTCAGCACCTGCAATGATTTCTGTAAGTTCCTGCGTGATGGATCCCTGACGGGCTCTGTTGTAAGAAAGTGTCAGGTTCTCAATCATCTCCTCAGCGTTTGAGGTAGCAGAATCCATTGCCTGCATTCTGGCACCATTTTCACTGGCAACTGCCTCGACCAGTGCTCCGTATACCAAGCTGGTTACGTACTTCGGAATGATCATTCCGATGGCTTCCTCCGGATTCGGTTCAAAGTTCATTAAAACATTGGAACCTTCGCCGGACTCTGAGATTTCTTCTTCGGAAATCTCAACCGGTAACAATTTTAACAGCTTTGGTTCATGAACCACTGTGTTTTTAAAGTGTGTATACGCCAGATAAATTTCTGAAATCTCTCCGGCAGCATATGCATCCAACAACTGTTTACAAATGCGGCTTGCGTCGTCATAAGTCGGCGCCTCCATTACATCCGACTCATCCACTGCTACGGAATAACCTCTGTGAACAAGTCCCTCCATACCTTTTCGTCCGATGCAGTAAAGCTGTGAATTTTCAGGAGTAATTCCTTCAAAATCTCGAATAAGTTTTACCACATTGGAGTTGTATCCTCCGGCAAGACCACGGTTGGAAGAAATCACGATGACTCCCTTCTTTCCGACGTCACGCTGCATCAGATACGGATGGTTAATGTTTTTGGTCTTAGCAAGCATGGAGCAAACCGTATTGTACATGTAGTTAAAATACGGTGTTGTACTCTCTGCATGCTGTTTCGCCTTTTGTAACTTAACGGTGGATACGAGCTTCATAGCCTTTGTAATTTGCTGCGTGCTGGAAATACTGGTTCTACGACGCTTTATATCTCTCATTGAGGCCATGTGCTTTCACCACCTTTCTTAAACATGATTTCCTTAAGCCACAACGAATGGTTTCTTTGCTTCTTCGATGGCCTGGATTAATTTCTTTTCCATATCCTCTTCCAAAACCTTCTTTTCACGGATAGACTGTGGAATTTCCGGATACTTTGTCTTTACATGTTCAAAAAGGGCAGATTCAAATTCAAGCACCTTCTCAGTCGGAATATCCAAAAGATACTTCTGAGTTGCTGCGTAGATAATCATAATCTGATCTTCTACAGGCATTGGCTTGTACTGCGGCTGTTTCAAGATTTCCTGAACTCTTTCACCCTGTGCCAATGTCTCAGCAGTATCCTTATCAAGTTCGGATCCAAACTGAGCAAATGCTGCCAATTCACGATACTGAGCAAGCTCTGTACGAATTGGAGCTGCAATCTTTTTCATCGCCTTAATCTGTGCAGAACCACCTACACGGGATACGGAAAGACCCGCATTAATCGCCGGGCGCTGGCCTGCATTAAAGGCGTCTGTCTCTAAGTAAATCTGACCGTCTGTAATGGAAATTACGTTGGTCGGAATGTACGCGGATACGTCGCCTGCCTGTGTTTCGATAATCGGCAAAGCGGTTAAAGAACCACCGCCAAGTTCATCGGAAAGTCGAGCTGCACGCTCTAACAATCTTGAATGCAGGTAGAATACGTCACCCGGATAAGCTTCACGTCCTGGTGGACGACGAAGAAGTAAGGAAAGTGTACGGTATGCAGTTGCATGCTTACTTAAATCATCATAGACGATAAGTACGTCCTCTCCGTTTTCCATCCACTCTTCACCCATTGCACATCCGGCATATGGAGCGATGTACTGCAACGGTGCAAGCTCACTGGCGGTAGATGCTACAACAGTTGTATAACTCATGGCACCAAACTCTTCCAATGTCTTTACCAAAGCAGCTACTGTGGATGCTTTCTGACCAATGGCTACGTAAATACATTTTACGCCCTGGCCCTTCTGATTAATGATGGTATCGATTGCGATTGCCGTCTTACCGGTCTGTTTATCACCGATAATTAACTCACGCTGTCCTCGACCGATGGGGATCATGGAGTCAATCGCCTTAATACCTGTCTGTAACGGTGTATCTACGGATTTACGTGCGATAACACCACTTGCTACTCGTTCAATCTGACGGAACTTATCGGTCTCAATCGGGCCTTTTCCGTCGATAGGAAGTCCCAATGCGTTTACTACACGGCCTAAAAGTGCATCACCGACAGGAACCTCTACTACTCGTCCGGTAGTTTTTACCGTGTCCCCCTCGTTAATGTTCTTATTGCTTCCAAGTAAAACGGCACCAACGTTGTCTTCTTCCAGGTTCTGAACCATTCCGTAGACCTCGCCTGGGAACTCCAATAATTCGCCCTGCATGGCGTTCTGTAAACCATGAATACGGGCAATACCGTCTGCTACCTGAATAACGGTTCCCACTTCGGAAACCTCAAGATCAGAGGCATATCGTTTCATTTGGCTCTGGATTACCGAGCTAATTTCTTCCGGTTTTAAATTCATGGAGCGCGTTCACCTCTCTTTTATTACTTACTCGCTTGTAAGCTGTATTTTTGATAATTCGCGAGACAAATTATAAATCTTTGTGCGAATGCTGGAATCCACGACACGATCCCCAATTCGAATCACCATACCACCGATCAAATCTTTATCGATTTTATAGTGTGTCTCAAGGGTTTCGTATTTCGTGGTTTCAAGAAGTCGATTTTCTACTTCCTTTTTCTTCTGATCGGAAAGTTCCAATGGAGTTGAAATATAACAAACCCCGATGTTTTTGAACTCTTTTACTGAAGAAACAAAGTATTCAAAGATATCTTTCATTTGTCCAAAGTGGTCTTTTTCTACGACCATTCGCATAAGTCCTATAATTTCGTCCGAAATTTTTCCTTTGAAAACGGTCTCCACTGTTTGAAGCTTTTCCTCTTTGGAAATATGAGGATGTGTCATCATCTGTATGAGGTTTGGATTTTCATCCAGTACCTGAATAAGTACCTGTACCTCTTCATAGATGGCATCTACCTTGTTTTCTTCTTTGGCAAGTTCAAACAGTGCATCACCGTAGACATTTTCTACTAGCTTTGCCATGTCGAACCACCCATTTCTTTCAAGGTTTCCTCAACCAAAGAATCCTGCATGGTAGTGTCAATGTTTTGAGCCACTACCTTCTGCGCCATCATGGCCGCAACGGTAATCATCTGCTGTTTTACTTCGTCAGCCACGCGCTTCTTCTCAAGCTCAGCCTGTTCCTGCGCGTTTTTAATGATTCTCGCTGCCTCTTCTTTAGCTTCGTTTACAATATTGGTTTCGTTTTGAAGTGCTTTCCTTCGGGCTTCCGCCAAAATAGCATCTGCCTCTTTGTCCACACTTTTCAGCTTTTCCTCGTACTGTTTCTTTAGCTCTTCCGCTTCTTCCTTATCCGTCTTCGCAGTGGCTAAATCCGCCGCGATGCCGTCGGCACGGTCCTGCATAAACTTACGTACCGGATTAAACAGTAGGTAAGATAAAAGGATACCTAAGAATAAAACTGAAACAGCTAACAATGTAGCATCATGGAGCAGCTGAAAATCAAGATTAAATAATCTTTCCATCTGCTATACCACTCCTTTGTTCTTAGCCTACTAACGGTTTTACGAAAAGTAATAACATAGCTACCAACAAACCATAAAGACCTGTGGTCTCTGCTACGGCCTGTCCAAGTAACATGGTTGACATAATCTGTCCCTGTGCTCCCGGGTTACGACCAACGGCTGCTGCACCGTGACCTGCTGCAATACCCTGACCAATACCAGGGCCAATACCTGCGATAACTGCAAGTCCTGCACCAATTGCTGAGCATGCTAAAATTAAATCTTCTCCTGTAATATTCATTTTGTTTACCTCCTATAAGTTAAGTAAATAATGGTTTTGTGCTTATCACGTATGTTCCAGCACTAGGCGGTCTCCGCCTCGTCGTTCATCTGTTGTGAAATGTAGGTCATCGTCAACATACAGAATACGTACGTCTGAATCGCTCCTGAGAACAAATCGAAGTACACGTGAAGGACGGCGGGCCATACCAAAGCTATTTTTGATAACAATCCGTATACCAGCGCCATCATAACCGTACCGGAAAGTACGTTTGCGAACAGACGCAAGGATAAGGAAATCGGCACTGCAATCTCACTGATTAAGTTGATTGGGAGCCAAATCGGAAGCCACGGTGGGAGCGGCGAACACATATCTACCCAAATGGATTTCAGACTGTTGTGCTTAAACTGGTTGAAGTGAATGATCAAAAAGGTCATCACACCCAATGCAAACGTCGTACCGTAATCCGCGGTAGGTGGTCTCAGTCCAAAAATTCCTGATATATTGGAAAGCAATATAAAAATAAATATGGTTCCAATGTAGTTTCGGAATTTCGGAGCGCTCTTTCCCATTGAACTTGTTACGATTCCATCCAAAAAACTAACGACTATCTCAAAAACGTTTTGCAGTTTTCCCGGAACGGCGGTTGCCTTTGCCATAGTCCGGTTTGCAATGATTGCCAAGATAATAATAACAAGCATTACAATCGCAATACATACATGAGACGTGGTAATCCAAACAGTCTGTCCAAACAATTCGTATGAGAACAGTCCATGAATCATAAAGTCGATGTCATTTGCAGATGCCACCAAAATCGCATTGTTCACAATTTCACCTCCTCATCTTTTCTTTTATTTTCGTCTTTTTGAAGATGAATCAATTTATGCAATAAAGGCTGTGCGTATGCACTTGCCTTCAAGCCTAACACACCGATAAACGCAGAAATCAGATTTCCCAGGTGCAGCCACATCATTACAAAAAATACAGCTACCACCACCAAATATCGAAGAACCGATTTCAGCTTTATCATCTTGGGTGAAGCGTTCTGTGTGCGAACCGTTTCATCCAATACCACTGCCAAATGAATTGCCATTCCAAGGGCACACGCGATGCCGATGAAAAGTCCTGTGGTAAACAACAATTTATCCGAAGCAAACCAAACGCCGATGAGTTCTACCAAACCACCGTAGATTAAAATCCCCAAAAGCAATCCGGGAAGCGCTTCGTTCAATCTTCTAAATTCTTTTATCATCTTTTTTCAAGTACTTCTTTACCAGTTTATACACCGACTCCACTCCCGCCAATGCGCCGACAAAAAATCCGACGATTGCAAGCCAGGACAAATCGGTTTTGTTTCCGAGCCAAACACCAAAAAGCGTACAGGCCACAATGGGAACAATCATGGAAATACTAAGCTGCATTACCAGCGCCAAGGATTCCACAACTTGGTTTTTTTCTTTCTTTTTCATCATACGCCAAATGAAATCTCTCTTCCCGTGTGCTCATATTTACGGAAAGAAACCCCCGAGGCGGTAAGCATCCTCTTGGACGCAATGACACTGGGAGTATGCTCATATTTATCACTGTCGTAAATGATTTCTTTTATGCCTGACTGTATAATCGCCTTGGCACATTCATTGCATGGGAATAAGGATACATAGAGTTTTGCACCCTCCAAGGAACCACCCCTGTAGTTTAAGATCGCGTTAAGCTCACTATGGGTGGTGTAGAAATATTTATTCTCCAATGGATCGCCATCACGATTCCAGGGAAACTCGTCATCAGAGCATCCTCTTGGAAAGCCATTGTAACCCATGGACAAAATTTTGTTGTCGGTGCTAACAATGCAGGCACCAACCTGAGTGTGAGGATCTTTGGAACGCATGCCACTTAGGATGGCAATACCCATGAAGTATTCATCCCAGGAAATGTAGCCTTCTCTCTTCTCACTCATAATTTCTCCCCCTGTCTGGTCTCAAAATTCTAGTTCATCCCGTCAAGTTTTTCCACAACCTTGGTAAGCGTGGACCTAAGCATTTCAAAACAGATGCCGTAGGTCTGGAGTGTTCCGCCATATGGATCGATAATCTCCAATTCCTCATCTACAAAAGAAGTAAGTACAAAGGTATTTTCTTCCGTAGCATGTTCAAAGCGTTCCAGCACCTTTTGTCTTTGTGCCTCCTCCATTACAAAAATAATGGTATCATCTGTAATTTCAGAATCCAAAAGTTCCTTCGCCTGATAGTCGTTTACGGTGATTCCGTTGGAAATCATAACCGCTTCCGTCTTTTGATTCAAGGGCTCCGGAAAAGCTACCAGTAAACCTCTTGATAAAACTTCTGTCTCTTCATGCTCAAGTGTTTTGTATATTTCAGCTGCCATTGGAGCACGGGTGATTCCATTTCCGGCAACAAAAATAACGCGTTTATATTTTCTCACATTTTCCTCCAAATGGATAGTCTTTTCGATAAATATTTTGAATATTTTTTTATTTTCTGATTACAGCGAAACCACTTGGTGCCCTGCTGCCTTTAACAGTCGGTTCATAATCGCCTGTCCCATATGGGGTGTTTCGAAGGCTTCGGAAAAGATTAATTCCATTCCTTCCTCATCAAATTGACGCAGTACATCATACAGATTCCGCGCGATTTCTTCCTCGTCATTTACCGATCCGATGGTATATACCTTTGCGTTTTTATAGTTTCCGGCGGTTTCCCTTGAAGCCATCACCGCCACTTTTTTTCCTGTAACAGCTGCTTCTAAAATCTGTACATTGATATACTCGCAGACCGCTTCCTTTTCACCGTCCACCACAATCAGATTCCCTTTCGGCGCATAGTGACGATAACGCATCCCCGGCGCTTTTGGACGAAGGCTCTTATTCTCGGAAAAAATCGCTGGATCGTAAGCAGCTTTTCCAACCACGTCTTTCACATCTTCCAAAGAAATATAACCCGGGCGAAGAATCATGGGAATCTCTTCCGTAACATCGATAATCGTTGATTCCAATCCAATATTTACTTCACCACCATCAATAATCGCGTCAATCTTTCCGCTTAAGTCCTCAATAACATGTTTTGCCTTGGTGGGACTGGGACGACCGGAGGTATTTGCAGAAGGCGCTGCAATATAAACGCCACTTTCTTCCATAAGTGCTCGTGCCACCGGATGAGACGGCAAACGAACAGCAACGGTATCAAGTCCACCGGTAGTCTCATAGGGTATAACATCGTTTTTCTTAAAAATCAAAGTCATTGGTCCCGGCCAAAAAGCCTCTGCTAGTTTCTTTGCGGCTTCCGGAATCTCCGAAACGATTGCATCCACCCAAGACACATCCGGAATATGTACAATCAAAGGATTATCCGACGGACGTCCCTTCGCGGCATAGATTGCCTTGGAAGCATCTTTGTTTTTTGCATCCCCGCCAAGTCCGTAGACCGTCTCTGTCGGAAACGCCACCAATCCTCCCTTTTGGAGAATCTCTGCCGCATCCTTTAACTGAAGATCCAACTCTTTTGTTTTATCAATTTTTATAATCTTTGTATCCATTATTTGATATACAGGGAAATCACTTCCCATATTCCATCACTTTCTACGCCCAGTCGCCAAAAGGCTGCACCGGCCAATTTTTGATCCTGCATATACTGAAGATACTTCGCCAAAGTCTCTGCCTCCACCGTCTGAATATCTCCGGAATAGGCCTCTGTTTCTTCATCATACGCTCTAATATAAAGAGGCATTCCCAAAACCAATCGGGATGCTTCTACGCTTTCCGAGGCAGCCTCTATCGCTTTTTGGTTTGCTTCAAAATCTTCCTTATCCAACGACGCGGAAAGAGTTTCCACACTTACGGAAGCAAACACATAATCCCCATAGTCATCTAAAACAGCGTAATTATAGCACTGTGTTAAATCATTATCCACACTGATATTGAGTGCCAAAATCAAATCATTGTTTTCACACTTTAAAGACAGTTCACGAACAAACTGAGACCAGCCGTCCTTTGACTCGTCACTTACCTTTGAAAAACTAACGGTCACACCATCCATATCATAGGCTACCGCAGACGCAACAATGTTGTTTACCAGATTGTCTCGTGATGCCACATTGTTTAAAACCGCAGTTGTGCTAACATCCGGATTCAATGAATCGGAAACCTCTGCCCATACCTGGATATCATTATTGTGACAGGTTGTAACATAGTCCATAGATGCAAGGTTCGACAACGCTCCCGCATTATCCGCAATCGCCATCCAGGTAGGAACTATCACGTTCATCTTTTTTGTTTTCGAAAGACGTTTTTCCAGATTGCGGTTTTCCGCCTTTACTGTCACCTCATGCCATCCCGCACACACCGGCTCATTTAAAGAAATATGCCGGTATTCTCTCTCTTCGAGGCGAGGCTCCGTCACCGTAGTTTCTTTACTTTTTAATTCACTGCTTTTTACGCAACCCAGAATCCCCTGATCGTTTAGCACCCAAACCCATTTTCCGGCGCTTCCTACAACGGAAACCGTCTCCTTCTTTTGAAGTGGGGAAACAATCTTACTTTTGGGGCCGCCGTATTGGCGCATCACCGTATTTTTTCTGACAATCGCGGTGGTTTTTTCATAGCCGGCTTTTTCCAAACAGATTCGACCGGGAGTTTCATCGATTACATCTCCGGTTACATCCGTAAATTCTTCCACAAAATCTAATAGCAGATAGGCGGTATCATACTCTTCTCGTACAATAATTGCGCCCATATCCGTGTCACTTCTTCCGGAAGAATAGAAGGTATCCTCTCGATTTACGGAAATCGTCTCAGTATCTGTGGTATATCGCAAAACACCGGCAGAAGCATCATAGACATATCCGTCATCCAAATACTCTTTTGTAAAGGAAAGCTCCAGATAGGCGTGGCCATCAATACAAACCGCGTTGCCATAGGTTGCGTTTTTTTCCGGATCCATTTTCTTTCCATCCAGGAAAACAACCGCCTCATCATCCGTAAGTGTTTCGTAATACTCCGCAGCGGTAAGGCTTTCCTTGGTAGGTGCATATTTATGAACATAAATAATAACGCCAAACACAATCACAACCAAACAGGCGGCCATCATCAACCAAAACCTTCCGTCACTTTGCGCCATACGTTTTAATAATCGTCTGAGGTAGACTCTCCATCGGAATCCTTTTTTTCTCTTCATATTTCCTCCAAATTTCTGCCATTAAAAATCCTCGTTTTTATTATAGCATTCTTTCCTTTGAATAACAAAAAGGCGATGCCTTCGCATCGCCCTCCCATTTCATGCTTTTAAAGAATCTTTTTTAAATCTCATATTCGCCCATATGTTGCATTATTGAAAGAACATCCGTGAACAATCGGACATCCAAGTTACTCTATTTATTCTTTCATCCACATACAATCATAGGGTCATCTCACCACCTTTCTCAGCTTGTATTCCCGATTCCTACAACAAATCCATTCCCTTTTTGAATCTGTCTCAATTAAACTTATTCCCCCAAAAGAAGGTACCGATGGTATAAATACTATCCTTGGAAAAACTCACGAATCGTGATTATGAACTTCTGATAATAAGTTGGGAATACAACTTGTATCGATGAGGCAATTAAACCACCCATTTTTTCGGATTACAATAGCACAGGACCACATTTAATAAAGGTTTTAGATTCTTTATTTTTTCTTTATTATTTGTTTATAAATTTTTAATAATTTCATTTCTTTACATCCGTTTTTTCATTCTTTATAATTAGTGTACCTATAATTAATTTTAATATTAGAAAGGTGGGTGACATATGAAGATTGAAAAAATGAACGAAAATCAAATACGTTGCACCCTTACTAAAGAAGACTTAGAGCAAAGACAGATAAAACTTAGCGAATTGGCATACGGAACACCAAAAGCAAAATCTCTTTTTCGCGAGATGATGCGGTGGGCCTCATATAAATTTGGTTTTGAAGTACAAGATGTCCCGCTTATGATAGAAGCGATTCCCATTTCATCCGAATCCATTGTCCTTATTGTAACAAAGGTTCCTTATCCGGAGGAGCTGGATCCCCGCTTCTCTCAATTTTCTGCAGGAGATACCGCTTTACAAAACGATGACTATGAAGAAGATATGGACTGGGATGAGGACGATGAGTACGATATGCCCATGTATGAGCAGCGTCCTTCTCTTCCAAAGCTGAAGTTCTCCAACACCGCAAAAGACGATGCGGCTTTGGAAACCGACGGAGAAAAGCAGCCAAAGCCTTTGATTCGTATCTTCCGTTTTGACAGCTTAGAGGAGATTATTCGTCTTTCTCATATCCTCACACCGCCAAAGGGTTGCGTTAATCACTTGCTGAAAGGGTTGTCCGGCACCTATGAGCTTGTTTTGGAACGAGGAAATGTTCCGGCAAAAGAGTTTAACCGGATGATTAATATCATCAGTGAATACGGTACGGTTTCCGATTCTTACATTGGTTCGGCAAATTACATCCGGGAACAACACACCATGATGATAAAGGATTCTGCCTTACAATCTTTGACAGAGTTATAGCATTGTTTTCAATTTTATACTTGTTTTCTGGGAATGGAATGATAAAATATAAGATAACTTGTAAAAGTTGTATGTATGAAAAGTATTATGATAGGAGGAAGTAACTATGGCATATGTAATCAGTGATTCATGCGTAAGCTGTGGAACTTGTGAACCGGAGTGTCCGGTAGGAGCTATCTCTCAGGGAGACAGCCAGTACGAAATCGACGCAACCGCTTGTGTTGAATGCGGAACTTGCGCAGGTGTTTGCCCAACAGGAGCTATTTCTCAGGGCTAATTACAACGGCTTTAAAAAGCAAAATAAAGACGTCCGATTTCTCGGACGTCTTTTTCTTTTCTTAATTTTCTTTAAACTCTTTTTTATTCTTAATTTTGTTACCGAATCTGGTATATTCCGGTAACCAAACAAGTTCTACCGTACCAACCGGACCGTTACGTTGCTTAGCGATAATTACTTCGGAAATACCCTTTTTCTCGGATTCCTTGTTGTAGTAATCATCTCGATAAATAAACATTACCACGTCCGCATCCTGCTCGATGGCACCGGAATCACGAAGATCGGAAAGCATCGGACGTTTATCATCACGCTGCTCTACACCACGATTCAACTGCGAAAGCGCTATTACAGGCACCTTTAACTCTCTGGCCAATCCCTTTAGTGCACGGGAGATATCGGAAATCTCCTGCTGACGGGAAACGTTTTTTCCTCCGGTTCCGTTCATTAACTGTAAGTAGTCGATGATAATCATATCAAGACCGGTACTGCTTTGCTGATACTTCCTGCACTTTGCACGCATCTCTGTAATAGACATCGGCTGGGTATCATCAATAATCAGCTTTGAATTGGCGATTGTGGAAGCACCTTCTACAAGCTGTTCCCATTCGGAGCCCTCCAGTTTACCGGTACGAAGCTTCTGAGCGTCCACAGAGGACTCCAGTGCAAACATACGGTTTACCAGCTGCTCCGCTGACATTTCCAAAGAAAAAATCGCAACAGCCTTATTCTCGCGGAACGCCACATGCTGTGCAATATTCAATGCCAGCGCTGTTTTTCCCATGGAAGGACGTGCCGCCAGCAAAATCAAATCCGAGGGTTGCATTCCGGCGGTCTTATAATCCAAATCAATAAATCCGGTAGGAATACCGGTAATCTTTCCGTCCTGTTGAGATGCCTTTTCTATAGTTTGCAAAGCATTCTGTACAATCTCGGAAATAGAACGGGTTGAACTGTCGTTTTGTAGTTCGGAAAGCTCTTTAAACTGCTGCTGAGAAACATCTATAATCTCAGCTGCTTCCTGGTCTTCCGCAAAACTGTTTTTCTCAATGTTTTGACAGGTACGAATAATCTGTCGAAGTACCGATTTTTCCTTAACAATTTTGGCATGCTTGTCTACATTTACGGATACCGCGGTAGATTCCAACAAACCTGCTATAAAGCCCGGCTCAATAAACTGAGACGGAACATTCTTTTGCTTTAATCTGTCCTGTAGAATAACGGGGTCTATTTCTTCCCCGGCCTCTTTTAACTCACGAAGGGTATCAAAATATATCCCAAAAGGCTGATGATAAAAGTCCTCCGATGTCACAATCTGCGTTGCTATATCTATGGTAACCTGCGGATCCATAATCATAGAGCCGATTACCGCTTTTTCCGCATCGAGAGAACTTGGCATAATTCGTGTGATTTGTTCTTCCGGCATGTTCCTCTCCTACTTTTCTCCAACGTGTACGCGTAAGGTAGCAACAACCTTCGGATGAAGTTTAACCTTCACTTCATGAACTCCCAACGTATTAATGGCTCCATCCAGTTGAATCTTCTTTTTGTCGATGTCACGGTGATACTGTGTCTTTACCGCCTGAGCAATCTCCTTGGAGGAAACAGACCCAAAGGTACGTCCACCCTCTCCTGCTTTGATTGTGGTTTCTACCAACCACTCCTTCATCTCTTCCGCAAGTTTTTCCGCCTCAGCAAGATTCTCTGCAGCCACTTTATCTGCATGCTGATTCTGCAGTTTTAAATTATTCATATTGGCCGGTGTAGCTTCTACACCCTGTTTTTTCTTAAATAAAACGTTTCTGGCATATCCGTCGGAAACTTCTACGATATCACCCTTTTTTCCATGAGGCTTCACATCTGTAAGTAAAATTACTTTCATAGTTTGATATCTCCTTCATTGATAAGTATTTCCAAAATGTCTTCGATTCTCTGTTTTACAGCTTCTGTTGAACTATTTTCAATCTGTGCTCCGGCCACATTTAAATGACCGCCGCCTCCCAAACGCTCCATAATCTGCTGAACATTGATTTCATCAATGGATCGGGAAGAAACATAAATTTTATTCTGATAATTGGTAAGGACAAAAGATGCCTTGATGCCAACAATATTTAACAATTCATTGGCTGCCTGCGCGCCGATAATCATCGGACTTTCCATATCTTTTGAGTCGTATACGGAAATGGCAAATGCTCCGTGGAACACCTCCGCGTGACGAACCACTTCCGCGCGAGCCTTATATGCCGACATATCTTCACGTAGAAGCTTTCGAACACGGGTTACTTCCGCACCGTTTCGTCGAAGATAAGCAGCGGCTTCAAAGGTACGTACACCGGTCTTTGTCATAAAGTTATTCGTATCAATCAGGATTCCGGCATAAATCAGGTCCGCTTCCTTTGCGGTAACGGTAATCTTGTCAGAGAAATACTGCAGTACTTCCGTAATCATTTCACACGCGGAAGAAGCATAGGGCTCGATATAAGAAAGCAATGGGTTTGCTATCTTTTCATTGCCCTGTCTGTGGTGATCGAAAACCACGATGGCATTTCCTCGATTTAAAAGCTGCGGACACTCTGTATAGCTGGGGCGGTTCGTATCCACCACAACCACAAGAGAATACGCATTTAGCTGGTTCAGCGCTTCTTCCGAAGAAATAAACAAATCCTTTGGATAGTTTTCGTCATTTTTCAAAGTATCCAAAAGTGGTCGAAGTGACGCTGTAACGTTATTTAACACAATCTGACATGGTTTTCCCAAATCTCTTGCACAGCAATATACGCCGATTGCTGCCCCCAGGGAATCCGCATCGGATAAACTATGGCCCATAACAATAATCTTGTCTCTGGCTTCCATAATTTCTCGAAGTGCCTGTGCTTTTACTCGAGCCTTTACGCGAGTATTTTTCTCCACTTCCTTTCCGTGAACTCCGAAATAGGAAACGTCCTGGTTATTTTTGATTACCACCTGAGAACCGCCACGACCCAAAGCAAGGTCGATTGCTGCACGGGCATATTCAGCGCGTCCCACATAAGTTT
Source organism: Lachnospiraceae bacterium (assembly GCA_036723975.1). Taxonomy (GTDB): domain Bacteria; phylum Bacillota; class Clostridia; order Lachnospirales; family Lachnospiraceae; genus JAILEN01. The sequence goes on from DAIMGJ010000004.1 coordinate 52,168, forward strand.
CAGCACCGCAGCCCACGCCAAGGCTCACCGTAAAGACATTGTCGGTACCAAGCTTTACGTTCTGAATATCTTCCAAAATTGAAAACTTGTTTTCCTTTAACTTGGTAAGACCAAGCTTATTGATAATGATAAAATACTTGTCTCGATCTGTCTTTCGAACAATACCATCCACTTCTCGAAAGTACCGGTTGATATTTCGATCCAGTACCGCTGTCAGCATAGATCGCTTTACCTCGTCAACGGAAGCCATGGTTTCGTCGAAATTGTCCACATAGCAAAGAACAGGAATCATCTGGTTATCTTCGTTTTGACGTTTCAAACGCTCCAGTTCGGTTACATCCGTAAGCATAATGGAAATCAAACTTCCGGCATGCTCCACAAAAAGGGCATCCATCGGCTGCTTATCCTCTGCGTTTGATATCTCAAAGTCCATCTTGTTCAGATTGGCGTTATAGATACGGTTCTCATAGCAAACCTGAATTACAAACTGATCTTCCTGCGCCCGCTCCACATTTTCACGGGTGATTTCCTTAAAAATGGACGTAATGGACTTTTGCCAGTTTCCATCTTTTCCGGTAAGCTCGGAAAAACGATTGTTCATCCAAATGACACGACCATCGCTTTCCAAAATCGCATAAGGAATCTGAAACTCACGAAGCATGCGTCCCTGAACCGTTCCGTACTGAACGGCAAATCCGATAATTTCATCAGAAAGACGACGCTTATTTTTAATGTATGCATAAATATTAAGTAATCCGTATATGCAGGCTAGGCTAAGGGAAATAGCTCCTACTTTTCGACTATAGAAAAACAATACGATGCTTCCCGCAAAATACAGAAAAAACATATATAAAGGCGTCTTCAAATAGTGAAGGAGTTTGCCTTTTGCTGTTATAGTTCCCATAATTTCTCCACAAGGGTGCTTTCCACCCTATACATTTTCCACAGTATTATATCACTTATGCATTCTGTTTTACAAATTTGTAGATTATATAAAAAATTGATGCCTATATTTTTGTTTGGGCACACGCTCTCGCTTCTTCTTTGACATAGTGGATACTAAACTCACTATCGTTCGTTAAGTACCAATGTCAAAGAAAAGTGCTCCACACAAAAAATAGGCATCAATTTTCTTCAAATATTAAATAAGTTTAATTACTTGCTTGCCAAGAAATTATTGATCTCTTCTACAAGGTCATCCGGATTGATTCCGTGAACAGCTGCTGCCTCTTCGATGGTTTCCATCTGTGAAGAAGGGCATCCTAAGCAGTGCATTCCAATTCCTAAAAGGATAGGTGCGATATCCTCATCAATCTGTAATAATTCTCCAATCATGGTCTGTCTTGAAACTCTAGCGTCTGACATAACTGTCTCCTTTCAACTGATTCTTTATTCTAGAAAAAATTTTATGCAATTTATTTAGCACATGGATTATAACAACAATCCCAAAAAAAAGCAACAAAAAACACCCCCAGGCGAATTCGCCCAAGGGTGCTTTCTTAAAAAGAAGAAATTACAGTCATTCGAAAGCAAATGAAGAAAATCTTTCTTACTAAATACTAGTTTGTAATGGTAACCTCTGTGCTCTTGTCGAAGAAGTGAGCCTTCTCCATATCAAGTGCGAACTTAACGGTATCACCCATCTTAGCTGTTGTACGAGGATCAACTCGAGCTGTAACCTGAGTATCAGCATAATCGAAGTATAAGAATACTTCAGCACCAAGTAATTCGTAAACTTTGATGGTTGACTCGATAACAGTGTTTGGAGAAGCATCGATAAACATCTGAGAATCATGGATATCCTCCGGACGAATACCAAGTGTTACTTCTTTTCCAACATATCCCTTATCTGTTAAAACTTTGGCCTTAGCTACAGGAATGTTTAATCTGCTCTGTCCAACGACAGCTACAAGTCCTTCGCCTTCTTTTTCAATCTTTGCGTTGAAGAAGTTCATCTGCGGAGAACCGATAAATCCTGCAACGAATAAGTTACCCGGCTTGTTGTATAAGTTCTGAGGAGAGTCGATCTGCTGAACAACACCGTCCTTCATAACTACGATTCTGGTACCAAGGGTCATAGCCTCTGTCTGGTCATGTGTAACGTAGATGATGGTAGCTCCCAAACGATCATGAAGCTTAGAAATCTCGATACGCATCTGAACACGAAGCTTTGCATCCAAGTTTGATAAAGGCTCATCCATAAGGAATACCTTAGGATTACGAACGATTGCACGTCCCATAGCAACACGCTGTCTCTGACCACCGGACAAAGCCTTCGGCTTACGATCCAATAACTTATCAAGGTCAAGAATCTTAGCTGCTTCCTGTACACGCTTATCGATTTCATCCTTTGGCATCTTACGAATCTTAAGACCAAATGCCATATTATCATATACGGTCATGTGTGGATAAAGAGCGTAGTTCTGGAATACCATTGCGATATCTCTGTCCTTCGGCTCAACGTTGTTCATAACCTTTCCGTCGATGGTAAGTTCACCGCTGGAAATATCTTCCAATCCGGCAATCATACGAAGTGTGGTTGATTTACCACATCCTGAAGGTCCAACGAAGATGATAAACTCTTTGTCTTCTACTTCGAGGTTGAAGTCTTTAACTGCTTCAAATCCGTTCGGATATACTTTGCAAATGTTTTTAAGTGAAATACTAGCCATTTAAATTTCCCTGCCTTTCGTAATTTAAACTAAAAAATCCTTTAATGCGTCCATAATCGCATCGATATCCGTATCCTTCTGGATAACCAACTCTAAATCCTGAGAAAGATCTAAAGAGAAGATACCCATAATAGACTTTGCATCGATGACATAGCGTCCGGCAATCAAATCGAAATCATTGTCGAAACGTGTAACCACATTAACGAATGATTTTACTTTGTCAATTGAGTTGATGTTGATTTTTACTTTTTTCATGGTAAAAACTCCTTTCCCAAATACTAGACTCATTATAAAAAATGAGGGATTTGTAAACAATGTCAAAACACACAAAGTTCTTTGTAAAAACACACATAAAAAACGGCAGAGAACAGGTCTCTGCCGTCTGATTCTTATTTCAAATATTCCGCCAAAATCATTGCCACCTTACAGATGATTGCATCGTCAAAGTTTCGCAAATCCAGACCCGTGATTTTTTGGAATTTATCGATTCGATAAATCAGCGTATTTCTGTGGATATATAACTCTTTTGCGGTTTCCGCCAAGTTGAGCTGATTGTTAAACAGCGCCTTTATGGTGTTTCGCATTTCGTTATCCAACGCGGAAAAATCAAAATTTGCAAGGTTTTCCGCCATATACTCTTTGGCGTCTTCCATGGAAATACGATAAAGAAGCTTTTCCAATCCCAAATCGTGGTAGGAATGAATGCGTTTTCCGTTTTTAAAGGTCACACCCAAATGCATGGCAACTTCCGCATGCTTATAGCAAAGCGCCAAAAGCTCAAACTCCGGCACAGTTTTATCATAGGATACGCGGGCTGCCGCCATAGCCTCTGTGCCAAGGGCATCCACGATAGATGCTGCTATTTCATAGCACTCCTCTTCACTTAATACCGTCTTCGACTGACGAATCAACACAATGTGGTGCTGATCCATCTCCACTAAAATGTCGTTTCCGGTTTCCAAGGAAGACAACACAGAAAGCGCCACCTCATCATAGGGACTCTTAAATGCGATAAGAAATAAGGCGCGGTTTCCGCTTTTTTCAATGTGGTACTTTAAACACCCCGCTGCAACTTCCTCAGACTTTAACTGGCCCAGCAAAAACTGCTGGAAAAAATAATCTCGATTTTCCGGTGTCTTAACGGAAGACAACAATGCGGACAGTCTTTCCTCCGTCTCCGGGGAAGCCATATCCTCCTCAGAAAGTCGAAATTCCAAGCCCGTTTCTTTATTTATTTTTTCAAGAAGATCTTTTGTTTTCATGTCCATTCTCTCTTTAATAAAAACAGACGACAGTTATCCTGCCGTCTATTTATGTTTTTATGAAATTACCCGTGCACCATCGCCGATGTCTACTACGTAGAACTCAGCATCGATTCCACATTTCTCTTTGTAGCCTTTTCCAACATTTTCAATAAACGCATCGACCGCATCATTCTTTACGATGGATACCGTACATCCGCCGAATCCGCCTCCGGTAATACGGCTTCCGATAACACCATCCTGTGCCCAAGCCAAATCTACAAGTACATCTACTTCCGGACAAGAAACTTCGTAATCATCACGAAGAGATACATGGGAAGCATTCATCAGCTTTCCGAATGTCTCAATGTCGTTATTCCTTAAGGCTTCTACAGCCTTGATGGTTCTCTGGTTTTCATAAACCGCATGCTTTGCACGTTTCCTGCATACTTCAGAAGAAATCGCATCCTTGTTTGCTTCAAAGGTAGCTTCGTCAAGTTCGCCAAGCTCCTGAATATCAACTACTTTCTGGAGTTCTTCCAAGGCCATAGAGCACTCTTTTCTACGGTCATTGTAAGCAGAATCCACCAGAGAGTGTTTTACTTTGGAGTTTGTGATTACAATCTTAGCATCCGGAAGCTTTACACTGGCATATTCCATAGACAAATCACTGGTGTCCAAAAACATTGCCATATCTTTCTTTCCGTTTGCTACTGCATACTGGTCCATAATACCGCAGTTGCAGCCATTGAAGTTATTCTCGGAATACTGACCGATTAACGCCAAATCCGTCATAGACAAATCGTTATAGTCATATAAGTCACAAAGTACTACACCGGTTAACACCTCTAAAGATGCGGAAGAAGAAAGACCGGAACCGTTTGGAATGTTGCCCCAGATTGCCATTTCAAAACCACTGTCAATCAATTTGCCACGTTCTGCAAATGCCCAAACAACGCCAAGGGGGTAGTTCGCCCATCCATATTCCTTTTTGTTCTTTAATTCTTTACGGCTGACTTCTATTACTCCGGCACTCTTTACATTTGCGGAATAAAAACGAATGATATCATCCGTACGCTTTCTTGCCACTGCGTAAGTTCCGATGGTAAGTGCACATGGAAAAACATGTCCACCGTTGTAGTCCGTGTGTTCTCCGATTAAGTTCACACGACCCGGAGAAAAGTATTCTCTTACTCCGTCGTTATCGCCAAATACTTCTGCAAATTCTTTGCGAAGATCAAATTCCATTTAATATATCCTCCTAAATCTATCTATGAACCTTCGTTCCTTGTTTTCTTTGGAACTCGGTTAAGAATTCATCATTTAATTCCAAAAGAACTTTCCATTCTTCGTCGGTTTGCGCATCTCTTACAATCATGGTGTAATATGGCGCATTGGTGTGAGAGGTACAATCCAAGGTTTTCATACGACGTCCCACATAGGGCATTACTGGCTCGGTCTTTGCCGGAGCGAGTACCACGATTTGGTCCGTATTTATCGCCAAAAGATTTTTTCTCTTGGCACCTCCAATAATCTTGTCTACCTCAAATGTGCCGTTTGTGTATGTATAGTCATACTCAATTTTTCTGACTCGTCGCAGGACAAAAATCATCAAGATGAACAAAATAATAAATACAGAATAGGCCAAGTTTAGGGTAAGTACTTCCAAAAAGAAGAACCAAACAATCAAAATGCTGCAAAGAAGAACATAGAGATTATTCAGCTTGTGCTCCTTACAGCTAACGGTCTGTTCTATACTGATGTCATGGTAAATCATTTCCTTCCACCTCTTTATATTCTCGTAAAAAGTATCTTAACATAAAGAGCGCTTCTTTCCAACTTTTTCATAAATATTCCCTTGGAGAAAATCCAAGGGAATACCAGTGAATAAAGATAATAATTAAATGCCCTTAAAGGAGAAGTGAAGCGATAATGGCTTTGTATTATCCAGCAAAAATTCAGGATGTACCAACGCTCCCCAGGTATCGTCTCCTCCGACACCCATCTGCTTTAATCCTACTCGAACAAAGGTATTATGCACTTTCGGCAATTCTGTAGGGTGTCCTGCGCAATCCAATTCATGCGGTGTATAGGGCAACGCTGAGAATGACAGCTCCTCTCCCTCAAAACGGATACCGCGACCTCTGTGGTCGGTAAGCTCCGCAAAACGGACACCAATCTTGTTTCCGCATTCCTGCGGTCTTAAGTACTGTGCCATATTTTCTTTTACTTCATTTTCATAGACGCCTAACTTCGCATGGAATTTATCTATGTAAGTCTCTTCCGGTCCCAATCCATACCACTTTAAGTGATCATATTCTGCATCAAATCCGAAGAGAACAGAAAATTCCGGAAGCTCACCCACCTTATCAGATGCATCAAGATTTAAGTCTACATCCACTCTTCCGTCCGCAAATACCGTATAAGATAACTGTGTATCCATCGCAGGTATTGTCGGAAGGTGATAGGTGTAGGTTACGGTTACCTGATTTTCACCCTTTTCAACCACATAGTCCGTTGCATTACGTCCATGCTCGAACTTGTAGGTTAAAAACTGGCTGGCAACTTTCCACTGACCTGCTCTGAACGGCAGCAGGTTGGCAATGTCATTTTCCGTCATTGCACGCCAGAAGTTTGGCTTTGGAATGCTCTTAATCAGCTCCTTGTTTGCATATTTATAAGAAACCAATCCTCCGTGAATCTTGGAAAATAAAATCTCAAAATCATCACCACGAATGCCGATATTGTTCCAACCCTCGCTTACTTCAAAGAATCCGGCCGGTTTCTTAAGCTCTTCCCTTTTTCCAAATACGCACTGTCCATAAGCTACCTCGTGGCCAGCATCAGCCCAAAGAGTATCTTCGCGCAAGCAGAAGGAAACGGTAAGGACAAGCTCACCTTCGTCCTCCGGAATCTCCATCGGAATCGGAACTCGTTTCTCGGAAAGCGGTGCCAGATCAAACTCGCCGGTCTGATATGCTAATAGTTCGCCCTCTTTTTCCAAAGTTACTTCAATCTTGTATTCATTTAAGTTGGTGAAGAGATTCATATTCTTAATAATCATATCTCTTCCTTCGAAGGTAATCTTGATATTCTGATAGCAGAACTTTACCTCCTGCATCTTTGGAGACGGCACACGATCTTTACCGTAGCAGATACCGTTTCCACTGAAGGAATAATCGCATGGACGATCTCCGAAATCACCACCGTATCCCTGGAACTCTTCACCGTAACGATCGCGAAGTGTAAGAGACTGATCAATATAATCCCAAATAAATCCACCCTGAAAAAGCGGCTCTTCTTCCGTAAGATCCGTGTATTTATACAATGCACCGCAACTGTTGCCCATGGCATGTGCATACTCACAGTTAATGTACGGTTTTTCCGGATGTTCTTTTATCCATTCTTTGATTTCATCCGTCGGAATGTACATGGTGCTTTCCATATCGGAAGAATCCGGATAGCGTCTGTCGTTGTAAATTCCTTCATAATGAACCAAACGGGTGTCATCCCATTCATGGAATGCATCATGCATCTTTTGAATATCGCTTCCGCCATATGATTCATTTCCGCAGGACCAGATCAAAATAGAAGGATGATTCTTGTCGCGTTCAAACATGGAACGTGCGCGGTCCAAAATCAGCTCCTGAAATTCCGGTCGGTCTCCCGGCACGGAATCCGAAAGTTTCAACAAGCCTCGACGAATCGAATCCCAAACCCCGTGGGTTTCTAAGTTTGTTTCGTCAATTAAGTAAATTCCGTATAAATCGCACAACCGATACAATAACGTACGATTCGGATAATGGCTGGTACGAATCGCATTGATGTTGTTTTGTTTCATTGTGATGATATCCGTATAGATTTCATCATCGGTGACGCAACGTCCGTTTTCCGAAGAAAACTCGTGACGGTTCACGCCCCTGAATACAATACGCTTTCCGTTTAAGCACATAATATTGTTCATCATTTCGAAGCGTCTGAATCCAACCTGTTCCACGACAACTTCCTGTAAAAAGCCTGCGACATCGGTAATCTCCAATCGGAGTTCGTAAAGATTTGGATGCTCTGCAGACCAAAGCTTCGGTTCTTTTACCGGGAAGGAAAAATGTGCCTTTGTTCCAAGCTTTTCCTCACCTGCCAAAATATCTTCATCCCCGTCGGAAAGATAGTAACGAACCTTTCCTTCGGCAGTAACGTTCAAATCAAGTTCCAAGGTTGCATCCTTGTATGCATCGTCCAATAAAGTCTTAATGCGCATATCGGATACATGAACCTTTGGAGTGGTATACAAATAAACATCGCGGTAGATTCCGCTGAATCTAAAGAAATCCTGATCTTCGCACCAGCTTCCGGCGGTAAAACGAAAGACAGAAACTGCCAATTTGTTTTCCCCTTCGCGATTTACAAATTCTGTTAAGTCAAATTCGGACGGAGTGAAGGAATCCTCGCTGTAACCGACATACTTTCCGTTACACCAAAGAGCCATACCGCTTTCTACGCCGTCAAAATGGATAAATATCGGTCCACTCTTCATGTCCTCCGGAAGAGTGAAATACTTTACATAATTTCCGACCGGATTAAACACAGTAGGAATTTCACCCGGCTTAAGCACCTCTTTTCCATCCCAAGGATACTGAGTGTTTACGTAAGCAGGATTATAGTATCCTTCCATATTAATATGGGCGGGAACACGAATGGTATCCCAACTTCTTGAATCATAGTCAAGCGCCTCAAATCCCTTGACAGATGACTGATAGTTTTTGGCATATGCAAATTTCCATACACCGTTTAGCGAATATTTGAAATCAGAAACACCATCTTCCGTCTCTTCAAATCGATAAAACTCGTGGTCGGAATGGGCAGGCAAACGATTTTCCTGAAATATTTCCGGATTCTTAACAATATCAAAATTGAATTCCGACATCTTTTTTCCTCCTATTTTTCTTATCTTTCCCCATTTTTTTACATAAAAGTAGGGGCAGACATCCTCATATCTGCCCCTATGTAGTTGTAAGAGAGACTACTTTACCGCACCCGTAATACCTTCAGCAAACTGCTTCTGTAATACGAAGAAAATAACCATAGTCGGGATGGAACAGAACAATACCGCCATCATTAACAAACCGTAATCAATTACGTAACCGTTTGAAAGATTTGTCAAAAGAATCTGCATCGTCTGTGCGCTGTTTTTGGTCATAACCGCACGTGGCCACATATATGCATTCCATGCATTCATAAATGTAATAACTGCCGCTGCTGCATAGGTGGATTTCTGAATCGGCATATACATTTTAAAGAAAATAGCCCATTCGGAAAGTCCGTCAATTCGCGCTGCTTCCATGATATCAGGCGGGAAGTTTCGAGAATTCTGCCGGAACATCATAATCATAAACGGTGTTGAAATCGCCGGTAAAATAAAACCTGCAACGGAGTTCAACAAACCGACTTTGGAAGCCATTGTAAACAATGGGATAATGGTTGCCACACCCGGTACCATCATTGCCAAAAGAAGGACTCTAAACAAGCGATCCTTTCCGGCATCATGGTAAAGTTCAAATCCATATCCGGCCAAAGAACAGATAAAAATACAAAGGACTGTCTGAACTGCCGCATATACAAATGAATTTGTCATGAATCTGGAAAGAGAAGTTCCGGCTCCCTGAGAAGCTGCTGCCGCTACCAGATTCTTAAAGTTTACTGCTGCCTGGTCACCAAACCAGATTTTACCACTTGCAACTTCTACGGATGTATTGGTAGCTGCCGTAACCATCCAAAAGATCGGAAATACGGAGATAAAGCATACAATGGCAAGGAAAATATAACATGGTATTAATCTTCGCTGAATCGCGGATTTATTTTTCTTAGTCACGCTTATCACCTACTTTCAAACTAATAAATGCCAGTATCGCTACCTGAATAAAGATAATAAATGCCATAGCAGAAGCATATCCAAATACGCCGACACCCTGTCCGAAGGCCTGGTTCCAAATGTAATGCGACATTGTTATTGTCGTATTTGCCGGGCCACCGTTTGTTAAGTTAACGGATTCATCGAACAACTGTAAGGTACCGTTGATAGACATAATTGCGGTCATAACAATCGTCGGGCTTAATAGCGGAACGGTAATAGACCAAAAGGTTTTCCAGCCGTTTGCACCATCAATCTTTGCAGCTTCATATACGGAATATTCAATATTCTGTAAGCCTGCCAAGAAAAAGACCATGTTGTAACCGGTCCATCTCCAAATCAAACCAATGATAATAACCGCACGAGCGGTTCCCGGCTGACCGAGCCAGTTAACATTTTCATTGATAATTCCAAGTGCCATAAGCAAGTGATTGATAAGTCCCTCGCGAGCAAACAATGAACGGAAAATCAATGCGTATGATACTAAAGATACCGCACATGGCATAAATACCATTGTACGGAAAGCACCCCTGAATTTGAGGTCCTTGTTATTCAAAAGCTGAGCCAAAAGAATGGCAAGAATCAGCATTATTGGCACTTCAATAAGTAAATAAAGATAAGTATTTCCCATGGACTGTAAAAACGTCTTATCCATCGGAATGTTTTTAATATAGTTTACAAATAAAGGGTCTCCCCATTTTAAATTAACGCCCTTACCTGTTTTCAACGATGTAATAAACGCTAAAACCATGGGCCAAAAGCTCATAATAAAGATTAAGATAGATGCTGGAGCAAGGAATATCCATCCGGCAAGTTGTTGCTTCGCTGTAACCGACTTTCCCTTCTTCATGGATTGCATCCCCCTTTCTAATAAAAAACGGGGAATCGGAACAGTCCGATTCCCCGCATATTTTGCATAAACCGGTATATACGGTTTTAATTATAAGGACATCTGTCTTTCAACATCATCCTGTGCAGCCTGAAGCTCAGCAGCCAAATCTGCTCCGCCACCAGCCTGTGTAGCGTTTGTGATAGCTGTTCCTACAGCTGTACGTAAGTTGTAGTGATAATCACTCTGCTCGATAACCGGTACGTGTGTACCCATTTCTACGATGTCAGCGTAAATTGCCTGTCCGTTGAAGTACTCAACACCTTCCTGGTATACATCAGATTCACCTGCAGAGATGCAAGTTGTGATAACACCACCATTCTTAAGTGCTGCATCATAAGTAGCCTTAGCGCCTTCGCCACCACCAAATGTGTAAGCTAAGAATTCTTTTGCAAGATCAGCTTTTTCACAGTTAGATGTGATGTAAAGAGAAGAACCACCGTTTGCTGCATAACCTTCTTTACCGGAAAGAGTAGGAATTGTTGTGATTGCCCACTTACCGGAGTTAGCTTCTACCTGCTCGATGGTTGGGATAATCCAGTTACCATTGAATACACCTGCAACCTGATCACCAACGATTGATTCATCAGTGTACTCAGACCAAGAGTTGCAAAGAAGGATAACGCCATCATCAGCACCTGTAACAAGTACCTGCATAAGCTTTAAGTAGGTTTCGTTATCAGCGATGTTTGCTTTTCCGTCTTTCCACTGTGACTGGCCTTCAGCCTGCATCATCATGTATGGGAAGTCATCACCTGAGTGATCCATAGACATTAAATACTTACCGGTCTTTTCTTTTACATCACGACCGATCTCTAACCAACGATCCCAAGTAATTCCTGTAACATCGTCGATTGTGTATCCGCACTCTTCAAGGATATCTGTACGATAAGCGAAGATTGCTGTACCGTTATCAACCGGTGCACCATAGTGCTCACCGTTGATTGTGCTGTAAGAAAGCTTTTCAGCACCGAAGTCATTCCAGTCGATGTCAGCACCTTCAAGTGACTGCCATGCATCCGGATAGTTGGTTACATACTGCTGAATGTAGTGATCCTGGAATAAAACGATGTCAGGAAGTGTGCTGTAGTCACCTGCCTGAGCAGCGTTTGTAATGTTGTTCTCTACATCAGAAGAACCTGAAACAGTGTTGATTTCAAGCTTGAAGTCAGGATTCTTTTCCTGGAAAGCCTTCTCTGCTGCTTCAAGAGCCGGGATATTGAAGTTTGCATCCCATGCTGCAACTGTAAGAGTGTTAGGATCGTCAGATGTACCACCTAAATCAGCGAGTTCTTCCTCGCCACTTTCTGCAGCAGTTGTTTCTTCTGCTGAAGAATCAGATGATGCAGTATCTGCTCCACCCTTGTCGCCACAGCCTGCAAAGGCTGTAACAGCCAGCGCACTGGCCAACATAAGAGATAGTAATTTCTTCTTCATTAAAGTTAACCCTCCTTTTTACCTGAAGACTCTCGTGATTTTTCACAAGAAAACTTCATCTCTCTTAAAATCTGTGTACATTATAACTAGATTCTCGTGAAAATTGTTTACATATTCGCCCGATATTTATGCAAAAACGACTATCAAAAAAAGAAACGCCCCAAAATTAGGGCGTTTCTAAACAGAAAAGTTTCGTAAATTTATCTGTTTTTCCTTATATTTTCCATGTTTTTTGTGCAACACATACAATTTTGCGCTTCCGCTTTTGTGAAAAATATGCAAAAACTACTCTTTGCCTTCCCATCCGGGTTGAGCGGAAATCCTGAAGTTGGATAAAATACCGTCGTGTTTTTGCTCCTGGTGCTTCCACTGATATGGAGTCATTCCGGTTAAACGCTTGAAATTTCTGTTAAAAGTAGATGGCGTCTGATATCCCACGCGGAAACACACGTCTTCCATAGAAATATCTTCTTTTTGAATTAAGCCGCATGCTTTGTCAATTCGAACCAAATTTACGTATTCCACCGGTTTCATATTCATGGTTTCTTCGAAGATTCTGCGGAAATGACTCTCCGACAAGCCGGAGTTTCCAGCCATATCGGAGATTTTTATCTCCTCATTGTAATGATCGTTTACATATTTTATGGCATTTTTAATATAATTATTCACGCGATTGGCACGCTTTGCCTGCTCACGCTCCTCATCCAATCGAAGCATCTCCACGACTAATGCATACAGGTATCCCTTTACACTCTCCTTATAATATAGTGGCTTTTCCCGATATTCCTGGATAATGGACTGAATCAGCTTTGCCATAAGAGGATGGTTTTCTCTGGTCTTTAGCGTTCCTCTTTTATTGATGATACGAATCATATCCTCGGAAGAAATCTCGCCCGATTGCGCAATATCACGAATGAACTCTTCTATATTGATAAACAGAAACTCCCATTTACAAATGTTTCCGGGCTTCGAAATCGTGGTATGGGGTATGTTCGCCGGGATAATGGTAAACATGTTGTCTCCGTAATGGTAGGATCGATTCTCAATAATCATCTCTCCGTCCCCATGGTAGCAATAGCCGATTTCCATATAATTATGGAAATGCAGCATGCGACCATAGCCTAAGCCGTACTCCTGCTCCCAGCCTTTTCCCAGCTTTGGAAGCACATACTCTTCCCGCGGAATGTCGTAATATCGAAATTCGATTTTTTGCTTTTCTCTTGACATATTTTTTTCCTATTTTCGATACAAATTTTTTATAAATTTACCACGGATGGTCGAAAATGACAAGAATCACATACCATTATCTAACATCAACCCTTCCTCTGTTAGGGTATACGTTTTGGTGCAAACCTCGTTGATGTACTTTCTGTCGTGAGAAATGCTGATTACCGCTCCGGGAAACGCTGCAATCATTTTTCGAATGACCGGTCCAGAAAGGGGCGAAAAGTTTCTCGTTGGTTCATCCAGAATAAGGACATTGGCATCGGACAGACTCATCTTTAAAAGAAGTACCTTGGCTTTCTGGCCACCTGACAATTCCCGAATCGGATGATCCATCTCATCCGGCGTATATTTTAAAGACCCAAGATAGGTTCGGATGCGAGTTCGAACCGCCTTATCCCCTGTAACATCCAAAAACTCCACCGGAGTCACATCCAAATCCAACAAATCCTCATAGTTCTGTGGCATATACTGAGCTCGTATATCCTTCCGCGAAAGAAGCTCCTCCGCTATCTTTTTAAGAAGCGTCGTTTTTCCGACTCCGTTCGTACCGACAATGCAGATTTTCTCCGGCCCTCTTACCATTAAAAAGATATTGTGGGAAAGGACTTTGCTTTCATCGGGAGTTTTTAATTCATCCAGAGCATACTCAATCACCGTCTTACCTGCCGGCATCCCTGCCTCAGCACTTCCCAGCTTAAAAAAGATTGCTTCCTCCTGCTCCGGCATTTGGGTCATTTTTTCATCCATCTTTTCAAAGCGCTTCCCCATCGCCTTTACGGTATGCATCTTATCCTTAAGATTTCTGGCCGCCTGCATTTTATCGGCAAGGTCCTTTCCTGCACCGTTTATGGTGTATTGCGCCCGATTCACCTTTTGTAGAATGCGGTTATATTTTTCCTCCCGCAGTTTCTTCTCCCTGCGGTCGTTTTTTGCCTGCTGTTCCTGCCTGTCAAAACTGTCAATTCTTCTTTTGATGTAGTTTTCATAATTGTCTTTTACAATCGTATATCTTGACTTGGTTTTTCGCATGATCTGTTCCAAATGAATAATCACGTTGGCGGTATTTTCAATCAGGGTTTCATCATGAGAAATAAAAAGAACAATGTGCTTCCAGCCCTTGATTAGTTTTTCCAAAAGCTCCAGCGTACTTATATCAATATCGTTGGAAGGCTCGTCCAACAAAAGGACCGTGGGCTCATCCATAAAGATTCTCATAAGCTGCGCTTTTACTTTTTCTCCACCGGACAGACTCCCCATTAGCTGGTCGCTGTAAAAAAACTCAAATGGCACCTGAAACTGATTTGCCATTTCAGAAAGCTCCTTTGGGGTTTTATCAAAAAACAAAGCTCCTTCCGAAAAATAGGCATACAAGGTTTTGTCCCTGTCTCCTTCCGGAAGCTCCTGCGGCAAATAGCCAAGCCTTTCTTTGCCAAAAATCCTTTCCCCTCTGCACTCGGTATACTCCTCCGCGAGATTTGGGTCATAGATCCATTTCATAAGCGTAGACTTTCCGTTTCCCTCCTCGCCTATGATTACTGCTTTATCCCCGTTGTTTAATACCATATTGAATTTATCAAGAATTACCCTTAAATCCTTGCGATGCGTTATCGTCAGGTCTTTTATCTGTAACATTTTAGTCATTCTCCTTTCGTATGACCGCCACAAAAAACGAGCCTATTTTGCATACGCAAAATAGACTCATACAAATAGACCTACTATATAAAAATAGGCTTAGAATGCATGATAATCCAGATTAAGCGTACACAAAAAAGCTGCCATGGCAGCATCCTCATTACAAATCGTGTTCACTCAAGCTAAATTATCGAATATTCATTCCTTCACCTATGCGATTAACGCTCTTTCTTTTTATTTACAAATGTTATGCTATCACCAAAAGATTCTTCTTGCAAGCGAAAATCAATCATTTTCTTCCCAGCCCTTACTTACGTTAGATATAATCGAAGATTCCCTGTATAGCATCTGTGATATTGATAATATCCGGATAATGAATCCTATCTATCTTTGAATATCCTCTGATATTTAAGTCAAGAAGTGCCATTTTTTCACATTGCACATAACCTTCAACATCTTCAGCCTTGATCTGTATGTGTAATGGTCCAGCTTCTCCTTTTTCATATATAGGACAACCAATTATCTCATAAGTCTGATTAAAGAAATCTTTACTTACCACCAGAACCGGTTTTTTAATATGTTCAATCTTAAGTATATCCCCCTGATGCAATTCCTCTTTCATTACCAAATCTCTCTTCCTACCGTTTCACCCCAGTCAAACTCACCATCCAAATGAAGCTGCCCACCAAATTCTGCAGCACGCTCTTCTAATGTTTTATGCCTAATTGGTTTAACAAGCATTATCATTCCATTAGATACTTTTACATCAAGAACATCATCAACTGAAACCTCTGCTTCCTGAAGCACTTCTTTTGGTATTCTAATTCCCTGGCTATTGCCCCATGCCTTTACTTGAGCCTGCATAAGCAACACCTCCTTTTGTATATACATTGTATATCCTCTGAATCAAAAAGGCAACACTTACGCTATCCATACCATCTACTTCCTTGCTACAAGATACATGACCAGCCATCCAAAAGACTCTGTCCCGGAATCCAAACCTTCTGAGATTAGATTAAGAAGCTGTCCAAACAGCACTCCGCACACCGGACAGCAGATTAAGAATATCTTTTTGAAATGAAAAAAGACACTTCTTAGAATCGCTTCTAAAAAGTGTCTTTAAAAGTTTTATCAACTTAGTCCTGTACGTAAGGCATGAGTGCAACGTGACGAGCGCGCTTAATAGCTACTGTCAATGCTCTCTGATGCTTAGCACAGTTTCCGGTAATACGACGAGGAAGAATTTTACCTCTTTCAGAGATATACTTCTTTAACTTCGCTGTATCCTTGTAATCAATTACATTATCTTTACCGCAGAATACACAAACTTTTTTTCTTCTGCGCATAGGTCTTCTTCTTGATCCGTCTGCTTTGAAAGCCATGATTTTACCTCCTTACTTAAAAGGGTAATTGTTCATCCACATTATCCGGAATATTTAAGAAATCACTTCCTGCATCGGTGCTTGGGCCCTGAGAATAATCTCCGCCGCCTGCCTGAGAAGCATTTTTGCTCTCTGCAAACTCGATGTTGTTGGTAATAATCTGATAAGAACGAACTTCCTGACCATCTTTATTCGTATAGTTGTTCTGCTGGATTTCTCCCTCCAAAAGAACCTTGGTACCTTTCTTAAGATACTTCTCTACGAACTCGCCCTGCTTACCGAAAGCAGTGCAGTTAAAGAAGTCAGCTTCTGCCTGTCCTTCTCTCTTAAATCTACGATCAACGGCAAGAGAAAAACTTGCGATTCCTGTGCCGCTCTGTCCATAACGCATTTCCGGGTCACGTGTTAAACGTCCCATTAAAATTACTTTGTTCATAGTTCCATTCTCCTTAAATAAAAACCCTATGCCTCGTCTTTACGAACACATAAGAAACGAAGAACGTTATCCATGATACGAACATTCTCTTCAATCTGAGCCGGAGCGTCTGCTTCTGCTTCAAACTGAATGAAATAGTAGAATGCTTCGTCCATCTTCTGGATTTCGTAAGCAGTCTTCTGCTTACCCCAATCTTCAACGTCAGTCACGTTGCCGCCAAAACGAGTGATATATTCCTTCGCTTTTTCAACTGTGGCAGTTCTGGCTTCGTCTTCGATCTTCGCATTCACAACGAGTGCTAATTCATACTTGTTCATGCTTTTTACCTCCTTTTGGTCTAGTGGCCCCGAATATCAGTTTCGGAGCAAGGATATAATATTTATACCACGGTCTTCAATATTATCATCTATCATCCGTAATTTCAAGGTAAATTTTATTAAATTTTGTTTATTTTTATTAAAATTCTTTAAACAAATTTCACACCACAAGATATGGCGATTCCTTTGTGCTTTAACCACATTTTAGGCGTGAATCTGTGAGAACACTTCTCCGATTGCATCCGCAATCACCAAATCCGCCATGGAATCTCTGGCGGTTGCCGACTTATTTACCAACACCAAGTGGTCTCCTCTGAAGTAATCGATTAGTCCGGCCGCAGGATATACCACCAAAGAAGTTCCTCCTATAATAAGTACATCCGCACGACTGATTTCGGAAACGGATTCTTCTAAGGTTCTTGAATCCAGGCCTTCTTCATATAACACCACATCCGGTTTAATGATTCCTCCGCACTTTGGACAATGGGGTGTTGCAGAGCCGCCGTTTTGCCATTCTTCCTTAAAAGAAAGCATGGCATCTTCATCGTAAAAAGCGCCGCAATCCATACAATAGTTTCTGGATACCGCACCATGGAGTTCCAGTACTTTTTTGCTACCGGCTTTTTGGTGCAGGCCATCAATGTTTTGTGTAATCACCGAAGTCAGTTTTCCGGCCGCCTCCAATTCCGCCAATTTCTTGTGGGCAGCGTTTGGCTGTGCTCCCTTTAAAAGAATTTTATCATAGTAAAATTTATAAAACTCATCCGTTTTTCTCATAAAAAACGTGTGGCTTAGAATGGTTTCCGGCGGGTAGTCGTATTTCTGATGATACAGGCCGTCTACACTTCGAAAGTCCGGGATGCCGCTCTCCGTGGAGACGCCGGCGCCACCGAAAAATACAATCCTCTTTGCGTTACTTACATATGATTGTAATTGATCTATTTTGTTTTTTTCCATACTCTTCTCCCCCTATACTTCCTAATTATATAAGGAATTTTAACATATAACACTTTCGCTGGATTCGCTATCGCCGTGGTCTCGGCTCCCGCCTCGGTCGGTGCTTCTGCTTCGCAGAGGTATCCACTGGACACCCGCACCCTCACGCAAGGGTACTAAGTTCACTTCGTTCACTAAGTGCCCGCGTTGCGGACGTCCTGCTCAAGTATTATATGCTAAAATTCCTATTTACAACAACGCATTGTAAATATCGCGCTTGCTGACGCCACGGTCTTTGGCCACGGCTTTCATGGCTTCTTTTTTATCGAGACCCTCGTCCAGGTAGTGCTGCATGTGCTCTTCGATGGAAAGCTCCTCCCAGCGGGCAGTTTCCTCGGCTGCAACTTCTTCCTTGGTTTTTCCGGCAATGATAAGAACGTATTCCCCGCGAGGATCGTTTTGTTCATAATAAGCCATGGCCTCTTCGATGGTTGTCTTCCGATGCTCCTCAAACTTCTTTGTCAACTCTCGGCAAATGGTAATGCTTCGATTTCCAAGTGCCTGATTCAGTTCTTTTAAGGTTTCTTTTAAGCGATGGGGCGCTTCATATACGATTAATGTTCGGGTCTCCCGCTCCATCTCTTCCAGGACTCTGCGACGTTCTTTTTTATCCTTTGGGAGAAAGGCTTCGAATGCGAATCGTCTTGTTTTTTGTCCGGATGACGTCAATGCGACAACTGACGCTGTCGCTCCCGGAATAGCAGACACATTATAACCCTCTCCGTAGCACATTGCCACCAACTCTTCTCCCGGATCCGAAATCCCCGGTGAGCCGGCATCGGAGATTAGCGCAACATCTTTTCCCTCGTCCAATGCACGAAGCAACGCCGGTGCCTTCTCGATTTTATTAAACTCATGATAACTGGTGGTGGGCGTATGGATATCAAAGTGGTCCAACAGCTTCCGGGACGTTCTCGTATCTTCGCAGGCAATTAAGTCAACTTCACTTAAAATCCGCACCCCGCGATAGGTCATATCCTCCATATTTCCAATAGGCGTCGCCACCAAATACAATGTTCCTGACATAGCACTCCTCATACAATACAGTCATTATGCGTTTTTCGACGCATCCTCTGCAAAATACAAATCCTTTACCTCATCGGTGTAAACATTTTCTTCCTTGTATACAATAAGTGGCTTTTCCACCGTAAGTCTGGGCTTCCCTCCACGAACTCCCTCAATCAAAACCATGTTCGGTTCCTTGTCAACATAAGGGTACACAAGGCGCATACGCTTTGGTTCAATCTTATACGCATGCATCAAAGATAAAATCTCCACCAACCGAAAGGGACGGTGAACAAAGTAGCAACGTCCCTGAGGCTTTAACACCTTCGCGGTTTCCCGTATCAAATCCTCAAGTTCCATCAAAACTTCATGACGAGCAATCATCTTGGCATCGTCCGGATTCTTCAATCCATGCCCGCCAATCATATAGGGCGGATTGGACGTTACTACATCAAAAGAAGATGCCCCAAATAACTTCGACGCATCTTTTAAATCTCCTGTCACAATTTCAATTTTATCTTCCAGGCCGTTATAGCTTACGCTTCGTCTGGCAAGGAAAGCACTTTCCTCCTGAATCTCAAGCCCAACAAAAGACTCGCCCTCCGTCTTTGCTTCCAAGAGAATGGGAAGAATTCCATTTCCGGTACATAAATCCAACACCCGCTCGCCTTCTTTTGCCTCAGCAAAGGCAGATAAAAGTACTGCATCCATTCCAAAGCAAAACTTCTTTGGATCTTGGATGATTCGGTATCCCTTTCTCCCCAGGTCATCCAGGCGTTCTCCGTCTCGTAACAAATCCTCCATTTAGGACTCCTTGTTTTGGTTGTGGTTGTGGTTTTTATGTTTTTTATTGTTGTTTTTCTTTTTATAATTCTTTTTCTTCTGGTGGCCGCCCTGGTGGTTGTTGTCTCCGCGACGGTTTTCCTTGAAAGCATCACCCTGTTCGGAAGCTTTTTCTGCTGCCATTTCCGCTTCTTCTTTTATCTCAAGTTCTTCAAGCTTGTTTACTTCCTGCTCTTCGATTTCTTCTTCCTTGGAGCGTTTCTGAGGTTGTCCGTTCTGACCTTTTTTCTTTCGGCCACAAACAGTCACTTCTTCTACCTGATATTCGCGGACCTCTTTATTGTCGTTTTCCTCAAATAAGACACGTAGGCTTTGTCGTAATACATTAACATCTATGATTTCGCCTGTCTCTCCTGAAGAGGTCTTTACCAAGTCACCTTTTCTTGGAGTGTTCTTATTTAAGTACTCATAGGTATCTTCTTCGTTCTTTAAGCAGCACATCAATCTTCCGCATACACCGGAAATCTTGGTTGGATTCAGCGAAAGATTCTGCTCTTTTGCCATTTTAATGGAAACCGGTGCAAACTCTGTAAGGTAGCTCTTGCAGCAAAGCTCTCGGCCGCAAATACCTAATCCACCTAAAATCTTTGTTTCATCGCGAACACCAATCTGACGAAGTTCGATACGGGTATGAAATACGGAAGCCAAATCCTTTACCAGCTCACGAAAATCCACACGGCCGTCGGATGTAAAGTAGAATAAAAGCTTACTTTTATCGAAGGTGTACTCTGCCTGAACCAGCTTCATCTCCAACTTATGCTTTATAATCTTTTCCTGACAAATCTTATAAGCCTCTTTTTCGGCCAAAAGATTGTCCGCCTCTTTTTTCTTATCTTCTTCTGTTGCCTTACGCTTAATCTCTTTTAACGGGCTGGTTACTTTTTCGTCTTCCACTTCCATCACCGGAATGGTAACTGTTCCAAGTTCTACACCTCTGACAGTTTCAACAACAACTTTATCATTTACAAAAAGCTCCATGTCCTTCGGATCGAAGTAGTAGCTTTTTCCTGCATTGCGGAATCGTACTCCAACAATTTTCGTCATTTATGTATCTCCTCTGCTAAGATCTTCTGTCTAGATTTCTTTCATGTCGTGCAACAATGTAATCAAAACTGATCTCTTGTCTACATTTAATCTAAGCTGACTGCGACTGATTTCGATTTTTTCTATGACATCGTTTATCTTTCCGTATTCAGCGCGTGCCGCCTGCTTTTTTACATCTAAAATGCGATTCTTGAAATAGATATATCCCTGATTCGCCGTTGACTTATATAATAACACATCACGATACCAAATCTCCAGTAAATCCAGATAATCTTTCAAGTTGATGATTTGGGTTTTCTCCTCTTCCTGAAGCTTGTCTGCGATTTGAGATATTTCGAAGGAATCACAGGAAGAAATCCGAACCACAAGGTTCAACACCCGCTCCATCAGATTCCGAAACTCTTCGTCGGAAGCCAATGCAAATGCCTTTCCCACGTTTCCCTGTGCGAAATTTATGATTTCCTCCGCTTCATAATCCGGCATCTGATAGGTTTTGGTAAGAATTCGCTCCAATTGCTCCCGCTCTTTCACCACAGGTCGAATATTTAATAGAATACAGCGGGACAAAATCGTATCCAAAAAAGCCGAAAGGTTCTCGGTCAAAAGAAAAATCGTGACATACTCCGGTGGCTCTTCCAAAGACTTTAACAGCGCATTTTGCGCTGCTTCCCCCATTAGTTGCGCATCTTCCACAATATAAAATTTACGATTTCCGGCGTAAGGTTTGATATACATATCCTCCACCAGCTGCTCTCGTATCTCGTCCACCTTAATCAAATTCGGATTTTCATGGGTTACATAAATCACATCCGGATGATTCCGTCGCTCCACTTTTTTACAACTATGACATTCTTCACAGGCCTCAGCTACTTCACTTTCGCAAAAATAGGCCTGCACAAAGGTCTGTGCCAACATCAGTTTCCCAGAATCCCGTTCTCCGTTAATAATATACGCATGGGATACCTGGTTCTGCTCCAGGGCCTTTTGCAAATGTTTTTTGATTTCATCTTGTCCGATAATATCCTTAAATTTCATAGGATCTCTTCTCCAAAAAAATAGTGTAATGAAGCCATTATCATTACACTATTTGTCGTATTCAATATAAAAGACAATTATATCTGTCGATTATTAGCCATTCGACTTAAGTAGAAATATCTAACAGCAATCCTCGTATCTCATCTACACGTCCGAGAATATCCATGTGGTCTTTTTCATCCGCTACCAGAGCCTCTGCCAAATCGTTAAGATTTTTATCCACCATCTTTACCATTCCGTATACACGATGACGTCCTCGACGATCCAGAAAATTCTCTCGGCTGAACTTATGAGACCGGTTTACTACTTCATTTACAAACTCTTTTACAAGGGAACGGTACTTTTTCATATCGCGAATGTCCATATGCTCCGCAATCTTCTTTCCCTGCTCCTCAATCTCTCCCATAAGAGAGGTAAGCTTCTCCTGAAGATCGTGATCTTCAATGGAACTTGCCAGTGTAAATTTAAAGGCGTCATCCTTTGCTTTTACTTCAGAAACCGCTGAAGTTTGCGTTACGGGAGTCGCTTCATTTACTTTAATATCCATGGTATTCTCCTATTAAGCCTTATAAAGCTTACAAAAATGCCCTTATATAGTCGCTTACTTCGGAAACCGTATCTCCAAGACTTACGTTGTTAAAACGCTTTGTTATGCCACATTCCGTAAGACGCTCTTCGGAAAAATCCTTCGCATCTCCCAGAAATCGTCGGCACATTTCTTCATACTTTGGTTCCGTTTGCTTTTTCTCTCGATTCAGAGCGCGTGTTAATCGCTCACCATCTTCTACCTCTATATATATCGGCACGATTTTATCTTCAGAATAGTAATGACAGAGACTTTCGTACGCTTCCAAAGTCCCAATCATCAGATAGTTCTTATTATTCAAATCCAACGAACCATCATCCACGGTGAAATAATCCCAGGGTCCGTGCACCGTATGATACGTACGTTTTTCAATAATCTTGCCGGCTTTTTCCAATGCCTGCTCCTCATCGAAAGTACAAAAATGGTACTCTTCGCCCTCCTTTTCTTTCTCTCGGATGGGGCGAGTGGTATACAAAACCACCTTTTCCAAATCCATACACTCCAAAAGTCTCTTATAAATCGTATCCTTTCCGGTACTGCTTTTTCCCATTAAACAAAATATTTTTCCCATAAATCAAGTATAACTTAGTCCTTACGAATCTACAATGATTATTCCTTTTTCATCCATACCACTAACGGTAAGTCCTCGTTCAATTCCCACTTTGATAAATGCCTGAACCTCTTGTGTGATTAATTCGCCGGGAGCCAAAATCGGAATCCCCGGCGGATAAAAGCTTACAAACTCTCCCGCAATACAATTTGCTGCGGAAGATAAGGGACGTTTTCTTTTTTCTCCCTCCACCGCTTCTTTTATTGATAGAACAGAAATCGGCTTGGGATAAGAAAGAGCCTCTGCTTCATCGCTTTTGCGATGGTTGCTCCCGGAAAAATCAACAGTCTCATCCAATTCCTTTACCGCCTCCGCAAGTCTTTGGAAGCCTTCTTTTGTATCCATCAAAGAAGTCATGGCCAGGCAATACCCGCCGGAAGCCATTTCCAGTTCCAGATCATATTCATTGCGAAGAATGTCAAATATCTCTTTTCCGGTTAATTTGCCTTCACCTGAGATCAGAATCTTTCCTCTGTCTGCATTTGGAAGCTGTAAAATCTTTAGGGTTTTTAAAGCCTTCGTCTTTTTGTAAAACTCATCCAGGTTTTTATGATATCGCTTAAACTCGACTTTTCCTTTGGTTTTGATGAAATTTAAGCACTTTGCCACGGATGCCATCAAAAGATAGGAAGGAGACGAAGTCTCAAAACAATCCAGATAAAACATGATATTTTCCGTTGGAATCCTGCAGTTTTCGGATTTCAGCAGAAGCGCCGTGGAAGTAAAGGCGGGCAAGGTTTTATGCAAACTGGTAATTACCAAATCCGCACCCTGTGTAATCGGATTTGGAAATGAATCTTCATCCAAGCCAAAATGCGCACCATGGGCACAATCCACGATAAGCGTTGCACCATGATTATGGGCAATCTCTGCAAGTGCGAATATATCGGAAACCACACCTTCGTAGGTCGGAGATGTGCAAAGGACCGCTTTGATATCGGGATTTTGCTCCAGGGTTTCCTCCAGATCCTTTGACAAGATTTCTCCGGCGATAGCCCCGCCGGCAGTTTCTATACTCTGTGGATATAGATATCGAAGTGTGGCATTTCGCAAGTACGCACCATGATATACGCTTCGGTGAGAATTTCTGGCAATCAAAAGTTCTTCCTCTGATTTGATAGCGGAAAAAATCGACGCCAATATACCGCAGGTGGACCCGTTTACCATGACGAATGCTTCCTTTGCACCGTATAGTTTGGCCCATTCATCCTGCAGGGTTTTTATATCTCCCTCCGGCTGATGCAAATTATCAAATCCGGTAATCTCCGTAATATCCGACAGATAAGGATCGCCAAATCCCAAGCTCACCCTCTTATGCCCCGGCATATGAAAGGGATAAACATCGCTGTTTCCGTATTGTTCCAACTTTTGATCTAACAATAGTTTCTCCTAATCCAAATATCTTCCGATTTCCGGCATCCAATCACCAAAGAAAATCATATCCTGTTTTCCCGCATCCCAAATGGGAGACAAAACCCGATCCAGCAAATCAATCACTTCTTCCCACGAAGGATTATCTTGCTTTTGGCGTCGCAAAAGCACTTTCCACTTCTTTTTCATATAGGAATATTCTCTAAATCCAAGGACGATTTTTAAATCATCCCGTGAATAATCCAAGTTTACGCGCTTAAGTTCCTGACGAATGGCATTTTGCAACCGAACACCCTCCAGCGAGTTTTCCGAAAAGATCTTAAATGCCTCCAAGTAATGTTCCATTTCGTTGATTAGTTCAAGTTCTTTGCAAATACAAGCCACATGCGCTGCCGCCTCTTGTTCCATTGGATACATCAACGCTTCACATCCGACGTTTAGAATCGGCAGTTTTAGAATCTCCTCCTGAGCTGTAAGGTTTTCTTCCTTCAGCCCTTTGATTTCCAACAAAATCGGAACATACATCTCCTTGTAATATACATCAAAGGATATGGTCGTCGCAGTATACTCCGGTTCTTTTACCGTTAATCCCGGAATCGTCTGCAATTCATGTTCAAAGAATAGCTTCAAAAAATCATCATCAAAAGCGCTTCCCGGTACGAAACCATCCTCTTTTAGAATTCGCTCATCTTCTTTATAAACAAACTTTAAACTTCGGTCTACACGTCCGGCATATCCACGCAGAGAAAACATAGATTTGTTTTTCAACCAAAGATATCGTCCGTAGCCACGTTCATAAAGATGTTTTAATATCTGCTCTTTTACGTAGCCAACCAACACGTTTTCAAAAGGCAAACCATTCGTCTCGGAAAAAATGTGTATGGTTTCGTCTGTCATAGCCAAACTCCAATCATCATTTGAACCTTTTTCAACACCTTTCGCTCTCTGGCGTATTCCATCAACTTTGCAACATCTTTGTCCTCATCCTGGATGTATGCCAAAACACTTTCCTTGAAATCCTTTGGTTCCATCTTTTCCTGATACTTTAAAATATCGCAGATCAGTCGTTCTTTCGTATAAACCTGCATGGTTCCGTTTTTAAACTCCGCGTCGGACACACCGATTTTCAATACCTCTTCTTCAGTATAAAAGGGATGAACAATCGGATAATCCAATTTAAATCTGGACTTTGATGTGTTCTTACTGATGGCCACAGACCAATTGGCAGGTCTTTTTTTTAGATAACCGTAATAATACGCTCCGCTTTCCATGGTAAGAATTCCGTCCGGAAACATGCAAACAACCAAATCCTCTTCTGTAAAAGGCAATAACTTTGAAGTATAGTATCCGTTTTTTACGCGAAGGAGTTTCCCCTCTTCCACAAATCCGTGAACTCGACGAATATCAATCCCCATCTCTTGAATCTCTTTTGTTTTGATTAATCCGCGGTTTTCCTCGATGCGTTTTAGGATTTGTTCGAATTCGTATTCCTTTTTCTCTTCCCGTTCCATAGGAAATGGTGCCTGCATTTTAATACTCCTTGCCATGTAATATTTGCCACGTCATCGCTCTATGCGTGGACTTCCTTCTTCATTATAAATTTATCAGGTTTTTCTGTCAACAAAATACAGGATTTGACAAGTAGTTTTTTTGACCTTATAATAAAAATCGACAGAGTTAATTGTCTTTTATATTGAAAAGGAAATAATCTATGGACAACTCAAGAGAAATGAACGCAAAATACCGCAATCCTACCAGGCAGGAATGCGAAGAACAGGTTCGCCGAACTTTAATGACGGAAAACCTTCGCCACGGTGGAAACCATCATTTTAAAACAGCAAAGGATTTTATGCCGATTTTTGAGGCTCTATATCCTGCGAGTCCCAGCCTGGTAAAGCAGGTTCAGCGCGCGATAAAAGCAATGAATATGCCAAAAGACAAAGCCGGATTTTTTCTTGTCGACAAAACCAAGTTTCAAATGGAGCAAGATACCGAGTTGTCAAAGTTGTTAAAGAATTCAGGTGCTGCCGTTTCCGAATTGGGTTCTTTTGATACGGTAATGATTACTTTAGAAGATCATTATAAAGATTACATCTTTCAGCTGATTTCCGAATCTTCTACTCTTTCCGGAAAATTCGTCACTGCTATTAAGACTTCAAACGGTATTCTTTTCTTAACGGAGAACAAATCCCTTCTTTGCACACTTCTGGGTGATTTGGTTTAATTGTATATACACTTTAAAAGACACAGTATATTTTATCAGAAAATATACTGTGTCTTCATTTTTGTTATGTTTTATATCAATTGTCTCTAGTTTTTTTATTTTTTGTCGTAATTCTTATTTTTTGTCCAAATATATGTCGTTTATATCTATCTTCTTTGTCTTCTTCCTCGACGAGATCGTTTGATTTTTTGATATTTTGGCCTCTGTCTTTTATGGGTTGCATGAAAACGATAGACCTTGGTGGAGAGCTTTTCCCATCCTCTGTACAACGCAAGAAGAATCAATATCCCAAGAATAATTGCCAACACAATTTCTATTATAAATACAAAATCCAGTTTATAATAAGGGATTCCGCTTCCACCGACCTTCTCATCTATGTTATAAAAAGGATAGTCGTACGCTTCGGCTCCCTGGAACATCAGTTTTCCGACACCTACCTGTCGATTTCCGTAAGTAAAAATAACATGTCCTACCACAGAGGAATCCCCTTCATCCTTTGCAGGCTCCACACTTACATTTAACTGCTCTACGTCCACCGTCTTTGGCAAAACAACATTTCCGTTGATTTCCACCTTCATTAAATCAATATTTTGCGCCAGAGTACCGATACTGTCCTTGGACAAACCGGTAAACAGATTATCCATTCCGGAAATATCTTCTACTTTGAAGTTGGCAAAACAATAGTCAAATAAACTTATAGTATCTGTATAATGATTCGGTCCCTCAGCGCACATTATGACACATACCAATTTCATCCCGTCGCGTTCCGCAAAAGTAACCAAGGTATTTCTGGCCACATCCGTATATCCGGTTTTTCCACCCAAACAACCTTCATACAAATACTGATTGGTTTTATAATAATTCAGCATAGCGTGATGATTGTTTAATGGAGTAACCTCCGCATGCTTATTTGTCGGCGGAATCTGATAACTTTTCGTGGCCATAATCTGAGACAATTCTTCGTTATTTAACGCCGCCTGGCCAATCAAAGCCATATCTCTCGCTGAAGTGTAATGATCTTCTGCAGGCAATCCGTTGGGATTTACAAAATGCGTATTGGTACATCCCAATTCTTTTGCCTTGTCATTCATCATCTGAAGGAAAACATTGATGTCACCACCACCTACGTGTTCTCCGATGGCGTAGGCACATTCGTTTGCCGACTCCAACATCATTCCGTAAAGACACTGTTCCATAGTCATTACTTCCCCAACGTCTCTTGCAATACTGGAAGTTCCGCCGCGAGACTCGGCAACCGCATCTGCGGAAAATGTTACCTCTTCATCCATTTCCGAATTTTCTACCGCAACCAACCCCGTCAGAATCTTTGTGATACTTGCGGGATAGTGTACTTCATCGGCGTTTTTCTCAAAAAGAACCGTCCCGGTGGAAGCCTCGATTACAATTGCCGACTGAGAAGAAACATTAATTCCGGAAGGCCAAAAGGTATCCGACTCCGCAGCCATGGCAATTACCGTGGAAAGTAATATGGTTAGTATCATTGCAAGGGCAAGAATGAGGCAAATGATTCGCTTCATTACATCCCTGTTTTTCATTTTATTCTTTTTACTCATACTGTCCTCTTTTCTGCACTTTTTACATTATAAGGGGTAGAGGTATAGGGGCGCAAGTTAAATTCACTTGATTTTTTGAGCATTTTTTGTAAAATACATATGTTATGAGATTAAGAAATATTCCGGCAGCGGTACCGGCCATCGAAGCCAGTCCTTTATGCCTCAAAAACTTGGAAAATTATAAAGGAAACTGGAAAACAGAGATTTCAAATGACAGACCTTTGCATATCGAAATCGGAATGGGAAAAGGTCAGTTTATCACTTCCCTGGCAAAAGAAAACCCAAACATCTTTTACCTTGGAATGGAACAATACGCCAGTGTTTTATATCGTGGGCTTCAGAAAGCTGAGCTTGCCCCGGTAGAAAACCTTCGATTTCTTTGTTATCCCGCTGAAAAGCTGGAAGATTACTTTGAAAATGGAGAACTGGATAAGATTTATTTAAATTTCTCCGATCCATGGCCAAAAGACAGACATGCGAAACGCCGTCTTACTTCCGGTCGTTTCCTGGATCTTTATGCGAAGGTGCTAAGAAAAGACGGATACGTTGAGTTTAAAACAGATAACGTCGGACTGTTTCAGTTTTCTTTAGATGAAATAAATGCGCATCCGGCTTTTGAACTGGAAGCACATACCTTTGACTTACATAACGATGTGATGTTAAATCACGGAAATATTATGACAGAATACGAAGAAAAGTTTTCTTCCATGGGAAATCCAATCTGTAAACTAATTGCAAAACACATATAAATAAGGCGTCGGTAAGAACCGACGCCTTTTGCTTTGTTTTATTTATTTGCCTCGTAGTCTTCGTAGGTTGCGTAGAAATGGTTATCATCCACTTTTTCGTTCTGGATCAAGGAAATGAAAGTCTTTCCTGTATTTAACTGGATTTCTGTTCCATCCATGTAATAGTAGTGAGTAGCCTGTGCATCTCCGCCGCTGACCCACATAATATCAACCATTTTTCCTCTGGTGAAATACTTACCTGTTCCGCTTGCACCTGCAATCGGGATATTTAAGTAACCCTTATCACCCGGATACAATTCCTGATGAACATTCATATAGATGATATTTGTAAATGTAAGCTGTTCACCGTTTGCCTGATCTACATGAGGAGCACCAAACTCGTATCTTGCGTAAGTCTTTGTATCTTCATCATATACAAACCATGGCTCATCATGAGGATAATATGTGGTAAGAACTACACAATCTTCTCCGTCTTCCAAGGTGTTTTCCTCTTCTGCGAAAAGGAAGTGACCGCTTTGATAATCACCGGACTGCTTTCTTTCATAGCCCTTTGACTCTATTGCCTCGTCGATTAACTCAGAACTGGTATATGCATTGTGCGGAGCTTTTCTGGAGTTATCTCTGTAATAATGTGTGTCATAAATAAAGTTAATGTCCTCAATCAAATGACCGTTGAATGAAGTAAGTAAGCCTTCCGTATTAATGGATTGTCCAAAATGTACGTAGATTGCATTATACTCAGAAGCCAAATATGCATAGTATGGTCTTGCACTTCTTACACATCCTATCTTGTCGAGTCCGGAATAATCATCAAATAACGCCATGATTCGTGTGATGCTTCCCTCAACGGTTGCCTGGTAAACGATACCGGCTTGAGAAATACCATAATGCGGTAATGCTGCCTTTGTATTTTCATACATGATGGCAATCGGTCTGTTTTCAACCAAAGATGCATCCTCTACCGGCTCATTGGTAAGAAGGCTTCGAAGAGTTGAATCGGTAGATGTTTCTTCTCCTTCTTCCACAGTTGCATCTTCTTCCGTCTTTGCGGTTTCATCGGCTTTTTTTCCGCATGCGGATAAGATCGACAAAGATCCTATGGTGACTGTGGCACAAAGCAATGCCATAAACACTTTTCTTTTGATACTCATATTTTCTAGTTTTCTCCTTTATTATTGCGGATGTTATCCGCTATAAAAGCCTCTCTTTTGCACTAACATACATAAAAGAGGCTTTTTTTGAATTATTGTACACTTGCAAACATAGCTGCAATCTGTTCCGGCGTAAGCTGCGCGTTCGGATCGTCAGATATCGGCTCAACAACCGGTGGTGCTGCAGGTTCCGGTTCAGGCTCTGGCTCCGGCTCTGGCTCTGGTTCAGGTTCCGATTCTGTCGCAGGCTCTTCGATGGCTTCATCGATGGAAAGCTCCTCAATTGGTTCCTCAACCACTTCATCGATAGAAAGTTCTTCTACCGGCTCCTCTATCATATCATCGATAGAAAGTTCTTCTACCGGCTCCTCTATTATATCTTCGATAGAAAGATCTTCCATCGGTTCTTCTGCCACCACATCATCGATGGAAAGTTCTTCCATGCTTTCTTCCAATTCATCGAGACTCGGCAAATCTTCCACTTCAGCCTCAAGTTCATCCATCTCAGAAATCAGGGAATCAATATCCGGAAGTTCTTCTTCCGCGGATTCTTCTGTTTCTACAGCTTCTTCCGGGACTTCCATATCTATGTCTATTTCCGGCAACTCCTCAGATATCTCCTCCGGCATATCTTCGGAAATGTCTTCGGTCAAATCATCAGTTAAATCTTCAATAATCTCTTCTGTCTCCGGAATCGACTCTTCCTCTAAAACCGAAGCAGGTTCTTCTTCTACAGCGGGTGTTATTTCTTCTTCAACAATCGGGGTAACCTCTTCTTCCTCTACGGGAGTCGTCTCAGGAATCGGCGCCGGTGCCGGCTGTTCCAAAACCTGTGCGCTCATCTGCGTCGGCATAACCGGTTGACCCATAGGCTGCTGATAAGACTGAACCATCATCACCGGCTGCGCCCCGATATTTCTTTGATTTTGTTCGATATTAGAAAGGGTCTGCTGCATTCCGGAAAACGCAAGATTCATTTGATCGAGTTTTCTCACCAGATCCTGATTCTTATCAATAATCTCATTTTTCGTGTTTTGCAGCAACTCTTTTTGCTCGGAAAGAACGTCTTTATTGCTATCGGAAAGCTTTGCTTCAAACTCAGACACCTTATCCAACAAAGCATCGTTGGAATTCATTAAAGCGTCTGTGTTTTCCTTGCTTCTGGAAAGTGTAATCTTTGCCATGGCTTTTTGAGCTTCAATAATCTCTTCCACAGGTATTTGATTCGCACTTTGTTCTGCTTGCAACTTAGACATCTTATTCTGAAGTTCTTCAAAGTTCTTTTTGATAATAAGATAGGATGCCTTTTGTGCTTTTACGATTTCTTCATAATCTTCCTTGTCAATCTCTCGCTGTCTGCGACTCATCTCCACGAAAGAATTAATCATAATGAATACGGAAATCACCATCACCACAGCAAGAATGGCCATGATTATGAAATCCGGATCTGTAACAAACACATACATCAGTGCAATCAAAAGAATCGCCGTAATAATGCCGGCTCCGATTGCACTAAGTTTTGATCGAAGCATAATTCGATCTGTCTCCTGTCTTTTCATGTCTTTGTCCATAAGCTTTTCCCCTACTTCTCCTTTTTTATAAATACTGCTCCCTACCAGAATCGAACTGATAACTAATCCTTAGGAGGGACTTGTTATATCCATTTAACTAAGGGAGCCTTTTATGCGCGGATGCTTCCCTGCATCCAGATGTCACCCTTGAATCGCCTACCCACCATCGGCTCTCCCAATACGTCTCTTTCGTTAATACAAAGCTCAAATTCTACATCATTGCAATTAAGAGTCATGATATAAATCCCCTCCATTGTAAAATGGTTTATGACTCTTTTTACATCTAAAATCGTTCCAAGAACACTGTATTTGTCACTTTCGATACCGTTTGGCATCACATAGGAATTTACAATGCTTAAAACATCTTCGTTCTCAACGCGTCGGGAAATCTCGCTGTAAGTATCCATTTCATCAATGGACAACTCTTCAAAGGCCTCATGGTCTCCCTGTCTGGCCTGTCGAATCAATTCCGAACGACGCTCTGAGTTTTTGCGAATCTTTTGTCTTTCAAGCTCCGTAGAATAAATCGGAAGTAAAATCTTTCCATGGCTACCCAATGCGCTCAGGGCAATCCCTCTGGTTTCAAGATGTTTAAATCCCGGTTCTTCGTATTTTAGTATGCTTATGACATCCTGAATGTAAAAAATGAGATCCACGCCAACCTTCGGCTCTTCACAAACGCCAAGATAGCATTCCTTTTCGGACTCACGAACAATGTCTACAGCTCCTGCTGTTGAAAAACGAGTCGCCTCTCTGTATGGAAAATAGTAATCCATCACAAACTTCTCGTCTTCATCAAAAGTTCCTCGAAACGCAATTCCCATGCCGGGAACGATTTCTTTTCGCAACTCGCTAAATTCATATCCTTCGGAATCTATCGCTGAACTAACGTGCGTGGGAGATTTGACCGAATTGACAATAATCGTATTCATCTCGGATCTTCCGATATTGCGAAATCCGATAGATCTTAAATAACTATGCATGGGTCTCCTTATGTACAAACATATACTTAATTATATAATACAAGGGGTTGAAATTCAATGAATTCAACCCCTTTTTAGTTTACTTATTTTTCATTTTTCAAGGCTTCTTCCAGTGCCTGAATCTCTTCCTCAGCCAGGCCAATTACTGAGTTTCCGTCTATGATTTCTTTAACATAACTGTAGCAACCTTCTCTGGAATGAACGGTGTTAATAATATATCCGTCATTTTTCTCATTTAACATACATAATGCATAAGAAAGCTTACCGCCCATTTCTTCCAGCGCATCGTATTTTACAACTGCATATTTTTGGAATGCAAATTCCATACGCTTTTGAATGGCATTGATATTTCTTTCGTTGGCTGCATTGTTTTTGATAAGATCATCCACCTGCTCCAAGCGATAAACCAAAGTGTCTTCCAAAGACTTTGCTGTTTTTCCTTTCATGAATACTTCGTATCTTTTTCGAAGTTTGTTTATTTTGACCTGATTTACAATCATGATAATAATGAGGATAACAACTAATGCTGCCAATCCGATTACTACATAATCCGTACTAAATCCTAAATATTGCTCTATCATCTGTATCTCCAAACATTTGTTCTAGTCTTGCAATTTGCCCACGATTACATCCAACTCATCCTGAGAATAATATTCAATCTCAATTTTTCCTTTATTATTGTCTTTTGGATGAATACTTACTTTGGTTCCAAGAATCTGCTTTAACTTCTCCTCCAAATCACTGTATATCGCTTTCAGTTTTGGATCGATATTATCATTGGGCTTTTTCTCGGAAACACCTTCGTTGATACGTTTGATTTCCTTTTCAAGTTCACGAACGGTCATGCCCTCATCCATAACTCGCTCTGCCAAAGGATATTGATCCTCGATTTTGTTTAAGGACAGAATGGTTCTTGCGTGTCCGGAAGAAAGGGTTCCGTCTATAACCATTTGCTGAACTTTTTCATCCAATTTCAAAAGACGCATGGAGTTGGTGATTACCGCTCTACTCTTAGAAACAATCTCTGCCACTTCGTCCTGCTTATATCCAAATCGGTCGATTAAATCTTTGTACGCCAAAGCTTCTTCAATCGGATTTAAATCTTCTCGTTGAAGATTCTCAATCAAACGAATCTGAACAATCTGTTCTTCGGTCAGATCCATGATTCGAACCGGCACTTCTTTCAGACCCGCCATCTTAGATGCACGCCATCTTCGTTCACCGGCAATCAATTCATAATAACCATCTCTTTTTACGACAACGAGAGGTTCGATTACACCATGCTTTTTAATGGAATCAGATAATTCCAAAAGCTTATCATCATCGAATGTTTTACGTGGCTGATTCTTGTTAGGTTCAACTTCATTAATACTTAAATTAATCCAGCCGGCCGGCTGATTATCGTTTTCGTTTCCCGTGGAACCTTGGTCAGCTGCTGCAATGTTTTTATTTACAATAAGGGAATCCAGTCCCTTTCCAAGTCCACCCTTTTTCTTTGTTGCCATCTATATTTGCCCTTTCTATCTGGAAATCACTTCTTTTGCTAAATTACGATAACTCTCTGCTCCGGCAGATTTTCCATCATATAAGTTAATCGGCAATCCATTGGATGGAGCTTCAGCCAAACGAACATTTCTCGGAATGATGGTCTTATATACGTAAGCTTGTAAGTTTTCTTTTACAGTATCCACTACGTCAGATGATAGATTTGTTCTGGAATCATACATAGTAAATACTACACCATCAATTTCCAGTTTTGAGTTTAATCGCTCCTTTACCAAGTCAATTGTGTGCATCAACTGTGCGATTCCTTCCAATGCATAGTACTCACACTGAATCGGAACCAAAACGCTATCGGATGTAGTTAAAGCATTGATTGTCAACATATTCAAAGATGGCGGGCAATCTATGATGATAAAATCATAATCATCCTTTATATAGTCAACTTCATTCTTTAAAATATATTCTCTTTCATTTCTTCCCAGAAGTTCAATTTCTGCTCCGGCAAGATCAACGTCAGACGGAATTACCTTGAGATTATCAATTTCTTCAACCCCATACATACTTTCACGAACTGTACATTCGTCCAACATTAATTGATAAACTGTATTCTCCAAACTATCTTTATCCAAACCAAATCCACTGGTGGTATTTCCCTGGGGATCCAAATCGATAACTAAGACTTTTTTTCCTTGTTCAGCAAGACATGCCGAAAGATTGATGGCGGTTGTTGTCTTTCCAACGCCACCTTTTTGGTTAGCAATTGCAATAATTCTTCCCATAATTTCTCCTTTTCCTTATATATCTCATCAAGCAGAGTCTATTATATCACTTCCTATTTTCTAATTCTATGAGAGATTTTTAATGTTTTTTTCTCCTATACTAGATATAGTTGTTTATATTATTCTTTTTTAAAATGTTTCACGTGAAACATTTTTGACAAATCTAGATTTATTTCGAGGTATAAATTTGTTCTACTATATCTTGTAGTTTTCATGGATTTCGCTCCAAAATGTTTCACATGAAACATTTATCTGCCACCCATATCTTGTGGGTTACAAATTATTTTCACCTTCGGATTAAATCTTTGTATAGATTTTTTAGAAATTATAAATGAAATATTAAAATCCCGGGCAACCATACATCAAGTTTCGCACCAGGGTTGTTCGCCTAATGAAATTACAAAAACCGTTTTGGAATATTTGCACCGCGTCTTAAGTCGCATCCATGCTCCTGCGACGCTCTCGGCACCATCCGGGTGCCTCTCACAAATATTTTGCAAAACGATTTTTTATTTCATTGGCTCTCACCTAAAAGTGCTTCAACCTAATGTATGGCTGTCCGGGACTTAACATTTGCCAATTAAATAATACAGTTAGCAAGAACAATATCAGTGTTTGGCGTGGATGTCATATTTCCGACAGTCATCCGCGGAGCATTCCGAGAATCCGTCGTATGTCTGTTGAATCTCGAAGGCTTTCCTGAGAGATTCTTTACAGACATTCGACTAGTCGAGGTAAAGCGGAGACGGTGCCGAGGAAATATGAGCATCCATCCCAAACACGTTACTGTCTTTTTATTAATAATAATTATCGAAGGAGCGATTCCAGTTCGATCTTTGCGCGGATTGGATCCTGCGGAAGAAATGATAACACAAGATGTAGTTTATCTAAATCTACTGACCCACTACATAATGTTTCACGTGAAACATTTGAAGGATTTGGTTCAGACTCGGGAAGAGAAGATTTTGTCTCTAACTCTCTTCTGGCCTGCCGAACTTCATGGATACGATTGTCTATGAAAGAAAATTCTTTTTCTTCTTTAGATTTGGATTCCAACAAATCTGCCAGTAGCTGATTTAATTCGTCCAACTTTTCGATATTTTTTTCTGCAATTGGCCTTGGAGTAAAATCCGTAAAAAACCCCTGGTTTTCTTCCTTAATCAGTTGGATCATCTTTTCTGTCTCATGTATCTTTACTTCGATATCTTCCAACAGGGATTTCTTAGTCATAAGATTTTCTTTCAATTCATTTTCATAGGAATCCAATAATTCTAAAATCATAAAATTTCCTCGATACTTTTATATACCCTTAAAACTTTCTATTTTAAAGGTTCCTTACTTGGAACACCTGCTTTTCTCGGATACTTCTTTGAACAAGATTTCTCTTTTTTAACTTCAAGAAGAGAACGCTTCATATCGGAATGCGGTAATTCAAAGCGAACAATTCTGTCTACCTTTCCACCCAACAGAGAAACAGCTTTTCCGGACTCGGTCAACTCTTCATCAATCGTCTCCGTCTTATAGGAAACAAATGATCCTCCTACTTTTACAAACGGTAGACAATATTCGGATAGGGTAGAAATATTTGCAACCGCTCGAGATAAAACCAAATCATAGTTTTCTCTATGTTCCGGTTTTCTGGCAAACTCTTCTGCCCGACCATGAATTAAAGATATATTCTTCAAAGATAAGGCTGCACTTACCTCATCCAAAAATTTAATGCGTTTATTCAAAGAATCGAATAAAACAAATTCAACTTCCGGATACAAAATCTTTAATGGCATACCCGGAAATCCTGCTCCGGTTCCAAGGTCCAATACCCTTCCCTGAAAATCGGATAAATTTATAATTTCTATCAACGATAAACTATCTATAAAATGTCGAAGTACAACATCATCCCACTCAGTAATTCCGGTGAGATTCATAACCTTGTTTTTCTCAACCAGCATTTCATAGAAAGTAGTAAGACCCTCTCGTTTCTTATCATCAATCGGGATATGCTTATTTTCACAATATTCATTTATTAAATTGAAATTATATTTATTCATATGTAAAATTCTTTATTTTAAATACTTTGCCTGTTCCAAGTACACCAACAAAACAGAAATATCCGCAGGAGATACTCCTGAAATTCTGGAAGCTTGCCCAATATTTAACGGGCGAAGTTTATTTAACTTCTGTCTTGCTTCAATTCTTAAGGAAGGTACATCATCATAATCAATTTCAGCAGGAATCTTCTTGCTTTCAATCTTTTTAAAATGTTCCACCTGTTTAATCTGTCTGGTAATATATCCCTCATACTTAATATTGATATTGACCTGCTCCCGAACTTCTTCCGGAAGATCCGGTCGTTCTTCATCAATCGGGGCAAGCAAATCATAGGAGAGTTCCGGTCGACGAATCAAATCACAAAACTTCACGCCATTTGTTACAGGAATAGAATCCAATGACACAAGCAAATCATTTACCTTTTTGTTGGAACCGATATTCTTTTCCTTTACACGGGCAATTTCTTTTTCGATTAACTCTTCTTTTTTACATACCCAGTCATAACGTTCATCCGAAATCAATCCAATCTCATGACCAATCTTAGAAAGACGAAGATCTGCGTTGTCCTGTCGTAAAAGGAGACGATATTCCGCTCTTGAAGTCATCATGCGGTAAGGTTCATGACTTTCTTTTGTAACTAAATCATCAATCAGTACACCGATATAGCTTTCGCTTCGATCTAATACAACCTGGTCGCGACCTAAAACTTCAAGGGCCGCATTTATTCCGGCAACAAGTCCCTGGGCTGCAGCTTCTTCATACCCGCTACTTCCGTTGAACTGTCCGCCAGCAAAAAGACCTTTTATCTTTTTAAACTCCAGTGTTGCATATAACTGATTTGCATCAATGCAATCATATTCAATTGCATAAGCATTTCGAACAATCGTTGCATGCTCAAGTCCGGGAACCGTATGATACATTTCATACTGCACATCCTCCGGCATGGAAGAAGACATTCCGGAAATATACATTTCATTTGTATAAAGTCCTTCCGGCTCAACAAACAACTGATGACGTTCCTTATCGGCAAACTTTACCACTTTATCTTCGATAGAGGGGCAATATCTAGGACCTGTTCCTTCAATTACTCCGGAGTACATGGGGGAACGATCTAAATTTTTACGAATAATATCGTGGGTCTTTTCATTTGTATAAGTTAAATAACAGGAAACCTGTTTCTTTTGAATGGAATCCGGATCTGTTGTAAATGAAAACGGCACAATACGTTCATCACCAAACTGTTCTTCCATCTTGGAATAATCAATGGTACTTCCATCAATTCGAGCAGGCGTTCCGGTTTTAAAACGACGAAGCTCTATTCCGTTTTTCTCCAAAGATGCACTTAATGTATTTGCAGCTTTTAAACCATTCGGGCCGGTATACTCAATTACGTCTCCGTAAAGGCAACGAGCTTTTAAGTAAGTTCCGGTACAAAGAACAACTGCCTTACAATGATAGGTACCACCGGAAAATGTTTTCGCACCAACAATTTTTCCGTCTTCCACCATAATCTCGGAAACTTCTGCCTGGCGCAAAGTTAAATTATCCTGAGCCTGAAGAGTTTTCTTCATTTCAACGGAATACTGTAATTTATCTGCCTGAGCGCGAAGCGAATGAACTGCAGGACCCTTTGACTTATTTAACATTTTTGACTGCAAAAATGTTTTATCAATATTAATGCCCATCTGTCCGCCAAGAGCATCCAACTCTCTTACCAAATGACCCTTGGAGCTTCCTCCAATATTTGGATTACATGGCATAAGCGCAACAGAATCCATACTTACAGTAAAAATAATCGTTTTAAGTCCTAAGCGTGCACATGCCAAAGCAGCCTCGCATCCTGCGTGGCCTGCACCAACAATCACAACGTCATAGGTTTCTTCTACAACTGACATATATTACCTTTCTTATTTTCCCATACAAAACTTAGAAAAAATCTGATTTACCAAATCTTCTTCTAAAGATTCTCCAATAATTTTGCCCAGTGATTCATAGGCATCCATCAAATCGATGGAAAAGAAATCTTCAGGCATATCGTTTTCTATACTTGTACAAACCTGTGATAAAGAACGGTTCGCTTCCTCCAAAGAAAACTTCTGTCTCTCATTGGTAATAAAGATTTCATTATTTAAAGCAATTTCTCCGGAAAAGAACATGGAGCGGATTTCTTCTTTTAAATCATCCAAACCGGTATGTTCCTTTGCGGAAATAGAAATAATCCTTTTCTTTGGTAAATGCTTAAGAATATCATCTTCGGAAACCTTCGCCTCCAAATCTGATTTGTTTAATAAAACAATTACCTTCTCATCGCGTATCTTATCCATTAAATCAAAATCATCATGATCTAGAGCAAAGGTGGAATCCACAACGTATAAGATAAGGTCAGCTTCGTCAATTGAGGAAATAGCCTTCTTTACGCCAATTTTTTCCACTTTATCGTCCGTGTCGCGGATTCCTGCTGTATCAATCATATGCAGAGAAAACTCTCCAAAGGATATCATTTCCTCCAATGTATCTCTGGTGGTGCCCGGAATATCCGTAACAATTGCTCGTTCTTTTTTTGCAAGAACATTTAAAAGCGAAGACTTTCCCACATTGGGCTTACCAACGATGACTGTTTTGATTCCGTTTTTAATAAAGCTTCCGTCTTTCGCAGAAGAAATCAATTTCGAAACCTCATCCATAATCGGATGAATTACTTCTAACAAATGAGTTCCATAACCATCCAAAGAAATATGTTCCGGATCATCCAAAGCAGATTCAATATACGCAATCTCATAAATGAGTTTTTGTCGCATGGAAACAATCTCATTCTTCAAGTATCCATCCAACTGTCGCAATGAATTCTTCGCAGCAATTTCATTTTGAGAAGAAATCACATCCATTACAGATTCTGCTTGGGACAAATCAATTCGTCCATTTAAAAAAGCACGCTTTGTAAATTCTCCCGGCTCCGCAGGTCTGGCACCACTTCTAAAAACCAGGGAAAGAATTTCTTTTAAAAGAAAGACACTTCCATGGCAATTGATTTCAACAACATCTTCTCTGGTATACGTACGTGGAGCTCGCATAACAGAAACCATTACTTCATCAAGTAAGGTTTCCCCATCATAAATATGTCCATACTGAATTGTATGAGTCATAACTTCCGATAATTTCTGTTTTCCTTTAAATATTTTGTCGCAAATCGCTATGGCGTCATCTCCGGAAATTCGAATAATTCCGATTCCACCCTCCGAAAGACCCGTCGATATTGCAGCAATTGTGTCCTTTTCTATCATATATTTCACCATATCAATATTTGTAAGGATTATATCACAAATTATCTCCTTTTAAATTACAATTTAAAAGGAGACAAAGGTCACACCCCTGTCTCCTCTGAATAAGAATACTTATTATTTCTTAAGAGTAATTACAACATGTCTGTATGGTTCTTCACCTTCAGAATGGGTCATTACTGCATCATCATCCTGTAATGCATAATGGATAACTCTTCTTTCGTAAGGATTCATTGCTTCCAAAGAAACCGGCTTTCTTGTTCTCTTTGCTTTGTAAGCACAGTTCTTTGCAAGATTCTCCAATGTTTCTTTACGACGACGACGATAATCTTCTGTATCAAGTTTTACCTTTGTATAAGTATCAACCTT
Organism: Lachnospiraceae bacterium; assembly: GCA_036723975.1. Classification (GTDB taxonomy): domain Bacteria; phylum Bacillota; class Clostridia; order Lachnospirales; family Lachnospiraceae; genus JAILEN01. The sequence continues at coordinate 93,029 of DAIMGJ010000004.1, forward strand.
ACGATTTAATGCAAGATTTGCAAGATACTGTAAAGAATCAAGTGTCTGACCACGTTTTCCGATGATGATTCCCATTTCCGGGCCAACCATATCAACGTTAATTGTATTGTCTTCTGCATCATATTCAGCAGAAAGAGTTACTTCCAAGTTCATGGAAGCGAATACTTCCTTCAAGAAATCCTTAACAACGGTAATTGCCTCATCCGGATTTTCCAAAACTTCTTTCTTATCTTCAGAAGTCTTTGTTTCTTTCAAAGGATTTTCTTCTGTGGAATCAACGGATTCAGAAGTTTTCTTTTCACCCTTTAAAGAAACCTTAATTACCGCATCTTTTGCTCCAAGACCTAAGATTCCGGAAGAACCTTTTTCTACAACTTCATAGTCTAACTTATCACTTGTTAATCCAAGTTCAACTGATGCCAATGTCAAGGCATCCTCTACTGTTTTTCCTGAATATTCTCTAGATTCCATATTTATGCCCCCTATTTTGAATGTTTAATTCCTTCATTAAAGTCTTTTACCAAGTTCGCCTTTGCAGCCATTGAACCCGGCTTTGCATTGGAACGACTAACTGCAGCTTTTTCCAAAACTTCTTCATTGGAGTTATTGTAAGAAGCAGCTTCAGAAATAGACTTTCTGGTATTCATGGTCGCATTTGCCATGATTTGCTCTCTTCTGATTCCGCGCTGTTCTTTTTTCTTTGCAGCTTTTTCTTTGTTTTTTTCAATAATATCATCAAGATTGATCTTTTCAAAATGACGATTTAAGAAGAATTGCTGCGCCGCACGGATAAATCCACCGATTCCCCAATAGAATCCTAAACCAACCGGACAAGTAAATCCGATGAACAATGTCATAAGCGGCATTGTGTAGTTCATGGTTTTCATCTGCTGTGTCATCTGATCGTTGGAATTGGCCATTGGTGTCTGCAAAATGGTTAAATACTGAGTAAATGTTGCAATCACCGGAATGGATAAAGCTGCAAAAAATAACAACCAGTTATGATTTGCAATACCCATCTTCATCTGATTCCATGGTGTATCGGATATAGATAAAACAAACAAGTTGTTAATCTCATCCAAATTGGAATGTGTCGTTGTAATGGTATCTGCCAAATTCGGGAATGCTTCTTTTAAACTATCCCAACCGGAAGAAGATAATTTATAAAGTACATCAATAATGTAATTTCCAAGAGTGGTTGGATCTTCAGCAGTAAAATCAACATTTACATTGCGGAGAGAAGCCTCTTCATAAACAGTCTGCATTAAGTCCGTATAACCCTTTGTGGATTGAATTCCTTCAACCAAACCTGAAAATAAATTTCTTACACTGCCAATATAAGCAGGTACATTGTAAAAAACTCGATACAAAGCGAATAAAATTGGCATCTGAATGAGCAACTGTACACAAGAACCGGTCATTGAAATGCCGTATTTATCATAAAGCATCTGTGTTTCTTCTTGTTGAGCAGCCATAGAAGCCTGGTCTCTTTTTCCCTTGTACTTATCCTGAATCGCCTTAAGTTCCGGATTCATCTTACGAGAAATCACAGAAAACTTCTGCTGTTTATAGGTAAGTGGGAAAAGACATAAGTAAATAAAAATAGTAAAAACCAAAATGGTAAGAGCAATGCTATGAATTCCCATATTGGAAAACAGCACATAAATCTTGTCCATAATCCATCCAAGACCTTTTGCAATCGGTCCCAAAATGGATCCACCGTAAGCAGTTAAATACATTGCTGTCACGTTTATTTCCTCCTATATATATTGTAAAAGCCTATAAAGGCTCGAAGTCACACATTTTAAAAGGAACTTTCAAATGAAATGACTTTGGTACCGGATCTACCCCTCCATGAGAAAAAGGGTTACAACGAAGAATTCTCCAAGCAGTAAGAATTCCGCCTTTTATCGCACCATGATGTTCTATCGCAATTAAACCATAAGTAGAACAAGTTGGATAATATGGACATCTCGTTGTTTTTAAATGAGAAAGATATTTTCTATAGAATTTTATAATTCCAAGAAAGAATTTTTTCATTTCATAATCCTCTGAAGACTAGCCAGTTCTAAAAAATAAGGTTCCACTTCGGAATATTTTGTCCTCTTATCCCCGTTTCTGACTACGACTACCAAATCCAACCCAATGTTAAATTCGTCTTCGTGTAATCGATATACTTCCCTGATCAGCCTCGTCATATGATGTCGGACAATGGAATTGCCCACCTTCTTACTAACAGAGACGCCTAATCGATTTTCATTTAAACCGTTTTTATATACATATAAAACAAGGTTTTTATTGGCTCTGGAGCGTCCCTTACGGTAAACTCTGCGAAAATCATCATTTTTTTTCAATGATTCCGAAAATTTCATAAACGCTCCTTTCTGTAAATAAGAAGAAAGACCACATGGTCATGTGGCCTACGCAGATAATTTCTTTCTTCCTTTTGCACGACGTGCTGCTAAAACTTTTCTTCCACCTGCAGTGCTCATTCTCTTACGGAATCCATGAACCCTTGCATGTGATCTTTTCTTAGGCTGAAAAGTCATCTTCATACGGATACACCTCCTTTAACAGTGAAATAAATTTCGAAATTTACTTCGCCCAATTTTAAGCGAATGCCATATAATTATAGCAAAAAATATTCAAAAGTCAATAAAAACAGGGTTTTCCCCGGTTATTCACAACTATCCACAACATATAAACATCCATTATTTATCTCCCACAAGATGTGGATAAAATCTGCATAGCAAGTTTATAAAAAAATTTTTTATTGAAAATACTTATTTTTATTTGTGATTTCTTTTCCATAAATTATCCACAAATTTGTGGATAACTATAGCATATGATTCATTAATTTTTTTCCTTGTGTATAAAAAAATCCACATTTTACGTGGGTTTATAACCTTTTGTCTTATCTACATTTTTGTTGATAAATCAGTCGGTTTCGTATATTATATTAGGTGTATGTTTTGAAATAATAAAAGGAATTTCTTCCTTATTATATATTATTGTTTTTGAAAGGTTTATTTATGGAAGAACTTGTTAAACTCTGGCCTGAGATATTGAAATCTTTAAAGGAAGAACTGAAAATCCAGGACATTACTTATGATACTTTTTTAAAACCACTGCAGATTTATTCTATTGAAGGTAAAGATTTATACATTTTAAATCCGGATAATCCCAATTCCGTTTCTTTAAATCTTGTAAAATCTCGTTATTCCGAAGCTCTTATGATTAAAATAGCTGAAATTACGGGCAAGGAATATAATCTAAACTTTATTACACAAAACGATATTAAAAACGACAGTGTTCCGGTATCAACAATTCCGACAGAAGCACCTGCTTTTACAAAGAATTCAAATTACATTAATTCAAATTTGAATCCAAAGTATACTTTTGAAACCTTTGTCATCGGCGAAAACAACCGTTTCGCACAAAATGCATCTTTGGCTGTAGCTGAAACCTCCGGTGAAGCTTACAATCCACTTTATATTTATGGTGGACCGGGACTTGGTAAAACTCACTTAATGCATGCAATCGGTAACTATATTTACCATGATAATGCAGATAAACATGTTTTATATGTTACATCCGAAGAATTCACTAACGAAGTTATTGAAGCCATTCGTAATTCCAGAAGTAATGCTTCTCTCATGACAAATCTTCGTGAAAAGTACAGAAGTGTTGACGTATTAATGATCGATGATATTCAGTTTATCATTGGTAAAGAGCAAACACAGGATGAGTTTTTCCACACCTTTAATTCTTTACATGATGCAGGTAAACAAATTATTATCACATCCGATCGTCCTCCTAAGGAGTTGGAAACCTTGGATATGCGTTTCCGCACACGTTTTGAAATGGGACTTATGGTGGAAATCACACTTCCAAACTATGAAACGAGAATGGCAATTCTTCGTAAAAAGTTGGAAGAATACAATGAAAACGAAAATCGAAACATCACATTTGATGATGAGATTCTTCACTACATTGCTTCCAATATTCACACCAGTGTTCGAGAAATTGAAGGTGCTTTAAAGAAGCTGATTGCTTACTCTACTTTACAAAAAACAGAAATTACCATGGAAATCGCTGAAAGAGAGCTCCAAAATATTATCTCTCCGGAAAAACCAAGAGCGATTACTCCACAGCTTATTATTGAAATCGTTGCAGATCATTATGGAATTTCCGTTGATCAAATGATTTCCAAAAATCGTTCCGCTAATATTGCACGACCCAGACAAATAGCTATGTTCTTATGTCGCCAAATGGTTGATTCTCCTTTGGATGCAATCGGCAGCCTATTAGGTGGTCGTGATCATACAACGATTATTCACGGAACAAAAAAGATACAAGCAGAATATGACGAAAACAACGATTTTAGAGATGAGATAGATTCCATTAAAAAGAAAATCAACTCTAATTAACAAGTTATTCAAAAGTTATTCCTATCCTATGTGAATAACTGTGAATATACATGACCAGCATGTTTTAATAAAAAAATTATTCCACATTTAGAGTAAGAAACTCACATGTTATAAAACAGTTTTTACGGAATAACTTTTATACTTAAACTCTAGTAAATACGTTGTTTTTTCAATAATCCACATTTAAACAGCCTATATTAATAATACTATTTAAATTCATATGATAGATAGATGGAAAGGAGCTCTTAAAAAATGAAAATCACTTGTTCACAAAGCGAATTATCAAAAGGAGTTAATTACGTATTAAAAGCCGTTCCTACCAGAACAACCATGGCTATATTGGAATGCATTCTTATTGACGCTTCCGGTGATAAAATCAAGTTAACTGCAAATGATATGGAAATCGGTATCGAAACCATTATTGAGGGTACCATTGAAGAAAAAGGTATTATAGCAATTGACGGAAGATTTTTAGGTGAAGTAATTAAAGAATGTGATGATCCGAACGTTACCATTGAATGTAATGATAAATATCAGACATCTATAGATTCAGGAAGTTTTCATGTTAACATTACGGGAAAACCGGGAGAAGATTTTCCAAGTATCCCTGTAATCATAAGAAATGAGCCGGTGATTATTTCCCAGTTTACATTAAAAGAGCTTATTAGACAGACAACCTTTACCATTTCAGAAGCGAATGCCAACAATAAGATGATGACCGGTGAACTTATGGAAATCACCGGTGATAATCTCAAAATGGTTGCTTTGGATAAATACCGTATTTCTATTAGAAATATCAAATTAAAAGAGTCTTATTCCAACAAAAAAGTAATTGTTCCCGGAAAGACCTTAAATGAACTTTCAAAAATATTAAATGGCGGAACAGAGGATATGGTAGAGATTTTCTTCACAGATAATCATATTATATTCGAATTCGAAAATACGACTGTTGTTTCAAGATTAATCGAAGGAGAGTTTATCAATATCGATCATATGATTTCCAACGATTATGAAGCAAGAGTAAAAGTTAATAAAAAAGACTTATTCAAAAAGATTTCAAAAACAACCGTAATGATGTATAAAGACGCTGAAAATAAGCCATTTATTATGAATATTAAATCAGACTCCATTGATTTAAGAATGAAAACAACCTACGGTTTGGTAGAAGAAAGCATTGGTATCGAAAAAGACGGTAAGGATTTGGTTATTGGATTTAATCCGAAGTTATTTATAGATGCACTTCGTGTGATTGATGAAGAAGAAGTAAATCTTTACATGGTAAACCATCGATCACCTTGCTTTATTAAAGATGAGGAAGGATCCTTTATATATGTAATTCTTCCGGTAAATATTCAGGAATAAACTATGGAAGAAATTAGAATCAGAGAAGAAGATGAGTTTATAAAACTTGGACAACTTTTAAAAAAAGCCGGTATGGTATCTTCCGGAGTAGAAGCGAAAATCGTAATTCAGGAAGGAGAAGTCTTGGTAAACGGCGAAGTGGAGACCCGTCGTGGAAAAAAGATTTATGACGGAGATGAAGTTACTTTTGACGGTGAAACGGTTCGGGTAGTGAAATGATTATAAAATCATTGGAATTAAAGGATTTTCGCAATTATGAAAATCTAAAATTAAACTTTGATACTTCTACCAATATTATTTTTGGAGATAACGCCCAGGGAAAAACCAATATTTTGGAAGCCTGCTATTTAAGCGGAACTTCCAAATCTCATAAAGGCAGTCATGATAAAGATATGATTCGCTTTGGAGAAAAGGAAGCCCATATTCGTTGTATAGTAGAAAAACAATCAAGGGACTACCAAATTGATTTGCATCTTCGAAAAAATAAAACAAAAGGAATTGCAATCAATCAGGTTCCTGTGAAAAAAGCAGCGGATTTATTTGGTTATTTAAATATCATTTTTTTCTCACCGGAGGATCTTAATATTATAAAAGACGGTCCGGGAGAAAGAAGAAAATTCATTGATATGGAGCTTTGTCAGTTAGATAAGATTTACCTTAACAACCTGACAAATTACAATAAGATATTAAACAATCGAAACAAACTTTTAAAAGATATCCACTTTCAGCCATCCTTACGCACAACTTTGGATGTATGGGATGAGCAGCTGGTCACTTACGGAAAGAAAATCATACAAAGAAGAAGAGAATTCATCAATGAAATATCACCTGTTGTTTCCAATATGCATTTTCAAATATCCGGAGAAAGAGAGCATCTTTCCATAGCATATGAGCCAAATGTTGAGGATTTCTTATTTGTGGATGAACTGTTTCGGTCAAAAGAAAAAGATTTAAAGACCGGAACTACCAATGTAGGTCCACATCGTGATGATTTAAGATTTTCCATTTCAGACGTGGATATTAGGAGGTTTGGATCTCAGGGACAGCAAAGAACCTGTGCTTTATCTTTAAAGCTTTCAGAAATAAAAATTGTGGAAGATATGATAGGAGAAAAGCCGGTTTTACTGTTGGATGATGTACTTTCCGAATTGGATAGTACCAGACAGAATTATTTGTTAAAAAGTCTATACGAAACACAAACCATCATCACTTGTACCGGTTTGGATGATTTTGTAAAGAATCGATTTAAAATAAACAAAGTATTTGAAGTCGTCTCAGGAACTGTGACGGAAAGAAATGAATAATTTGGAGGCCTTATGAGTCAGGGAACAACACCGGAATATGGTGCAGATCAAATTCAGATATTGGAAGGATTGGAAGCGGTACGAAAGCGTCCCGGTATGTATATCGGAACAACATCTATTCGAGGACTTCATCACTTGGTATACGAAATCGTAGACAACGCTGTAGATGAGGCATTGGCGGGATTTTGTACTCATATTATCACGACAATCAATTCGGATAATTCCATTACAGTAGAGGATGATGGACGAGGAATTCCTACCGGAATCAACTCAAAAGCAGGTATCCCTGCAGTAGAAGTGGTATTTACCGTTCTTCACGCCGGTGGAAAGTTCGGCGGTGGCGGATATAAAGTATCCGGTGGTCTTCACGGAGTAGGCGCATCTGTTGTAAATGCTCTTTCCGTATGGTTGGAAGTAGAAATCTGTCGAGACGGTAAGATTTATCAGCAGAGATACGAACGTGGAAAAACCATGTATCCGTTAAAAGAAATCGGAACCTGTGATCCTTCAAAGACAGGAACAAAGGTAACATTTTTACCGGATCCTTTGATTTTTGAAGAGACGATTTTTGATTATGATACCTTAAAGGTTCGTCTTCGTGAGACCGCTTTCCTTACCAAAAATCTTCGAATCACCCTTCGTGATACCAGAGAAGAGGAAGTAAAAGAGCGTACCTTCCACTACGAAGGCGGTATAAAAGAATTCGTTACCTATTTAAACAAGGGTAAAACCGCACTTTATCCGGAAGTTATCTATTGTGAAGGAACCAAGGATAATGTATATGTGGAAGTAGCCATGCAGCACAACGATGCATATAACGATTCCACATTTTCATTTGTTAATAATATTATTACTCCGGAAGGCGGTATGCATGTTGCAGGATTTCGAGGAGCATTAACCAGAACCTTTAATGCATATGCCAAGGAAAATAAGATTTTAAAAGAAAATGATGAGCCTTTATCCGGTGATGATATCCGAGAGGGATTGACAGCCATCATCAGTATTAAAATTGAGGAACCTCAGTTTGAGGGACAGACAAAGCAGAAGCTTGGAAATACAGAAGCACGTGGTGCGGTGGATTCCGTTGTTTCCGAACAGCTGACTTATTTCTTGGAGCAGAATCCTGCAGTAGCAAAGATTATTTGTGAAAAGGCAATTCTTGCACAGCGTGCAAGAGAGGCTGCACGTAAGGCCAGAGATTTGACTCGTCGTAAATCACCGTTGGATGGAAATTCTCTTCCCGGAAAACTTGCAGACTGTTCCGATACCAATCCGGAAAATTGCGAAATCTTTATTGTCGAGGGAGATTCTGCGGGAGGTTCTGCAAAAACAGCCAGAAACCGTAAGACGCAGGCGATTTTACCTCTTCGCGGTAAAATCTTAAATGTAGAAAAAGCCAGAGAAGACCGCATTTATGAAAATGCGGAAATAAAAGCAATGATTACCTGCTTTGGTACAGGTATACATGAAGAATTTGATATTACAAAGTTAAAATATCATAAAATTATTATTATGACGGATGCCGACGTGGATGGTGCGCATATTGCGACTTTGATGCTCACATTTTTATACAGATTTATGCCTGAACTGATTCGTCAGGGTTACGTATATTTGGCAACGCCGCCTCTTTACAAATTGGAAAAGAACAAAAAAGTTTGGTATGCCTACAGTGATGAAGAATTAAACAGAATCCTCGTTGAAGTAGGTCGTGATTCCAATAATAAGATTCAGCGATACAAAGGACTTGGAGAAATGGATGCGGAACAGCTTTGGGAAACAACCATGGATCCGGAAAAGAGAATCTTAAAACGAGTTACTATGGATGAACTCGAAGCATCTGAAATCGATGCGGTATTCTCTACGTTGATGGGCGATAAAGTGGAGCCGCGACGCGAATTTATTGAAGAAAACGCAAAATACGTACAGAACTTAGATATCTAAGGAGAAAAGATGGACGACAAAATTTTTGATAATATTCAAGATGTTGACTTGAAAAAAACCATGGAAACATCCTATATCGATTATGCAATGAGCGTTATCGCTTCCCGAGCACTTCCGGATGTTAGAGACGGATTGAAGCCGGTACAGCGTCGAGTTTTATATTCCATGATCGAATTAAACAACGGCCCGGACAAACCACATCGTAAATGTGCCCGTATCGTTGGTGATACCATGGGTAAATACCATCCGCACGGAGATTCTTCTATTTATGGAGCACTTGTCAACATGGCACAGGAATGGTCTACACGTTATCCACTTGTAGACGGACATGGTAACTTCGGTTCCGTGGATGGAGACGGAGCTGCTGCTATGCGTTATACGGAAGCGAGACTTTCTAAGATTTCCATGGCAATGCTTGCGGATATCAATAAAGACACGGTAGATTTTGTACCAAACTTTGACGAAACCGAAAAAGAACCTTCTGTACTTCCGGCACGTTTTCCAAACCTTTTGGTAAACGGAACAACCGGTATTGCTGTAGGTATGGCCACAAATATTCCACCACACAACCTTCGTGAAGTAGTAGGTGCAGTAAATAAAATCATTGATAACCAGATTGAAGAAGACAGAGAAACGGATATTGATGAATTAATGGAAATCGTCAAAGGTCCGGATTTTCCTACCGGTGGAACGATTCTCGGTCATGCCGGAATTGAAGAAGCATACCGTACAGGACGCGGAAAAATTCGCGTTCGCGCCGTAACCGAAATTGAACCGATGCAAAATGGAAAGAACCGAATTATTGTTACGGAACTTCCATATAACGTAAATAAGGCTCGTTTGGTAGAATACATCGGAAAACTTGTACGTGATAAGAAGTTAGACGGCATTACAGCTCTTCGAGATGAGTCTTCCCGTGAAGGAATGCGAATTGTCATCGAGCTCAGAAAAGACGTAAATCCTTCCGTAATGCAGAACCTTTTGTTCAAGCATACACAATTACAGGATACCTTTGGTGTAATTATGCTTGCTTTGGTTGATAATCAGCCGAAGATTCTAAATTTAAAAGATATGCTTTCTTTGTATTTGGATCATCAGAAGGAAGTCGTTACCAGACGTACCAAGTTTGACTTAAACAAAGCAGAAGAAAGAGCTCATATCTTAGAAGGATTGTTAATCGCTCTTGATAATATTGATGAGGTAATCTCTATTATTCGCGGATCTGAAAACGTTGCTATCGCAAAAGAACAGTTGATGAAACGTTTCGGACTTTCCGATGCACAGGCTCAGGCCATCGTAGATATGCGACTTCGTGCGTTAACCGGATTGGAACGCGGAAAGTTAGAGGCTGAATACGCTGAACTTCAGAAATTAATCAAAGAATTAAAAGAAATCCTAGCAGATGAAAAGAAACTTCTTTTGGTAATTAAAGAAGAAATTTCTGTTTATGCTGAAAAGTACGGCGATGATCGTCGTTCTTCCATTGGATTCGATGAATACGATATCGATATGGAAGATTTGATACCGGTAACCAATACGGTTGTTACCTTTACCAAGGTTGGCTACATCAAGCGTATGAACGTAGACAACTTCAAGGCACAGCACCGTGGCGGCAAAGGAATCAAAGGAATGGAAACCATCGATGAGGATTACATCGTTGAAATGATGTTAACCACATCTCACCATTACCTGATGTTCTTTACAAACTTCGGTCGGGTATATCGAATTAAGGCATATGAGATTCCGGAAGCGGGAAGAACCGCACGAGGAACAGCGATTGTAAACTTGTTGCCATTACAGCCGGACGAAAAGATTACATCCATGATTCCGATTAAGGATTACAACGAAGACGAATATCTCTTTATGGCAACCAAGAAGGGTGTTGTAAAGAAAACCAAATTGGAAGAGTATGCAAACATTCGAAAGAACGGTTTGGCTGCGATTAACCTTCGTGATGACGATAAGTTGATCGAAGTAAAGATGGCAAAGGGCGATGATGAAGCAATGCTCTTTACCAAATACGGCCAGGCCATTCGGTTTAAAGTGGATGATGCAAGAAATACCGGTCGTATATCCATGGGTGTTAAGGGAATGACCTTATCTGATGGGGATGATGTAATTGCAATGCAGCTTGTTTCCCAGGGCGATGCACTTATGATTGTTTCTCAAAATGGTCTCGGAAAGTGCACCAAGATGGAAGAGTTTACCTGCCAGCATCGAGGCGGCAAAGGCGTAAAATGCTACAAGATTACGGAAAAAACCGGAAATCTTGTTGGTGTAAAAGCAGTATCTGCCGATGACGAGATTATGATCATTAATACCGATGGTATTATCATCCGCACTTCTGTTGCGGAAACTGCACTTCTTTCCAGAGTAACCTCCGGTGTGAAGTTAATCGATTTAAAGAAGGGTGGAGAAGTCGCATCCATTGCTAAGGTTCGAAAAGAAGATATGGTTTTGGATGATTACGACGAATTAGAAGAAGCGACAGAGAAAGAAGAAACCGCAGAATAATATAATTAAGCGCTCCGATTAATATCGGAGCGCTAATTTTATACAAAAAAAAGAAGAATAAGATTTCTCTTATTCTTCTGCAAGGTGCCAGTCGGATTTGAACCAACGATCAGGGAGTTGCAGTCCCACGCCTTACCACTTGGCTATGGCACCAAAAGTCGATTTGTAAATTCGCACTTCGTGCTTATTAACCGCATCGACATGGCTACGACTAAGCTCAAGCATCGCATTCTGCTCGCTTTCGCTAAGTTCTCTGCCGAACGGAGAAGGAGGGATTTGAACCCTCGCGCCGGTTACCCGACCTATACCCTTAGCAGGGGCACCTCTTCGGCCTCTTGAGTACTTCTCCATAAAGCCTAAAAAGTTCCTGTCAATTGTACCGGTCACGCCCCGGAACAGTCGCTTTTTATCACTATGCGCTTTACAACGCAAGTCATATTGTACTAAATGCTTTATTTTTTGTCAACGGAAAAAGCGGATAAATTTATGTTTTTTTACCTTTGAGACGGTCTTTGTTATTTTCGATATTCTTCCACTGCGGACTCATAGAGATTCTCGCCATGACAATCGGCAACCACAACAACAGGGAAATCCTCCACATAGATTTTTCTTATGGCTTCCGCTCCTAAATCTTCATAGCATACAATTTCGGAACTTTTGATGCGTTCAGATAGCAATGCGCCGGCGCCGCCGATGGCAGCAAAATATGTGGCTTTATTTCGTACAATGGCATCCAATACGGCCTTCGTTCGTTTGCCTTTTCCAACCATAGCCTTTAAGCCGAGATTCAAGAAAGTAGGAGCGTATTTATCCATACGACTTGCGGTGGTAGGACCTGCGGAACCTATTGGACGTCCTTCTCTGGCGGGTGAGGGACCCATATAATAAATGGTTGCACCATCCAGCTCGATGGGAAGCGCTTCGCCTTTATCAATAAGTTCCATCAATCGTTTATGAGCCGCATCTCGCGCCACGTACATCTCTCCTGTGAGATAGCAAAAATCTCCGATGTGTAATTCATCAGAAATCTCTTTTGTTATAGGCAAATTTATCTTTTTTTCCATGATTCTCCTTTTAAATAATCATTTATAATGTAACCGTTATATGTCGGTTTACATGGCAGCAGATGTTGACTGCTACGGGAAGTCCCGCAATGTGAGTCGGGTAGGTGCGGACGTTTACCGCCAATGCGGTGGTGGTGCCTCCTAAACCGGCAGGACCTATACCTGTGGAATTAATCTTATCGAGCATTTCATGTTCTAAATCTAAAACCCACTTCGGTTTATCAGCATCGGGTGCCCCGACTTTATCCGTCAGTGCCTGCTTTGCCAAAAGTGCACACTTCTCAAAGGTTCCTCCAATGCCGACTCCCACAATCATGGGAGGGCAGGCATTCGGACCGGCGTCAGTAACAGCCTTAAGAATGGCTTCCTTTACTCCGTCGATGCCCTGTGCCGGTTTCAACATAAAGATTTGGGACATGTTTTCACTACCAAAGCCTTTCGGCGCGAGAGTAATCTTTACTTTATCTCCCGGAACAATGGAATAATGGATGACGGCAGGTGTATTATCTTTTGTATTTTCTCGAAGAATCGGATCTCCAACAACGGATTTTCTTAAATAACCATCCGTGTAGCCGCGGCGAACTCCCTCGTTTACAGCATCTTCAATGCTACCCCCAAAAAAATGGACATCCTGTCCGATTTCCAAAAAAATGACAGCCATACCGGTGTCCTGACAAATAGGAATCATTTTTTCTTTTGCAATCGATAGGTTCTTTTCTAACTGATCTAAGACTTTTTGTCCAATTGGAGAGGCCTCGGTATGCTTTGCCTTATCCAATGCGCTTTTCATATCATCGGACAAATCGTGGTTGATGTCGATGCACATTTCGGCGATGGTTTCAGTAAGCTTTTGTACGTTTAATTCTTTCATTTTCTCATCCTGTATATTATGTTTTATTGGAACAAACAGTAGTTTACGCTTTTGAAGGGCTGATACCGTACTCTTTCTTATACGCACGGTAGAAAACGGAGTAATCGGAAAAACCGCATTTAAACGCGGCTTCTTTTGGTGAATCGCCGTTTTGCATGTACTGTCGAGCTGTCAAAAGTCGTTTTTTCTGAATGTACTGATGAACGGAAAATCCCATGGCTTCCTTAAAGGTGCGAAGAAGATGCTGTTTGGAAATAAAGCATTCCTTTGATAACACATCCAAAGAAAGATTTTCACTTAGGTGGAGGTTAATGTAGTCTACACAATTTGCTATTTGGACAGACATTCTTCTGTGTTCCTGAACAGAAGGAATCTGCGACGTCAAACTGTGGAAATTACATAACAGCCAGGTTAAAAGTGTATTGGCAATCAATGGTGAATAGATGGTATTGGTATTCATGGTGTTTGCCAACTCGTCTAAAAAGAATAAAAGCATTTTTTGCCGTTCTTCTGCGATATGATAAATACGATTCGTAGTATCTGAATGGGATTGTTTGAAACAGGATAAAAATGAAATCTCCGGAGTAGAAAGACCGGAAAGTTTTTTCCCGTCAATCCATAATACAATACGCTCGTAGATACCGCTGTGATTGGAAAACAGCGGCTGATGAAGTTCCAAGGGAGACATTAAAATCAAATCTCCGGGCTGAAGATGATAGGTTTTGTTTTCCACAAGATAGTCAACGTTGCCGGAGATAAAATAATAAATCTCGTAAAAGTCATGATGGTGCAATTGTATGGGTTGTTCATTTTTTGCAGGATGATAATTGTTTAAGTCATCCCGTCTGTGATGGATTTCAAACTCCGGATGCACCATTTCGGAATTGAATAACCCGCTTTCAATAATAGCCAATAGGATACCTCGCTATTCCGTAATTATATTTTTGATACTATCATAGGATAACACGATACATTCACATTTGCAAAGAAATTGTAAACATACGCAATATATTATTGTAAAAAAATAGTGTAAGATACATACAAAGTAATCTATAGGTAGGAGGAAATCATGAAATTATCGTTTCGTTGGTACGGACCGGATGACCCGGTTACTTTACAGAATATACGCCAGATTCCGGGGATGCATTCCATTGTAACGGCAGTATACGATGTGCCTGTGGGAGAGGTGTGGCCAAGAGAGTCCATCGCCGAATTGAAAAAAAAGACCGAGGATGCGGGATTGCATTTTGAAGTGATTGAAAGTATTCCGGTGCATGAGGACATCAAACTCGGAAAAGCGACGAGAGAAAAGTATATAGAAAACTATTGCGAAAACATTCGTCGCGTGGCAGAAGCAGGAGTAAAGTGCATTTGCTATAACTTTATGCCGGTATTTGATTGGACAAGAACTCAGTTGGATCATGAATTGCCGGATGGCTCTACTTCTTTGGTGTATTACCAGTCTCAGGTAGACAAAGTGAATCCGTTAAACGGCGACAGCGATTTGACACTTCCGGGCTGGGACGCCAGCTATACGCGAGAAGAGCTGGCCGCAGTTGTCGCAGAATATAATCAGATGACGGAAGAAGACCTTTGGGAGAATTTGCGTTACTTCATAGAACGTGTGATTCCGGTGGCAAAGGAATGCGATGTTTATATGGCGATTCATGAGGATGATCCATGCTGGAGTATTTTTGGTTTGCCT
Organism: Lachnospiraceae bacterium; assembly: GCA_036723975.1. Classification (GTDB taxonomy): domain Bacteria; phylum Bacillota; class Clostridia; order Lachnospirales; family Lachnospiraceae; genus JAILEN01. Next base: position 108,220 of record DAIMGJ010000004.1, read on the forward strand.
CGCATTATCGTGGATGAAAAAAGCATTGATCGATTCCTTGGTCTTTATGATGATGTGCATCACGGAATCACTCTTTGTACCGGTTCATTGGGATGCTCCGCAAAAAATGATGTAGTAAAAATGGCGTACAAATATGCCAAGATGGGTCGCATTCACTTTGCGCATTTAAGGAATGTGGCGTTGGTGGAAGATGGTTTTGAAGAGCGTGCGCATTTATCAAGTTGTGGATCCCTGGACATGTATGCGATTGCAAAGGCTCTCCATGACGGCGGATTTACAGGATATGTAAGACCGGATCACGGCCGTATGATTTGGGGAGAAAAAGGTCGCGCCGGATATGGACTTTTTGACAGAGCCTTAGGTGCAACCTATATCAACGGCTTGTTTGAAGCAATTGAAAAAACAGAGAAATAAAGAGGTAACAGAATGAAGGATTACAGTTTGGATATCAAAGGAAAAGTAGCGGTAGTGACCGGAGCAGGCGGTGTGCTTTGTTCCATGTTTGCCGAAACGCTGGCAGAGCAGGGCGCAAAGGTGGCACTTTTGGATTTAAACCTTGAGGCTGCGGAAGGCTTTGCAGCAGCTATTCGTGAAAAGGGTTTTGAAGCGAAGGCTTATCAGGCAAATGTTTTGGAAAAGGAAAGCTTAAAGGCTTGTCACGAGGCGATCTTAAAGGACTTTGGTCCTTGCGATATTTTGATTAACGGAGCCGGAGGCAACAACGCAAGAGCCAACACCACAAACGAATACTATCAGTTAGGGGATGAGGAAAAAGACGATTTGGTTTCTTTCTTCGACTTGGATGATGTCGGCGTACAGTTTGTATTCAATTTAAACTTTATCGGAACATTGCTCCCGACACAGGTGTTTGCAAAGGATATGGTTGGAAAGAGGGGTTGCAGCGTAATCAATATATCTTCCATGAACGCTTTTACGCCTCTAACAAAGATACCGGCGTATTCCGGAGCAAAGGCTGCGGTTTCCAACTTTACCCAGTGGTTAGCGGTTCATTTTTCCAAGGTGGGCATCCGTGTAAATGCTATTGCACCGGGATTTTTTGTAACCAAGCAAAACAAGGATTTACTGTTTGATGAGAAGGGAAATCCGACACCGAGAACAGAAAAAATCCTGGCAGCGACACCGATGGGACGTTTCGGAGAAGCAGAGGAATTAAACGGAACCCTTTTGTATTTGTTGAATGAAAAAATGGCCGGCTTTGTGACCGGAGTGGTAATTCCGATTGATGGTGGTTTTTCAGCATATTCTGGAGTGTAAGATATGAAAGCTTTTTTAGATGAGGATTTTCTTTTGCAAAATGATACGGCAAAAATGCTGTATCACAACTATGCTGAAAAGATGCCGATTATTGACTACCATAATCATCTTTCTGTGAAAGAGATTTATGAGGATAACACCTACGATAGCATTGCACAGGTATGGCTGGGGGGCGACCACTATAAGTGGAGAGCCATGCGAAGCGCCGGCGTTTCCGAAAAGTATATTACAGGAGACGGAAGGGATGAAGAGAAATTCAATGCCTGGGCAGCCACGGTGCCTCAACTTTTTGGAAATCCGCTTTATCATTGGACTGCTTTGGAGTTAAAGCGTTATTTTGGTATTGATGCTCCACTTTGCGGAGAAAATGCAAAAGAAATCTATGATAAGTGTAATGAAAAACTGAAACAAAGAGATTTTTCCGTCCGCAATCTTATCGTAAAAATGAAGGTAAACGAACTTTGTACCACGGACGATCCAGCGGATACCTTGGAATATCATAAAAAGTTAAAAGAAGAAGAGAAGCGATTTACTGTTCGTCCAACGTTTCGTCCGGAAAAGGCGATGGCCATTGGAAAGGACGGGTATAAAGAGTATTTGGACAAGCTTTCCGAGGCAGCGGAGGTTGAGATTTGTGATTTTGACAGCCTGCTTTTGGCGCTTACCAAACGACTGGATTATTTCTGCGAGGTTGGATGTCGGATTACAGACCACAGTTTAGAGGGCGGTATCTATCGTTATTCTTCAAAAGAAGAGGCAAATGCGATTTTGAAAAAACGTCTTTCAGACGGAGAACTGTCTACTGAGGAAGAAATTAAATTTAAAGGATATTTGCTGGCGACATTGGCAAAGGAGTATCATAAAAGAAATCTGGTGATGCAGTTGCACATCGGAGCGATGAGAAATAATTCTGCTCGTATGTATGAGGCTTTGGGCGTGGACGCCGGCTTTGATTCCCAGGATGATTTTTCTTATGCTCGGGAGCTTTCTGCACTTTTAAACGAAGCGGACAAAGAAAGTGCATTGCCAAAAACGGTTCTTTATTGCTTGAATCCGAAGGACACACAGATGTTGGCATCAATGATCGGAAATTTCCAGGATGGAAGCCATCCGGGGAAACTGCAACTTGGACCTGCATGGTGGTTTTTGGATCATAAATCCGGTATGGAGGCACAGATGCAGGCACTTATGGAGTACGGTGTATTTGGGACATTTATTGGAATGCTGACGGATTCTCGCAGCTTTTTGTCGTTCTCTCGTCACGAGTACTTTCGCCGTATTCTTTGCAATATGATGGGTGAACGCGTTGAAGCCGGCGAGTACCCGTATGACGAAGCGTTTTTGGGAAAGATGGTTGAAAACATTTGTTATAACAATATAAAGCAGTATTTGGATGAATGAGATATTTCCGAATAGTCACCGCGGAGCATTCCGAATACACTGTGTATGTCTGTTGTCCTGCACCGTTTACGAGTGCAGGACATTACAGACATTCACCGGGATGAGGTAGAGCGGAGACGGTGCCGAGGAAATATCTGCATTCAGTCCAAATACGGTTAGTTATTATTTATAAGGAGAAATCATGGACATATTTGATAAACTTGGAGTAATCGGCATTGTGCCGGTTATTGCGCTGGATGACGCGAAGGACGCTATCCCTTTAGGAGAGGCACTGCAAAGAGGTGGTTTGCCGTGTGCGGAGATTACCTTTCGAACGGCAGCAGCGGAGGAAGCAATTCGATTGATGACAAAGGCCTTTCCTGATATGATGATAGGAGCCGGAACCGTTCTTACTACAGAACAGGTGGATCGAGCAGTGGCTGCAGGAGCACAGTTTATTGTTGCTCCGGGATGTAATCCAAGAATTGTGCGTTATTGCGTAGAGAGAAATATTCCGATGGCGCCGGGAGTTGCAACCGCTTCTGAGATTGAACAGGCGTTGGAATGCGGCGTAAAGAAGATGAAGTTTTTCCCTGCAGAAGCAAACGGGGGTCTTCCCATGATAAAGGCGCTGGCAGCTCCTTACGTGGGTGTGACCTTTATGCCAACCGGCGGATTAAATAAGGATAACGTAAAAGAGTATTTAAGTTACGATCGCATTTTTGCCTGCGGAGGAACTTGGATGGTGAAAAAGAATTTGATTTCCGAAGGCAGATTTGATGAGATAGAACAGATGGCAAAGGAAGCCGCTGAAATTGTAAAACAAATAAGAGGATAAACCATGGATTTGAAGTTAAAGGACAAAAAAGACTGTAAATATGATGCCGTATCTTTGGGCGAAGTAATGCTTCGTTTGGATCCGGGGGAAGGACGTATTAAAACAGCCCGTTCCTTTCAGGTATGGGAAGGTGGCGGAGAATACAATGTAATCCGTGGCTTGAAACGTTGCTTTGGAATGAACACCGCTGTGTTAACTGCGTTTGCAGACAATGAGGTTGGAAAACTGATGGAGGATTTGATTCTTCAGGGTGGCGTGGATACGTCTTTGATTTACTGGAAAAAGACGGACGGAATCGGCAGAGTATGCAGAAACGGCTTGAACTTTACGGAGAGAGGTTTTGGTATTCGTGGTGCAAAGGGTTGTTCCGATCGCGCGAATACAGCGATTTCTCAGGCTACCCCAAAGGACTTTGACTTTGATTATATTTTTGGAGAATTGGGGGTTCGCTGGTTGCATACCGGAGGTATTTATGCGGCGTTGTCCGAGCAGTCAAGCGAAACAGTGATAGAAGCCATTAAGACGGCAAAGAAGTATGGAACGGTTGTTTCTTACGATTTAAACTATCGTCCTTCCATGTGGTCAGCTATCGGCGGCCAGGCAAAAGCACAGGAAGTTAATAAAGAAATTGCCAAGTATGTGGATGTGATGATAGGAAATGAGGAAGATTTCACAGCATGCCTGGGATTCGAGATTGAAGGAAATGATGAAGGCTTAAAGGAGTTAAACATTGACGGTTATAAGAAGATGATCGGCGAGGCCGCAAAGGTTTATCCGAATTTTAAAGCCGTTGCCACTACTCTTCGTACCGTAAAAACCGCTACGGTAAACGACTGGTCCGCACTTTGCTGGGCTGACGGAGAAATCTACAAGGGCATGGAGTTTGAAAACCTTGAAATTTTAGATCGTGTTGGCGGTGGTGATTCTTTTGCGTCCGGATTTGTTTACGGTCTTATGACAACCGGGGATGCAAAGGAAGCACTGAATTACGGAATTTGCCACGGCGCCCTTGCAATGACCACACCGGGAGATACTACTATGGCATCCTGTGATGAGGTGGAATCCCTTATGGGTGGAAAAGGAGCAAGAGTGCAGCGATAATTTATGCACCGGTTTGACATCAAAAGTCGGACAAAGCACTGGAAATGTGAAAAACAGGATAAAAAAAGTCCACCTCTTATGAGATGGACTTTTCATATGTTAAGAATTATTTTGCGCCTGTGCATGAACGTAATTGGCATATGCAACACGCTGCGGATCCCAACCATGCAGATAGCAGGTATTGGAGCAAAAGATGGGGCGAGTGATATCCGCTGCCAGCATTTCATCATATTCGTATTGAGCCAGTGTAAATTCCCGTCCACAGGACTGACAATGTAATGTAATTTCCGGATGTACCATGACAGCATTCCCCCTTTTTGTTTCTTAAAGAAAGTATATCACAATCGAATAAAATGTGCTAATATATTATGGCGTGTATGTAAATGACGTGAATTATTATGATAATGATAGGAGAAACCAATGACTATTTATGACGAATTAGTAGCCAGAGGCTTGATTGCCCAGGTCACGGATGAAGATGAAATAAAAAGACTGATTAACGAGGGCAAGGCTACTTTTTATATCGGCTTTGATTGTACAGCAGACAGTCTTACTGCAGGTCATTTCATGGCTCTTACATTGATGAAGAGATTACAGATGGCCGGAAATAAGCCAATCGCCCTCATCGGTGGCGGGACAACCATGATTGGTGATCCTTCCGGACGTACCGATATGAGAAAGATGCTTACAAGAGAAGACATCAACCACAATGCAGAATGCTTTAAGCGCCAGATGGAGAGATTTATTGATTTCTCAGATGGAAAAGCGCTTATGGTAAATAACGCAGACTGGCTTTTGGATTTAAATTACGTAGATCTTCTTCGTGAAGTCGGTGCGTGTTTTTCCGTAAACAACATGCTTCGTGCAGAATGCTACAAGCAGCGTATGGAAAAGGGTCTTTCTTTTTTAGAGTTCAACTACATGATTATGCAGTCTTATGACTTTTATTACATGTTCCAGCATTATGATTGCAACCTTGAATTCGGTGGTGATGACCAGTGGTCCAACATGCTTGGCGGTACGGAGCTTATCCGTCGTAAACTTGGCAAGGATGCGCATGCAATGACCATTACACTTCTTACGGATTCCCAGGGCAAGAAGATGGGTAAAACAGCCGGCAATGCGGTTTGGTTGGATGCCAATAAGACGACTCCTTATGAGTTTTATCAGTACTGGAGAAACGTGGATGATGCGGATGTTCTAAAGTGTATCCGTATGCTTACCTTCCTTCCGATTGAAGAAATTCAGAAAATGGATGCTTGGGAAGGCGCACAGTTAAACGAAGCAAAAGATATTTTGGCATATGAACTTACGCAGATGGTTCATGGTACAGAAGAGGCGGATAAAGCCCGTGAGGCATCCAAAGCTCTTTTCTCCGGTGAGGGAAGTTTGGAAAACATGCCAAAGGTTAAACTCTCCGAAGACAAGTTTAACGGAGATGAGATTGATATCCTCGGACTTTTAGTGGCTTCCGAACTTGCCACCAGCCGTAATGAAGCTCGCCGCGCTGTACAGCAGGGTGGTGTATCCGTAAACGGCGATAAGGTTACGGATGAAAAGGTTACATTTAAAAAATCTGATTTTGCAGAGGACTTCGTGTTAAAGAAGGGTAAGAAAAAGTTCTGCAAGGTAGAGTTGTAGGAGACAGCTAATGGAAGCAATGAGTGGAGTTACGTTTTATTTTGATTGGGAAGTTTCTTTACTAAACTGGTTTCAAAACCTTCATACCCCTACAGGCGATAGGTTCTGGAGTATCATGACACTTTTTGGTGCCAAGGGGTTATTTTGGGCAGTACTATCACTGGTGATTCTTTTAACCGTAAAAGACAAACGTGTGGGCTGGACGTTGGTTGGCGCGTTGGTTATAGATGTTTTGATCTGTAATGTGATTCTAAAGAATGTGGTTCAGAGAAATCGTCCGTTTTGGATTTTCCCGGACGTACCATTGGTGGACGGAGTTGCGGTACCGGATGATTATTCATTCCCTTCCGGACATACCGCTGCATCCTTTGCAGTTGCAAGTGCTATCTTTTCCAAAAACAAGAAATGGGGTGTTCCCGCACTTGTGTTGGCAGCGCTTATCGGAATTTCCAGAATATACTTGTTTGTACATTTTCCTACGGACGTAATTGCAGGCGTATTTATTGGAATTATCGCAGCAATTTGCTCTTTCTATATTGTGAATGCATTTTATAAAGGCAAAGATTTAAAAAAATATATGCCCATTTTTGGACAGCCTTTTTAAGGGAAAAGGAGAAAAAAACATGGACGAAAAAGAAACGTTAAAAGACAAAATCAAAAATCTTTTTGATGGAGACGATACCAATTCAAACAACGTATTGGATCGTATTTCTCACCAAATGACATCTCCGTCAGTGGACGAAAAAATAGATGGGGTTTTAAATGAAAACAAGGGGGAAGATAAGTAATGACAAATCAGGAGCTTTTCAGAATCGTAAGCGAAGAAAATGTAATTTCAAAAGAAGTAATTGATATTCTTTTGGAGTTGGACTCTACTGCATCTGTTACCACACAGGCAAGCTTAGAGGAATTATTAAGCGCGCTTTACAACAGATTGGATGAAGAGGATATCAGCATTGATGATATCGGTGATCATGTTACCAAAGAAGAATTTAAGGCGTGGGTAGATGATAACTTTGATGATTACAGCGCAAAGCTATTTGATGAAGAAGCATAATTTTCTTGACGTATAAATAATATTTTTGTATAGTAACAAATGATTTAAAAATTCCTTAACTATATGAGGGAGTAGTTCGCGCGGGATGCGTGATTTGTCAACAATCTCGATAGCTTAGCTATCTGGCAAAGATTAAAGAACGAGACTCATGTACGGCTTTTTGTCGTGCATGAGTCTTTTACTATATTTGAAAATAAGAGAGGTTTTGCATGAGTTTTTGGGAAATCCTTTTGCTGGGCGTTGGCCTGGCGATGGATGCGTTTGCGGTGTCGATATGCAAGGGACTTGGGATGAGTAAAGTCAACGGAAAACAATGTCTGGTGATAGGAGTGTTTTTTGGTGGGTTTCAGGCATTGATGCCGCTTCTTGGCTGGTTTTTAGGAAGTGCCTTTGCTGAAAAAATAAAGGCCATTGATCATTGGATTGCTTTTATTCTTTTGGGCTATATCGGAATAAAGATGATATCCGATGCGATCAAAGAATGGAAGGAAGAAACAAAGGTAGATGAGATGGATATGCCTTTGGATTTGAAAGAAATGTTTATGCTTGCCATAGCCACCAGTATTGATGCATTGGCAGTCGGCATTACATTTTCTTTTTTGAAAGTGGCGATTGCATGGGCATGTATCACTATCGGAGTTGTAACATTTATCATTTCCTGCGGTGGCGTGTATGTGGGAAACATTTTTGGAGAACGATACAAAGCAAAAGCCCAGATTATCGGTGGTGTGATTTTGGTTGTATTAGGAATTCGAATTTTATTAAGTCATTTATTCGGTATGGCGTAAAGGAGGAGAAATGGAAGCTTTAAAAGTGATTGTTTTGTTGTTGGTAGGATTTGTGCTCTTGTTAAAGGGAGCAGATTTTTTTGTGGAAGGTTCTTCTTCTGTGGCAAAAGCATTGAAAGTTCCGAGCATTATCATTGGACTTACCATTGTTGCTATGGGAACAAGTTTACCGGAGCTTGCGGTTTCCGTTACCGCATCTATGACAAACAACAACGCGCTTGCAGTTAGTAATGTGGTGGGATCAAACCTTTTTAACTTGATGGTGGTTTTGGGCGCATCCGCATTTATGAACCCAATCATTGTTGGGAAAGACACCATTAAAAGGGATTATCCGTTTTCTGTTGCCTGCGCAATTTTGCTTATGATTTTGGGAATCATCGGAATGGAACTCGGAACCATCGACGGCGTGATCCTGCTTGTGATTTTCATTGCATTTATTATGTATCAGGTAATATCTGCATTAAAGGCCAGAAAAGCAAATGACTTCGAAAATGAGGTATTGGATGAAGTGGAAGAGATCAAAGAAATCCCGATGTGGTTGTCTTTGATTTATATCGTTGGCGGCGCTGTTGCAATCAAATTCGGAGGAGACTTTGTTGTAAATTCCGCAGTTGCCATTGCCACCGCAGCAGGTTTATCTCAGACCTTAATTGGGCTTACCATTGTAGCCTGCGGAACTTCCCTTCCGGAGTTGGCAACCTCCATGGTAGCTGCGAAAAAGGGCGAGCTTGATATGGCAGTTGGAAATGTTGTCGGTTCAAACGTATTTAATATTCTTATGATTTTGGGTTTGGCATCTACACTGTCTCCCATTGCTTTTCTACAGGAGAACGTGATTGATATTGCTATTTTACTGGCGTTTTCTTTATTAACCTGGCTTTTATGCTGGACAAAGGGAAAACTGGATAAAAAAGAGGGCATTTTGATGCTTTTGCTGTATATTGCATATCTGGTTTATATCTGCTATCGTGCAATGGCATAAGGACAAAAAAATAAAAAAACCGGCAGGTTTTCCTGCCGGTTTTTTGCTGCAGTGACATAATCTTTTAGCGTTTTTTATTACATTGACCCCGTATTTATTCATGTTTTATAATAAAAAAAAGATGCTTCAGACTATTTTTATATAGGAAGAGTTTTTTGGGGGAGGGACGAATATGAGGATTTTTAATACAAAAAACACAAGAACTGTAGCTGTAATAGGAGGAATAGCTGTAGTTTTAATCCTGATATTTGGGACATTTTGGACAGGAAAAAAAGCCAGCCGGGATACGGAACAGGCGGTACGAAATGTCAGTCTGTTTTATCTGGACGAACTTGCAGGCAGAAGAGAGCAGGTAGTATCGTCTACACTAAACGATTATATCAGAGACATGGATGTTGCTCTTGGTCTACTTAGCACAGAGGATTTAAATTCAACAAATAATCTTCAGGCATACCAACTTCGTATGAAACAGCTTTACGGATTGGAAAAGTTTGCTTTTGTGGATGAGAGCGGAACTATTTATACATCCAGAGGGACCAGAACGGACATAGAACAGTACGATTTTGACTATAAAACTCTTTCTGAGCCGGAAATTTCCATAAAAAAGGGAGATGTTGAAAATGCGAAGGTGGTAATTGCCATGCCTACGGATCGTTTGCCGTATGAGGGGCATCATCTGGTTGTTTGCTTTATTGAGATAGATATGAATCAGATGCTTGAAAACATATCACTTCAATCCGGTTCCAATAAGACGACTTTTTGCAACATCTATACATCGGACGGACATTCTCTAACACAGATGGTTCTAGGTGGACTAGCGAGTGAAGACAATCTGCTTAATGCGTTAGAAAATGCTTCTTTTGAAGACGGATATACGATAGATACGATAAAAAATGATTTTTTAAACGGAAGTACCGGCGTAGTTTCCTTTACATACAATAATATCAAAGAGACCATGTATTATGTGCCTGTTCATCATACGAACTGGATGTTGACTTATTTGATTAGGGAAAGCGTAATCAGTGAACAAATAGACACGATATCGGAGGGAATCGTACGCCGAAACTTTATATTGGCAGTATTGACGACATTTGTTCTTGTAGTTGTATTTGTAATGATGCTTATGCAGACAAGAAAAGCTGCAAAGCTAATGCTGGAAAAAGAAACTTCGGAAGTGATGCAACAGGAACTGGAAGAGCGTATTGCTTTACAAAACGAACTATTGGAACAAGAGAAAAAGCGGGTACAGCTTGATAGCATGATTACAGCTTTAGCATCTGATTATAGAAGCGTATATTATATAGACTTAGAGGCTGATCGGGGAATCTGCTATAGAAATGATGCAACCGATGACAACGTGACCAGAGATGAAGAATTTGTATATTCAGAAGTATTTTCACAATATGCAAATGAGTATGTATCAGAGGAATACAGGGAAGATTTTCTTTCATTTATACAACCGGAAAATATCCGAAAGGAGTTGAAAAAGAGTCAGATAATCGCATTTCGCTATTTAACAAAAAAAGCCGGGAAAGAAAGCTATGAAATGCTTCGTATGGCAGATGTCAACAATAATGAGGATGATGGAGTTGTACATGCGGTCGGAGTAGGCTTTACGAATATTGATGAAGAGATGCGGGATTCGCTTGCCAAGAATCAGGCTTTATCCGATGCTTTAAAAACCGCAAAGGAAGCAAATAAAGCAAAGACAACGTTTTTATCCAGTATGAGTCACGAGATTCGTACACCTATGAATGCGATAATCGGCCTGGATGCACTTGCTTTAAACGATCCGGATATTTCTGAAACCACAAAGGATTATCTTGAAAAAATCGGCAGCAGTGCGCAACATTTACTGAGCCTGATTAATGATATTCTGGATATGTCCAGAATTGAATCCGGTCGCATGACGTTAAGAAACGAGGAGTTTGCTTTTTCAAAGCTTATTGAACAAATAAACGTGATTTTCAGCGGCCAGTGTCAGGAAAAAGGATTAGATTATAACTGCAGGGTAAAAGGGCAGTTGAGTGATTATTATATTGGAGACAGTGTAAAGCTTCGTCAGGTTCTAATCAATATACTCGGGAATGCTGTAAAATTTACACCGGAGGGCGGAAAGGTTGAGCTGACAGTAGAAAAGACAGGCGGTTTTGACGGTCGATCTGTGCTACAGTTTAAAGTTGCCGACACAGGAATAGGCATGAGTAAGGAATATCTGCCCAAAATTTTTGATACCTTCAGTCAGGAGGATTCCGGTTCCACAAATAAATATGGCAGTTCAGGATTGGGCATGGCTATCACAAAAAATATTGTAGAGATGATGAACGGAGAAATCCAGGTGGAAAGTGAAAAGAACGTCGGTACAACTTTTACCATTAGTATTACCCTAACGGATTCAGAGAGGCGATTATCGGATGAGGGGGATGCGCTTGATATTTATTCGCAGGATATGAAGGTTCTTTTAGTGGATGATGACCCGTTGGCATGCGATCAGGCCAAACTTGTGATGTCCCAGGCAGGAATCAAGGCGGATACGGCACAATCGGGCACGGAAGCTTTAGAAATGGTAAAAGTATCATATGCACGGCAGGAGCCGTATAATCTGATTATTGTGGACTGGCAGATGCCGGAAATGGATGGAGTAGAGACGACGCGACAGATTCGTTCCATCATAGGTAAAGACACAGCGGTAATTATACTGACAGCCTATAATTGGGATGATATATACGAAGAAGCCACCATGGCAGGTGTGGATAGTTTTATAGCAAAACCGCTTTTTACAGATAACCTTCTAAATGAGTTAAAAGATGTGATGAAAAGAAAACGACAGGAGAGAACAAAGGTTGAAGCAGTCGCCTTGGAAGGCCGGCATATTCTTTTGGCAGAGGATGTAGACATTAATGCCCAGATTATGATGGAAGTGTTGGGAATGAGAAAACTTGAGACAGAACACGCCGTTAACGGAAAGGTGGCTGTGGAAATGTATGCGTCCAAGCCGGAAGGCTACTATGATGCTATTTTAATGGATATGCGTATGCCGGAGATGGATGGAATTACAGCCACAAAGACCATACGAGCAATGGATAGAACAGACGCTGCTACAATACCAATCATTGCTCTTACGGCAAATGCCTTCGACGAGGATGTACAACAAAGTCTGCAGGCAGGTATGAATGCACATCTAAGCAAGCCGGTAGAGCCGGATGTACTGTTTGAGACATTGGAAAAACTTATACGATAACCCCTTAAAATCGGTTGGTTTTATGCCTTAAAAGTGGTATAATTCCCATGCATTCCGTAAAAATGAATGTAATAACCCTCATTTGGGTAAAGATTGGAGAATAAACATGGCAAATAAAGGACCATATTACATGACAACGGCAATTGCCTACACATCCGGTAAGCCTCATATAGGAAATACCTATGAAATCGTGTTGGCAGATGCGATAGCAAGATTTCGCCGTCAGGAAGGATATGATGTATTTTTCCAGACCGGAACTGACGAGCATGGACAGAAGATTGAAGAAAAGGCCAAAGAAAAAGGCATTACACCAAAGGAATACGTTGATGAGGTATCCGGACAGGTAAAGGATATCTGGAATTTAATGAATTCCTCACATGATAAATTTATTCGTACAACAGACGAGGATCACGAGAAGCAGGTTCAGAAGATTTTCAAGAAGCTTTACGATCAGGGTGATATTTATAAAGGTTCTTACGAAGGCTGGTACTGCGTACCGGATGAAAGCTTTTGGACAGAAAGCCAGCTTGTGGACGGAAAATGTCCGGACTGCGGACGCCCGGTACAGAAGGCATCCGAGGAAGCATATTTCTTTAAAATGAGTAAATATGCCGACCGTTTGATTGAGCACATCAATACCCATCCGGAGTTTATTCAGCCGGTAAGCCGAAAAAACGAGATGATGAATAACTTTCTTCTTCCGGGATTACAGGATTTGTGTGTTTCAAGAACTTCTTTTACATGGGGAATTCCGGTAACCTTTGATCCAAAGCATGTAACTTATGTATGGTTGGATGCACTTACCAACTATATTACCGGTATCGGATATGACGCAGACGGTAATCATACAGAGCAGTTTCGTAAGTTCTGGCCGGCTGATTTGCATTTGATCGGAAAGGATATTATCCGTTTCCATACGATTTACTGGCCGATTTTCTTAATGGCACTTGACCTTCCGCTTCCGAAGCAGGTATTTGGACATCCTTGGTTAATCCAGGCAGATGGAAAGATGTCAAAATCCAAAGGAAATGTAATCTATGCCGATGACTTGGTAGATTTGTTTGGCGTGGATGCCGTTCGTTATTTCTTAATTCACGAGATGCCGTTTGAAAATGACGGAGTAATCTCTTGGGAGCTTTTGGTTGAGCGAATCAATTCCGATTTGGCAAACACCTTGGGAAACCTTGTGAATCGAACAATCGCCATGAGCAATAAATACTTTGGCGGCGTTGTTTGTGATAAGGGTGTAGCAGAAGACGTTGATGCTGACTTAAAGGCAGTCGTAACCTCAGCTCGTAAAAAAGTGGAGGACAAGATGGCTGACCTTCGTGTGGCAGATGCGGTAACGGAAGTATTTAACGTATTTAAGCGTTGCAATAAGTATATCGACGAAACCGAGCCTTGGGTTCTTGCAAAGGACGAGGCAAAGGCAGATCGATTGGCTACTGTTTTGTATAACCTGGTGGAATCCATCACCATCGGCACAAGCCTTTTAAAGAGCTTTATGCCGGAAACAGCAGAAAAGATTTTTGCCCAGCTTTCAGCCTCCGAAGTAGCATATGATGATTTGGATACATTTGGTCACTATGCAAGCGGAACAAAGGTAACCGACACACCGGAAATCTTGTTTGAGCGTTTGAAGTTAGACGAAGTAATGGAGAAAGTTGCTGTTATTGAAGAAAAGCAGAAGGCTGCAAGCGGCGTAGTTGCCGAGTCTGAAGCGGAAGATAACGGTATTGATATCGAAGCAAAGCCTGAAATAACCTTTGACCAGTTTGGTGCAATGCAGTTCCAGGTTGGTGAGATTGTTGCTTGTGAAGCAGTAGAGAATTCCAAGAAGCTTCTTTGCTCACAGGTAAAAATTGGTTCTCAGACAAAACAGATTGTTTCCGGAATTCGCAAATACTATTCACCGGAAGAAATGGTAGGAAAGAAGGTCATGGTTCTTGTGAACCTTAAACCTGCAAAATTGGCGGGAGTGCTTTCCGAAGGAATGCTTCTTTGTGCAGAGGATGCAGACGGAAATCTTTCCCTTATGACACCGGAAAAGGATATGCCATCCGGCGCGGAGATTTGTTAAATGATTTTTGAAAGTCATGCACATTATGATGACGAGAGGTTCGATTCTGACAGAGTCGAACTTCTTTCGTTAATGAAACAAAAAAATATTGAGCGAATCGTAAATGTGGGTTCGTCTTTACAGAGCTGTCGCAGTACATTAGAGTTGGCCAAAGAGTACGACTTTGTTTCTGCTGCCATCGGCGTGCACCCCAGCGATATTGTTTGCTTGGAGGAGGCGCCGGAGGGCTTATCTTGGCTCTATGAGACCGCTAAGAAGGATAAAGATGTCGTGGCAATCGGTGAAATCGGTCTGGATTACTACTGGGACAAGGAACCTGCAGTACAAAAAAGACAACGCGAAAGATTCTATGAGCAGCTGGAAATCGCCGGAAAGCTGGATCTTCCGGTCATCATTCACTCCAGAGATGCAGCGGAAGAAACCTTCTCCATCATGAAGGAGGCTGCAGCAAAAGGAATTCGAGGTGTAATACACTGCTATTCCTATTCACCGGAGATGGCGCGTGAATACGTAAAGCTTGGGTTCTACATCGGTGTCGGAGGAGTAGTCACTTTCAAAAACGGAAAGAAACTGAAAGAAACCGTTAAGCAAATTCCTCTTTCCCGCATTCTTGTAGAAACGGATTGCCCGTATATGGCGCCGTCTCCTTTCAGAGGCGACAGAAATGATTCCACCTACATTCCCTATGTGATTCATGAAATTGCCAAGCTTCGTGAGATTACAGATAAAGAAGTGATGGATGTTACTTGCAAAAACGGATACGAACTATTTCATCGTATAAAGAAATAAATAACAATTTACCTGATGAAACACTACCCGTATTTGGAGTGAATGAAGATATTTCCTCGGCACCGTCTCCGCTTCACCTCATCCCGGCGAACATCCGTAATGCTCACTCCTAAAGTCGTGAGCTTAACGGCTGTACGCAGTGTATTCGGAGCGCTCCGCGGATGACTATTCGGAAATATCTCATTCATCCAAATACTGCGTAATATATATACAGGTGGATTGGAATTTCAACCCGTAATGCTTGAGCAGGACGTCCGCAACGCGGGCACTTAGCGAACGAAGTGAGCTTAGTACCCTTGCGTGAGGACCACGGCGATAGCGAATCCGGCGAAAGTATTACTTGTTGAAATTCCAACTAGTAGTATAAACTGTAATTTATAGCACACAAAAAGCAGTTGTGATAAACTATAAGAAAGTTTGTTGCAGATTTAAAGGAAAGCATATTGAGTAAGATTTATATATCATCTCCGGCGCGTACGGCCGGAATCATTGAACAATATCAGTTTCGGTTCCAGAAGAAATTCGGACAGAACTTTTTAATTGACGATCATATCATTGAAAAGATTATCGATGCTGCAGAGATTGGTCCGGAGGATGTGGTTGTAGAAATCGGTCCGGGAATCGGTACATTGACGGAGCGTTTACTAGAACGAGCCTATCATGTACTTGCTGTAGAGATTGATACCAATTTGATTCCGATTTTGGAGGAGACTTTAAGTCCGTTTTCCAATAAGACAATCCTAAATGCGGATGTGTTGAAGGTGGATTTGCGTTCGGAGGTAGAAAAGATTAAACCCGGGGCAAAAATCAAGGTTGTTGCGAATCTTCCGTATTATATTACCACTCCAATCGTCATGGAGTTGCTGGAAGGAGACGTGGATTTTTCTTCTATCACCATTATGATTCAAAAGGAAGTGGCGGATCGAATGAGTGTGGGACCGGGAACAAAAGACTATGGGGCACTGTCTTTGGCTGTTCAGTATTATTGCAAGCCGGAGTTTGTAACCGTGGTATCCCGTCATTGCTTTATGCCGGAGCCGAATGTGGATTCCGCAGTGATTACACTTAAAAAGTATGATGAAAAGCCGATACGCGTATCGGATGATAAGTTTATGTTTCGGGTGATTCGCGCATCTTTTGCACAGCGAAGAAAAACTCTTGCAAACGGTATCGGAAATGCAGCCGATTTGCCGATTTCAAAACAGCAAACCATGGAAGTTTTGGCTTCTTTGGGGATGAACGAATCGATTCGAGGGGAGACTCTTACACTGGAAGAGTTTGCCCGTTTGTCAGATGCACTAAAAAAACTAGTTTAGGGGAGGTATCTCGTGGATATCAGTATATATCGAAGAGAGATACAAAAATTAATCACAGATATTCAGGAAAGCCGCGGAAAGGATTCGCAAAAGACCATTGCCTGTTGTAAGGAGTTGGAGCAGTATGGTCTTTCTCACAATGAAAATGCGTTGATTGGCTTCGCCCGTTTTTCCTTGGGGGAAACCTATTATCTTATGAATGACACCGCCAACTTTTACCGTGAGATGATTATGTGTCTGGATCCATTAAAGGAAATCAAGGAGTGGGGATACCTTACCATGGCAAACAATATGCTTGGTATTATGTCTCTAAATCGTGGAAATGCTCCTTTTGCCATGGATTATTATATGCAGGCGATTCACTATTGTCAGGAATATCATCTTCCTGATTTAGAGTGGGTGGTGCATATGAATCTTGGAAATCTCTATCTTAATATCGGGGATCCACAAAGCGCAATTGATAATTTCGAAAGTGGATATCATTATATTCATACTCATCCGGAAACAGAAAACTACATATCCACATTGACAGCGGCTTGTGTAGGTTTGGGAAAATCCTATTTGGAGATGGGAGAGTTGGATGCGGCGGATGAGTTTAATCACCGATTACTGTCGGAATGTATGCCTCAGCTCTTTCCAATGGAAAAGCTTGTAGTTTATTGCTTTGAGGCCAGACTTTACCACGCCATGAATCGCGAAGAGGAGTGCAGAAACTGCGTCAAATTGATTCGGGAGAACTTCAACGAGGAAGTTCCGGTGTTGGACGTATTTGATGATTTTTATGATTATTTAAAAATGCTTTTGGAAACGGAGAGTTATTCCGACTTTCAGGAGATAATGGGATTGATGGAGAGATCCACCCATCGGTCCGGTATTCGTAATTTGGAAAAGAAACTTTTGATTCTTAAGCTTAGACGAGACAAAGCATTAGGTGATGAGGAGTCTTACCGGGCGTCAGCTGTTCGCTTCTTTGAAATCGATCAGTTGATGGATCAGGAAAACGTGATGATGATTGCCAACACCATCGAGCTTCGAAGCAGACTGAATGATTTGACCACTATTACAAAAGAAGTGGAACTTGAGAATCGTGCGCTTCAGAGAAAATCGGAAACTGACGCATTAACCGGCATTAACAACCGACTGAAGCTGAATGAATACGGAGATATTGCGTTCCAAAGAGCGATGAAAAATCAAGTGGGATTTGCTGTAGAGATTTTGGATATCGACTACTTTAAAGAGTTTAACGATAATTACGGACATCAGGCCGGAGATAAGTGTATTCGGTTTATTGCAGATTGTCTTACTTCTTTGCAGGCTCATAGCGGAGTATTTGTCAGCCGATACGGTGGAGATGAATTTGTGATTCTTTATGAAGGTTATTCCGACAGAGAGGTCTTTGAAATCGCAAGAGAATTAAAACAAAAGATTCTGAATACTGCGATGGAACATAAGTTTTCAAAGGTTCCGTTAAAGATTGTTACTATTTCCCAGGGTATTTATTGGGGAGTGCCGACACAGGAACATACCATTTGGAATTACCTACATTCGGCAGATGATATGCTTTATCGTGTAAAAGAAAAAAGTCGAAACAGTATTCTTCTGGGACATGATTTGAAAGATGATTTAGATATAATTGAAGAAAAAGTCTGATAATTACTGGTTGTTTTTTAACAAAATGTTATAATGAAAGCATCAAGTTTTAGGAGGTAGCAACATGGATTTTTTCAATAAAATCGGGGACACCATTGTTTCCGCGGGAAAAGAAGTTACCGAGAAGGCGAAAGATGTAACGGACGCAACTCGCCTTTCTTACGATATCAGCAAAAAGAAGTCAGAGATTAATGACAAATACCGTACTTTAGGCAAAAAGTATTATGCCGAGCACAGAGAAGAAAAAGACGATATGATTCTGGCTATTACGGCAGCTATTGAAGAATTACACGAAATGGAAAAGAATCTTGCCAATGCAAAAGGCGGTATTCGCTGTGAAAAATGCGGCGCTATTGTACCGGTAGGATCTTCCTATTGCGGTAAGTGCGGTGCAAAAGTCGGAGATATTTTTAAAGAAGAGGATGATGTTTTCGACAGTGAAGAAGAGTAGTTACTACGAGGGGGATGGTGTATGGATGATATTGCAAGCATCGTCGAAGACAAAGTAGACGAGATTTTTGGAAAAGTAATTCAGGAGTACGTGGGAGAACATCCCATGAAAGCCTTGGATGAGGAGGTAAAGCAGGTTGCAAGACAAAGAGCCACCTCACAGCTGATGTTCGCCCTAAGCAGAGTTACATTTCCGGAGGGGGTTAACAAAAAGGATCGTTTTGATGAGTGGTATGACGATTCTGTTCGGCAGGAGGTCATGAATGCCTGTAAGCATTGCTTGGAGGATGAGATGAAAAAGCGTGCCGGCGCAGAGGGCGAGCAGCTCAGTGCCATTGATCGTTATCTGGCGAGGCATGGTATGGGCGTGGGAGCAAGAAAGGAATAATCGATACAGAGGTGTCGTTATTTTGTAAATGCTATGTGACTGAAAGGAGAAGAGAGTTATGGCAAAATGGGTATGTAGTGTATGCGGTTATGTACATGAAGGCGATGAGCCACCTGCAGAGTGTCCGGTATGCCATGTTCCTGCAGAAAAGTTTAAAAAGCAGGAAGGTGAAATGACATGGGCAGCAGAGCATGTGGTTGGAGTTGCAAAAGGAGCTCCGGAGGATATTATTAAGGATCTTCGCTCAAACTTTGAAGGAGAGTGCTCTGAAGTTGGTATGTATCTCGCAATGAGCCGTCAGGCATTCCGCGAGGGTTATCCGGAAATCGGAGATTACTATCACAGGGCAGCTTTGGAAGAAGCAGAGCATGCTGCTAAATTTGCGGAGCTTTTGGGAGAAGTGCTTACCGATTCCACAAAGAAAAACTTACAGATGCGTGTAGATGCGGAAAACGGCGCTACCGCAGGAAAGACAGATTTAGCAAAGCGTGCGAAAGCGCTTGATTTGGATGCGATTCATGATACTGTTCATGAGATGGCTCGCGACGAAGCTCGCCATGGAAAAGCATTCAAGGGCTTGCTTGACCGCTATTTTGGATAATCATTATAACTAATATTAAAAATCGTAGAATACTTTTTTGCCGAGCGCCAAGGAAGCGCTCTATGCAAAAAATATTCTACGATTTTTTATTTGAAGATATAAGAATATAAATAGTGGTCTTCCCACTTTCCGTTTAGAAAGACTTTGTCGCGGATCAATCCTTCGCGTTCAAAGTTTAGTTTTTCCAGCAGGCGGATGGAGGGATTGTTTGAAGGAAGGACGATGGCTTCCACACGATGAAGGTGTAGTTCCTCGTCCATAATTTCAAGACCTTTAGAGATGGCCTCGCTCATGTAGCCTTTGCGGCGATAGCCCTTATCCATTTTGTATCCTAAGGTTGCGGATTTGTAACAGGCCTGAGCGATATTTCGAAAACATAATGTCCCAACAATTTTAAAAGGGTTTTCTTTTTCAAACATATAGAGTCGAAGAAGGGAATTCTTTTTGTAATGCTCAAGTTCGAAGTCCAACATAAGCGCATGATGGTTTAAGTTGGTGGCATCCTCTTTTTTTAACGGTTCATAGAGAGAGAACTCCTTGTAGTTTTCGGTATAGAAGTCCAGCACCATGCGAGCGTCGTATCGACTCAGTACTTTTAAATATAAATGCTCGGTTTCATAAGTGTGATTCATATATTAACTCCCCTGATTTCAACATGGTTTATATAGCTTAACAATATGCGTTGATATGAAAGCAGAGTTTCTTTGGTGGGTTCGGTAAGTGTTTTATCAAAGACGGCGTCGGATTGCTTAAAAGATTGTAAGTACAATGCTTTTGCACCTTTTATCCAGGCGCCGATATTTTTCATATCTTCCGGCGTATGATATTCAGGAATCACCGTGGTACGAAATTCGTAGTCTACGTGGTTTTCCATCAAATAGTCAATGCTTTCTTGAATTTTATTTAAATCAACGGAATCCCATCCGCAGGTGGTAGCATATTTTTCTTTTGTATTTTTTATATCCATTGCCACGTAGTCAATCAGCCCCATGGAAATAAGGGAAGCTATGACAGCAGGGTTTGTTCCGTTGGTGTCGACTTTAATCAGATATCCCAAGTCTTTAACTTTTTTGCAGAAGTCTTTTAAGTCTTTTTGTAAGGTACATTCTCCCCCGGTAATTACAACGCCTTCCAAGGTGGAACGTCGTTTGCGTAAATGAGAAAACACTTCTTCTTCAGATATTTTGCCGTTTTTTGGGAGGGTAATCAATTCGCTGTTGTGACAAAAGGGGCAATTCATGTTGCAACCTCCGGTAAAGATGATGGATGCAAGTTTTCCGGGATAATCCAAAAGCGTTGTTTTTTGCAAGCCAAAAATCTGCATGATATGTTCCTTTCCCAAAGAAAAAATGGTAAGATACCCATAAATGATTATATTACTCCGACAGGAAAAAGTCGAATTCTTAAGGGTTGGACGAATCGGAGAAGTCGAAAGGGGTTAAAACTATGGGTTTTATGGATAATCTGGCAGAAAAAAAAGAAATCAAAACCAACGAAAAATATATGAGAATGGCATTGGCTGAGGCAAAGAAAGCAGCTGCCGCAAATGAGGTGCCCATCGGATGCGTGATTGTGCGAAACGGCAGGGTGATTGCAAAGGATCATAACCGCAGAAACAAGGATAAATCCGTATTATCACATGCAGAGCTTTTGTGTATTTCCGAGGCATGCAGAAAGACAAAGGATTGGCGTTTGGAAGATTGTACTATGTACATTACGCTGGAGCCATGCCAGATGTGCGCCGGAGCCATTGTTCAGGCAAGAATCCCACATGTTATCATCGGCTCAATGAATCCGAAAGCAGGATGTGCCGGAAGCGTTATCAATCTTTTACAGATGCAGGAGTTTAATCATCAGGTAGAGATTACCTCCGGCGTATTGGTAGAGGAATGCTCAGAATTATTGTCTTCCTTCTTTGCAGGACTTCGTGAGGAGAAAAGACAGTTCCGCGCGGAAGCAGAAGCGGAAGCCGGAGTAAAGCTCCCAGAGGAAGATTAATATGATAAAAGGGAAAAGTGGTATGGGATTTACGATTGGATTAATTATAGTTGCCTTCCTGTTTTTTGTTGTGTTGGAACTGTCGCGAAACACGGTTATCGGATGGGTGTTGACAGCAGTTTTGTTTTGTGGATATTTCTTATTGCACAAGAACATTCTTGTGGATAAAGCTTGGTGGATTCGCCTGATTTCGTGGATAGGTGTATTTGTTCTTTGCTTTGTGATTTACAAAGTCAGCTTTCCACCCTATAAGCAGGTGCCGGCAGTTACGGTCAAGAACCCGAAGTCCACAGAAGTGAAGCATATCGTACAGGGTGATTTGACCGGTGTTTACAATGCGGATGAATCGGTGGAGGTTTATACCGGTATTCCTTTTGCCAAACCTCCGGTGGGAGACCTTCGGTTTAAGGAGCCGGTTCCGGCAGGACCGTGGGAAGGAACCTTGGTATGCGATCATTTTGCTCCCATGTCCATGCAGACAGAGAATCATCCGATTTGGAACAGTCTGGTGAATGGGATTTTTTATAATAACTGGAATCTGTTCAATCCAAATGACAACTATCGCGAGGCTATGAGCGAGGATTCCCTATACTTAAACGTTTGGAAGCCGGCAGGAGAGGTAAAGGATTGTCCGGTTATCGTTTATATTCATGGCGGATCTTTACAGACCGGTCAGCCTTCTTATGACCAGTATCGTGGCGAGGAGTACGCAAAGCGAGGCATCGTTTTTGTATCTATGGGCTATCGATTAAATATTTTCGGATATTATGCGGATGAAGCCTTGGCGAGTGAGTCCGAGCATCATACCACAGGAAACTATGGAACCCTAGATCAGATTGAAGCTTTAAAGTGGGTTAATAAAAACATTGCAGACTTTGGCGGAGATGTATCAAACATCACCCTTGCAGGGGAAAGTGCGGGCGCATCTTCCGTAAATGCACTTTGTGTTTCACCTTTGGCAAAGGGTTTGTTTAAACGTGTGGTTGCTGAGTCCAGTGGAATTGTAGCCCACACACCGTATCATACTTTCCGAGATTATAATGATGCACTTGCTATGAAAAAAGACGCATGGAAAACTCTTGGTGTTTCTTCGGTGGAAGAGATGCGTGCCCTGGATGCCAAAGAACTTGTAAAGGCAGCAGGACAGTACAATTCCATGACGGTGGATGGGTATGTGATTACCGAGCAACCGTATCTTACCTATGAAAAAGGAGAGAATAACGAGGAGGCGCTGCTAAACGGGTTTAATGCCCACGAAGCGGATGTGTTTACTATTTTGGGTACAAAGGTAACGCCGGAAAACTACGTGGATGTGTTACGCGATTCCTTCGGTGATCAGGCGGAAGCTATTGCGGAGCTTTATCCGGTTAACGGTAAGGATGCAAAGACTTCGTATAACGCGGTGATGTCGGGAGCGTGGTTTGCGTACAGCCATCACGTGTGGTCGCGATATATGGCCTCTCAGGGAAAGCCGGTATATGAGTATTGCTTTACCAAAGAAAACAAAGGACTTTCCACCAATCATGCCGGAGAGTTGCCGTATTTTTACGGTTGTTTGGATACACAGCCTCAGAACTATACAAAGTCGGATTACGAATTGTCCGAGACCATTGTTTCTTATATTGAAAACTTTGCAAAGACCGGAAATCCCAACGGAGTGGGACTACCGGAGTGGCCCACATATTCCGAGCATCCGAACAGTGTGCTGGAACTGGGCGAGACCATGGAAATGATGAAAGATCCGTATCTTGATTTATATCAATGCCTCGACAAAGCACAGGGGTATGATGGTCCACAGTAATGGGAATTTAAATTGACATAACTTTGGGAAAACTATAAAATGAATAGACCGAGCATTTCTTGCCGGGGATTTAATGAGGTCGGTGCTGCCCGAGATAAGTGGCGTTGAAGTCCGGGTCTTACGCGATGGGAACTTGCGAACCGTGTCAGGTCAGGAATGAAGCAGCACTAAGCAGGATCTCTCATGTGCCGTGAGGGTGCCTGGACCGAGTTAACTGTTTCGGTTACGGCCGGCCTGTCGATCCCCGGCAAGGTGCTTGGTTTTTTTATGGAGAAAAAGAAATGCTGATTGCCAATTTATTTATCAAGTTTATCATTTTCAGTTTCATGGGTTGGGTTTACGAATGTATCTATTGTGCTGTGAAAACCGGACACTGGGACAACCGCGGATTTTTGATTGGTCCGATTTGTCCGATCTACGGATTTGGCGCAACCGGTGCAATGCTTGTTTTTAACGAACTACCGATTTTTAGCGGAGCAGATACCCCGTTTTGGAAAATCTTTTTTGTATGCGCTTTGGGAAGTGCGATACTGGAATACAGTATTTCTTATATTCTGGAAAAGGTTTTTCATGCCATGTGGTGGGATTATTCCGATATGCCCTTAAATATCAAAGGACGTATTTGCTTACCTGCAACCACCGGATTCGGAGTTGCGGGAGTTATTATTGTAAAACTGTTTTTCCCATGGTTTTTGGATAAATTTACAAGATTGGAAGCACATCCCTATATTAGCGAGTTAACGGGAATGGCTTTCGCTTTTGTGCTGGGAATGGATTTGGCGCTTTCCATTGCAGCCATCACCCAGTTGCTTTCTTATTTGGACGATGTACAGGTGAAGTTTGACGAAAAGATGGAAGCGTCTGTAGAGGCAGTTTATGCAACTCCGGCGGCCATAAAGGAGAAAGTTTCTGAAGTGCCGACAACATTGAAAGAAAAAGTCTCTGAGGTACCGAGCGTTATTATGGAAAAGGCAAAGGGCTTAAACTGGCGCCAGCGTTATCACTTGCGCAGCATTAAAACCTTTAAGGTAAACGGAAAGTCCGGATTATTTGAAAAATTGAGAAAAGAGATAAAAAATGACCATGTTGTATAATGGGGAGTTTGAAGAATTAATTCGCGAACTTGCGGAGGATCCCCGATGTCAAAAAATGAAAGAATATGTACAGCACAGTGATGTTTCAACCTTTGACCACTGTATGGATGTGGCGAGAAAAAGTTTCTTCTTCGTGAAAAAAATGCATCTTACGGTGGATGAAAAGGCTTTGGTCGTAGGTGCATTTTTACATGATTATTATTTGTATGACTGGCATGATTACGGAGATAAACTACACGGATATCATCATGCCGACCGGGCGCTTCGCAATGCGCTTAGGGATTTTAAAATCGGAGAGACGGAGCAGAGTATTATAAAATGCCATATGTGGCCCTTAAATCTGACCCGGGTGCCGGGAACAAAAGAAGCATTAGTTGTTTGTATTGTGGATAAATGGGTTTCCGCAAAGGAGACATTAAACAGACCGAAAAAGAAAACGGAGGAAAAAGTTCATGTATAATGTTAAATCACCGAAAGCAGAAGAGTTTATCAGTGATGAGGAGATTAGGGAATCACTTGAATTTGCGGAAAAAAACAAATCCAATGTTGCCTTGATTGATGAGATTTTAAACAAGGCGAGAAAAATGAAGGGAGTATCTCACAGAGAGGCTCTTGTTTTGCTGGATTGCGATATTCCGGAAAAAAATGAAGAAATCTATCAGTTGGCGCGAGACATTAAAAACGAATTCTACGGAAACAGAATCGTTATGTTTGCGCCTCTTTATTTATCCAATTATTGTATTAATGGATGCGAGTATTGTCCTTATCATGCAAAAAATAAGCACATTCGTCGTGTCAAGCTTTCACAGGAAGAAATAAGAAAAGAAGTCATTGCCTTACAGGATATGGGACATAAAAGACTGGCATTAGAGTGCGGAGAGGATCCGGTTCACAACCCCATCGAGTATGTGCTTGACAGTATCAAAACGATTTACGGAATTCATCACAAAAACGGTGACATTCGCCGTGTAAACGTAAACATTGCTGCAACCACCGAAGAGGAATACCGTATGTTAAAAGAAGCAGGAATCGGTACCTATATTTTGTTTCAGGAAACCTACGATAAGGTGCAGTATGAAAAGCTACATCCAACCGGACCAAAGCATGATTATGCATGGCATACGGAAGCAATGGATCGCGCAATGTTAGGCGGCGGAATCGATGACGTGGGACTTGGCGTTTTGTTTGGATTGAATAATTATCGTTATGACTTTACCGGAATCATCATGCATGCAGAGCATTTGGAGGCCTACACCGGTGTGGGTCCCCATACCATTTCCGTACCCCGTGTACGTCCGGCGGATGATATTGATCCGGATGTGTTTGATAACGGTCTTTCTGATGATTTGTTTGCAAAGATTGTGGCATGTATTCGAATTGCGGTTCCTTACACCGGTATGATTGTTTCCACAAGAGAAAGTGTGGTTTCCAGAAAGCGGGTATTGGAGCTTGGTATTTCCCAGATTTCCGGCGGAAGCAAAACATCCGTAGGTGGCTACGCAGAGCCGGAACCGGAGGAAGAAAACTCTGCGCAGTTTGATGTGATTGATAATCGTACCTTGGATGAGGTGGTACGCTGGTTGATGGAATTAGAGTATGTTCCTTCCTTCTGTACTGCATGCTATCGTGCGGGAAGAACCGGGGACCGTTTCATGGAGCTGTTAAAGAGCAAGCAGATTGTTAACTGTTGTCATCCGAATGCGCTTATGACATTGAAGGAATACTTGATGGATTATGCGTCTGAGGATACAAAGCGAATCGGCGAGGCATTGATTTCAAAGGAATTAAATGTCATTACCAATCCGAATGTAAAAGAGCAGTGTGCAAAGTACTTAAATGAAATTGCAAACGGAAAACGCGATTTCAGATTCTAGGAGAAACTATGGGACTAAATGATACACCTTCTTCCGAACGCATTCAAATCGGAATCTTCGGTCGCAGAAATGCCGGAAAATCCACATTGTTTAATCTCCTTGTGGGGGAAGATCTGGCAGTGGTTTCCGACACGTTAGGAACTACCACGGATCCTGTGAAAAAAGCCATGGAGCTTCTGCCCCTTGGTCCGGTGTTATTTATCGATACGCCGGGACTTGATGATGAGGGGGAGTTGGGCGAAAAGCGGATTACCAAGGCAAAACAGATTCTTCGAAAAATCGATATGGCGGTTCTGGTAAAAAGCGAGAATGTGCCGGATGAATTTGAGACAGATTTTTTGGAAGAAATCAAAAAGCGAGGAATCTCTTTCGTGGAAGTGACGGCAAGGGAAGAGTGGAATCGGGAAGCGATTCTGGATACTATTATACAGGCATATGAACTTCCAAAGGAACGCCCCTTGGTCCGGGATTTGATTGATGAAAACGATCGTGTGGTTTTGGTTATACCGATCGATAAGTCGGCTCCGAAGGGCCGCCTGATTTTGCCACAGCAGCAAGTGATTCGAGATATTCTGGATGCCGGCGGAATTCCGGTGATTTGTCGAGACTCGGAATTGTCGGAGGTGTTAAAGGATACGGCGTATCCACCGAAAATGGTAATCTGTGATTCTCAGGTGTTTGAGACGGTTAATCGTCTCGTTCCAAAAGCAATTCCCCTTACTTCTTTTTCCATTTTAATGGCTAGGTATAAGGGTGATTTGAAGACACAGATTGCAGGTGCGGAGGCTCTTGAAAATCTGAAGGAGGGCGCAAGGATTTTGATTTCCGAAGGATGCTCTCACAAGCGACAATGCAAAGATATCGGAACGGTTAAGATTCCGGGATGGATAAAGAGGTATACGGGAAAGGAGTTTTCCTATGAGTTTACCTCCGGAGGGGAATACCCCGAGGAGTTATCCAAGTATGAATTGATCATTCATTGCGGAGGATGTATGCTCCCTGCGCGGGAGATGAATTATCGTATTGAAACCGCGAAGGAACAAAGAATTCCGATTACCAATTACGGAGTGTTGATTGCGTACCTGCACGGTATTTTGGATCGTGCCGGGGAACTTTTTAAGTGAGGAAGATATGAATAAGATAGCAGTAATCGGAGCAGGAAGTTGGGGCAGTGCCTTGGCTTCCTTGCTTTGCAAAAACGGACATGATGTGATTCTTTGGTCTCACAGAAGGTCGCAAGTAGTGGAAATGGTAAAAACCGGAGTCAATGATAAACTTCCGGGCCTTCGATTGCCGGAGGGACTGAAGTTTACTTCGGATTTGAAAGTGGCAGCAGAAGGAAAGGACTTAATTGTTTTGGCGGTTCCTTCTGTGGCGGAAAGAGAGACTGCCCGAAAATTAAAGCCCTATTTACCGGCAGGTCAGAGAATTATTACGGTTTCCAAGGGAATTGAGGACCATACCTTTTACACCCAAACGGAAATTGTAGAGGAAGAACTTCCGGAGGCAAAGGTGGGAGTATTAAGTGGCCCGTCCCACGCGGAGGAGGTAATTATCGGATTACCGACTTTGGTGGTGGTGGGAGCCAAGGATGAGGCCTTTGCAAAGGATGCACAACAGATTTTTGCAAACGAAAGGTTTCGTGTATACACCAGCAATGATGTGTTGGGAATCGAATTGGGAGCCTCTTTAAAAAATGTCATGGCACTGGCTGCGGGTATGTCCGATGGTCTTGGCTATGGAGACAATGCAAAAGCCGCATTGATTACCCGGGGTATTCGTGAAATGGAAAAATTGGCGGTTGCCATGGGTGGAAATCCGGAGACCTTGGGAGGACTTACGGGGGTCGGAGATTTGATTGTAACCTGCCAGTCCCAGCATAGCCGAAATCGAAAGGCCGGCTACTACATCGGTCAGGGGTTAAAACCGGAAGAAGCCTATGATAAGGTGCAGATGGTGGTGGAAGGAGCGTATTCCGCCAAAGCAGCCCTGGGATTGGGCGAAAAATATCATGTGGATTTACCGATTATCCGAGGTGTAAACCAGGTTTTGTTTGAAGAGAAAGATCCGAAGGAAGCGGTTTATGAACTAATGAATCGTAGCCTAAAACCTGAAATGTAGCAGTTGTCAGGGGTTATGGAATATGTTACTCTTTAAACAATGGGATTATTATAAGTTTTAGGAGATTTTTTCATGGCAGCGGCAGAACGTACCGAGGAAGTTCTTAAACGGATTCACGTTTTATTTTCAAAAGCAGAACCATACAACGGAAGTAAGCGAAGAGTTATTATTGATAAAATAGATATGATGGATTTGTTGAAGGAACTCAACGAATGCATGTATGACATGATGGATGAGCATGAGCTTACGGTGCAAAGTCGGGAAAAAGCACTTCGCAAACAGCAAAAAGAGCTGGATGAAATGACTTTCGAGGCTCGTAAGCAGGCAGAGGATATCTATGCCGCCTCCGTGATTTATTCGGATCAGGCGTTAGCTCAGATTCAGGAGATTATGAAGACAGCCGAAGAGCGTTCGGCGAAGTTTCATCAAGAGATGATGGATGCAATGAAGGAGCAGCGGCAGCAGGTGAAGACGAATCAGTACGAGCTGAAGTCTCAACTGCAGGATTTTATTGATATTCAAAAGTATACGAAATTGATCGATGAAGAAAATGCCCGTCGCATCAAAGAAAAAGAAGAAAAATCAGATCTTCCTCCACAGAGTAGCGGAGTCGCAGCTCCTCAGCCGGAGATAAAAATCAATACCGAGTATTTTGAAAAAGCAGGTTTGGAACTTCCGGAAGGAACGACTTCGAAGGAGGCGGAAGGAAACGAAGTTGATTTGTCAGCAGATTTAGACGCAGAATATTTTGCATGGAAAGAAGGAGAAGAAAAGCCTGAGGGCGCGGACGAGGGAAAAAACAAATCCGTATTTTCTCTTTTTTCAAAAAAAGATTCTTAAGATTGAATGTTAGATTGTGAGGTAAGGTATGAAACTTTCAAACACCGGAATGTATTTGATAAACGGAAGCGAGTTGATTGCTGATGGGGTTTCTGCATCCGCAGAAATTCAGCAGAAAATCGGGAAAGTCGTTACAAAAGAAGAGGCAAAAAAGGAAACCATAGCTTATGGCATCCTGCGTGATCATAATACATCCGGAAATATGGAAGCACTTCAGATTAAGTTCGATAAGCTTACCAGTCACGATATTACTTATGTAGGAATTATTCAGACAGCCCGGGCTTCGGGACTTACGAAGTTTCCGATTCCTTATGTGCTTACCAATTGTCACAATTCTTTGTGTGCGGTTGGCGGTACCATTAACGAAGATGACCATATGTTTGGACTGACCTGTGCGAAAAAATACGGCGGAGTTTACGTTCCGCCTCATCAGGCAGTTATTCACCAGTTTGCAAGGGAAATGCTTGCAGGTGGCGGCAAGATGATTTTGGGTTCCGATTCCCATACCCGCTACGGTGCTCTTGGTACCATGGCTATGGGCGAGGGTGGACCGGAGCTTGTAAAACAGTTGTTAAACAGAACTTACGATATCAACATGCCGGAAGTGGTAGGAGTTTACCTTACCGGTTCTCCTCGCAAGGGCGTGGGTCCTCAGGACGTTGCGCTGGCTATTATCGGAGAGGTCTTTGACAAAGGCTATGTGAAAAATAAAGTGATGGAGTTTGTGGGACCGGGGGTGAAAAACCTTTCCGTTGATTTCAGAATCGGTGTTGATGTTATGACCACCGAGACTACCTGTCTTTCTTCTATTTGGAAGACCGACGCTTTGGTGGAAGAGTTTTATGAGATTCACGGAAGAAAGGAAGAATACAAGGAATTAAATCCGGGAGAAGTGGCATATTACGACGGAATGATAGAGATTGATCTTTCCGAAATCAAACCGATGATTGCAATGCCGTTCCACCCGTCAAATACCTATACCATTGAGGAATTAAAAGCAAATCTTATGGATATTTTGGACGATTGTGAAAAGCGCGCCAAGGTATCATTGGATGGAAAAGTGGATTTTTCGTTAAAGAATAAAGTTCGTAACGGAAGATTATATGTAGATCAGGGAATCATTGCCGGATGTGCCGGTGGTGGTTTTGAAAATATTTGTGATGCTGCCGATATCTTGCGCGGGGCCTCCATTGGACCGGATGAGTTTACTCTTTCTGTTTATCCGGCCAGCACACCGATTTATATGGAGCTTGTGAGAAACGGCGCGGTAGCGGATTTGACCGCTACGGGAGCAATTGTAAAAACCGCTTTCTGCGGTCCGTGCTTTGGCGCGGGAGATACGCCGTCCAACAACGGATTCTCCATTCGTCATTCCACCAGAAACTTCCCGAATCGTGAAGGTTCCAAGCTGCAGAACGGACAGATTTCTTCCGTTGCACTTATGGATGCTCGTTCCATTGCAGCAACAGCAGCAAATAAGGGATATTTAACTGCTGCGGATGAAGTGGATGTAAACTTTACAAAACCGAAGTATTTCTTTGATAAAACCATTTATGAAAATCGCGTCTTTGATTCCAAAGGCGTGGCGGATGAAAGCGTTGAGATTAAATTTGGTCCAAACATTAAAGACTGGCCGGCTATGAGTCCGTTGCCGAAGCATATGTTCCTTAAAGTGGTATCCGAAATCCACGATCCGGTTACCACAACGGACGAATTAATTCCGTCAGGAGAGACTTCTTCTTATCGTTCGAACCCACTGGGACTTGCAGAATTTACACTTTCCCGCAAGGATCCGGAGTATGTGGGACGTGCCAAAGAAGTACAAAAGATCCAAAAGTTAATTGAAGAAGATACCTGCCCGGGTGAACTTTCACCGGAGTTCCATGAAGTGATTCATACGGTAAAGGAGAAATTTACGGATGTATCCCGTCAGAATATCGGAGTTGGAAGTACCATTTTTGCTGTGAAGCCGGGAGACGGTTCAGCACGTGAGCAGGCGGCTTCCTGTCAGAAGGTGCTTGGCGGATGGGCCAATATCGCAAATGAATATGCGACGAAGCGTTACCGCTCGAATCTGATTAACTGGGGAATGCTTCCTTTCGTAATTCCGGAAGGAGAACTTCCCTTTACAAACGGAGATTATTTATTTATCCCGAATATTTATGATGCGGTTTCCGAAAAGAAAGAGCGCATCACGGCTTATGTCGTAAAGAATGATTCCATGAAGGAATTCGAGCTAACCTTAGGTGAACTTACGGATGACGAAAGAGAAATCATTCAGAAGGGATGTTTGATTAATTACTATAAGGCACAGTAGGTATTGGGAGATTAGATTTGAACAAAGAAGAAAAGTACGACAAAGCATACGCCCAGCGAATGGTGAAACGATTTTTGCCCTTGGCAATCGTTGCGATTGTAGCCGCTGTGGGAATTATCCTTTTCTATTTCGGAATCAAGCGTTATTACGAGATAAAGAAAGGGTTTGATACCTTAATGGTGGCTTTTACGCCGATTATCGTCGGTTTGGTCATGGCCTTTTTGATGAACCCGATGATGATGTTTTTTGAAAAGCGATTTTTGCCGTTTTTCTTAAAGCGGGCAAAGAATGCAGAGCGCGTAAAACGTAACGTACGTATCGTCTGCTCGCTAATTGCGCTGGTTATTTTATGGGGAATTATTATTCTGTTTTTCTCCGCAGTTGTTCCGGAATTTATTTCAACGGTAACTTATTTGTCCAACCACATTATTGAGCAGATTTACGGAGTGCTGGATTGGGCCAATGAAATTACCCGGGGTCGTTTTGAAGAGGCAATCATGGGAGCCAAAAACGACGAGAAGATTTTTGCCGGAATAGAGTGGGCCATTAATTACGCCAGAACGTATCTGGATTTGGAAGATCAAAATAAGCTGATTCAGGTGGCGACATCCTTTGGTTTTTCTATTGCGAAGACTGCCGTTAATGTAATTATCGGTGTATTTGTTTCTGTGTATGTCCTTATGGAAAAAGAAAAGTTCAAAGGACAGATTAAAAAAATCATCTATAGCATCTTTCCTCCGAAAGCAGGAAATGTTGTTTTGGAAGTGGTTCGTAAAACCAATGATATTTTTTATGGATTCATTATCGGAAAGATTATTGATTCCGCAATTATCGGTGTCATCTGCTACGTATTTATGGTGATTGTGGGTATGCCGTATCCGATACTTACATCTGTAATTATCGGAGTGACAAATATCATTCCGGTATTCGGACCTTACATTGGGGCAGTACCAACGGTTATCATCATTTTCTTAACCGAGCCGAAGATGGGTATTTACTTCCTAATCTTTGTTTTGATTTTGCAGCAGGTTGACGGCAACTTAATCGGACCAAAGATTCTTGGAGACTCAACGGGAATTACGTCCTTCTGGGTAGTTCTTTCCATCGTGGTCGGCGGAAAACTTTTTGGATTTGCCGGAATGCTTTTGGGCGTTCCTACCATGGCAATGATTTATTATATTGTTGGACGGTTTAACAGATATCTGTTGCGCAAACGCAATCTACCGGTGAAAACCGATGATTATATTGATATCGATCATGTGGATGAAGAGACCCTTTCTCTGGTTGCGAAGGATCCGGAGAAGGAAGCGGCCCGCAAGCGTGCCAAGACTCCGAAATTCCTAAAGAAAAAAGAAGATTAGTGTGCTACACTTGAAACAATAAAATGTATTCAGCTGAGGTGAAAAGGTGGATCGTAACGAATACAAGGCGAAGCTTGACGAGATTAAAAAACTTGTAAACCAAGGAAAAAAAGAAGAAGCGTTGGAGCTTTTGCGCAGTGAAAACTGGAAGAAGGTACCAAACGTTAATATTTTGTTGCAGGCAGGGGAATTATTTGAAGTCTGTGATGAATTGGAAGAAGCAAAAGATTTATTGGAATTGGGTCATGAACGTTCTCCTATTGGACGCATGATCATTTTTCGCCTTGCCATGATTGCGGTGAAAATGAACAATTTGGACGCCGCAAAAGACTATTATGATGAGTTTGTGGAAATTGCACCTCACGACAGCATGAAATACATTATTCGTTATGAGATAAATCGTGCGAAAGGTGCGGATATCAATACACTGATTTCTGTTTTGGAGGAGCTGAAAGCTTCGGATTTTATGGAGGAGTGGGCCTATGAGTTGGCAAGACTTTACCATAAAGCCGGAGAGGTAAATAAATGTATTGATTTGTGTGATGAGATTATTCTTTGGTTTGGAGACGGTCCTTATGTGGAACGTGCGTTGGAATTAAAGATGCTGTATCACCCGTTGGATAAGAATCAGGAAGATAAGTATCGATTGATTCAGCAGAAAAAAGACGGAATTACCGAGATTTATCCGGGAGAAGAAGTCGGCAATAACGAGATTTTGCATAAGCCCATTCAAATTCCGGAGGTGGAGGTTTCCAGCGATAAGTTTAATACCGTAAACCTTCAGGCGGAAATTCAACGAAACATTGAAGAAATCATGCAGGCCACCGAATCTGCGGAGATTGATGAGAACTTAGAAGCGATCAAGGGTTTGGTGGAGGATATTCCGTACCTTCGCATGAAAGAAGAGGAACTTCCGGATCCGGAAGAGAAAAAAGAAGAAGATAAAAAACTTGATGAAACGTTAAAACATAGCTTTCAAGAGTATTTGACAGAGGCTCATGACGGTCAGGTAAGTTTTATTTTACCGGAGTTTAAGGGCGATCACGAACCTCCGATGAAGGGTCAGATGACCATCGAAGAGGTTATGGAAAACTGGGAAAAAACCAGAGCTGCCGCAAAGGCAGCCTTGGATGAGGCGGAGCAGATTCGATTTGAACAGACCAAAGCCCGCGCCATTACTGCCGTTACCCAGATTATGGATCGTTTGGAGGAAGTCTCTCCAAAGTTAGATGCGGGAATGACTCCACGGGAGCTTTTAAAGGAAGAGTATCTATCCAAGGTTCCGACTGCAGATACAGAGGAAAAGAAAGAAGAGCCTTCCGAGAAGACTGAAGAGATTCCCCGGGAATTGATCGAGGAGCAGCAGGCATTAAAAGAAAATCGCACCTTCCCGATTCCGAGAGTTAAAGAAGATGGCGATGTGCTGGGTGTGGGATTGGAAATACCGGTTGTGACCGCAGCTGAAGTGGGAGCTGTAGCAGAGACTGTTGTGCCGGCTTTGACACATGATGATACGGGAGCTCCGACATGGACACCGCCGGAGTTAGAGGGCGAAAAAGAGGAACAGGCATCTGATGAGGAAGAAGAACTTCCGAAGATAGATGTAACTGAGATTCTCGCGGAAGAGGACGATGCTTTTGAAGAGGATGCAACCGAGATTCTCGAGGAGGATATTTTCGAAGAGGATGCGGAAGAAGAGTCGGATGAGGATGCGTACTCAGAGGTAGAGAATGATTCTGAGATGCGATTGGCTGACTCCGTTGCGGAACTTTTAGAAAAAGATGAAAAGCAGGAAGAACCGAAGCCGGAGCTTACCAAAGAGCAGAAGGAACAGGAAGATTCTATCTACAACGGAAGCACCATTGATTTGGCTAAACTTGCGCCGGATGTTGTGGTGGATGCTCCGATAAAAGAAGAAGAGGTTGCTGTTGATACAGCCCAGCATAAGCTTACGGAAGAGGAAAAAGAAATCTTTTCGTATTTCACTCCGATTACCGGAATGGAAGAGAATCTTTGTCAGGCCCTTACGGGACTTCGAAAGCGTTTTTCAACTACTCAGGGAGCAAAGACCGGAAATCTTATTATTTTCGGTGGAAAGGGAAGCGGAAAAACGACACTGGCTACCAATATCATAAAGGTATTGCAGGATGAAACGGGAAAACCTTCCGGTAACGTTGGAAAAATTGACGGTAAGCGTTTGAACGAAAAGGATATCAAGCAGTTGTTTGCTGCGGTTTCCGGCGGATGTTTGATTATTGAAGAGGCAGGGCAGCTTACGACGGAAAGTGCGGTTACATTATCTCTTCTCATGGAAAATGATACCAGCGGAATCATTGTAATCATGGAGGATACAAAGGAAAACCTTCAGAGATTGCTAAATGCCAATGTGGAATATGCAAAGCGATTTACGGAAAGAATCAATATTCCGGTGCTTACCATAGACGAGCTTGTGAATTTTGGTAAGGTTTATGCTTTGGAGCTGGGATACAATATTGATGAAATGGGTGTGTTGGCACTTTATGACAGAATCAATATTCGTTTCCGGCCGAACCACCCGGTTTATGTTACGGGAGTAAAAGAAATCGTAGACGAGGCTATCGATCATGCGGAAAGAGGCGGACTCAGCGGATTTTTCGGACGACTGGGCGGAAAGCATTACGACGACGATGGAAATCTTATCTTGCAGGAAAAGGATTTTCAGGATGAATAAAAGGGGTAGATAAATGAGTAATTTTACAGAACTTGACAGCTATTTGTTTGGTCAGGCAACACATTATGATATTTTCAAAAAAATGGGTGCACATCCCATGGTGGTTGATGGAGTGGACGGAATTGTTTTTGATGTCTGGGCTCCTCATGCCCAAGCCGTTGCTGTTGTTGGAGAATT
Organism: Lachnospiraceae bacterium; assembly: GCA_036723975.1. GTDB lineage: Bacteria > Bacillota > Clostridia > Lachnospirales > Lachnospiraceae > JAILEN01. Next base: position 144,090 of record DAIMGJ010000004.1, read on the forward strand.
CAATGGCTGGAACGAATCTTCTCATATGATGGAGAGAGTGGCTCCGATGGAAATGGGTGTATACGAAACCTTTATTCCGGAGGCCAAAGAAGGAGATTTGTACAAGTATCTGATTTATACCGGAGACGGAGAAAAGCTTTATAAAGCAGATCCCTATGCCAATATGGCGGAACTTCGACCGGGAACTGCGTCTCGCATTGCTTTTGTGGATGGGTTTAACTGGACCGATGGAACATGGATGAAAAAAAGAGGCTCTGTTTCAAATTATTGGGAGCAGCCTTTGGCCATCTATGAAGTGCATCCCGGCTCCTGGATGCGTCATCCGGGACGTGAAGATGATGGTTTTTATACTTATAAAGAGCTGGCGAAGGCGCTCGCCGATTATGTGGTAGAAATGGGCTATACCCATGTTGAGCTTATGGGGATTTCCGAGTATCCTTTTGATGGTTCCTGGGGATATCAGGTGACAGGTTATTATGCCCCAACTTCCCGTTACGGATCGCCAAAAGATTTTATGTATTTGGTAAATTATCTTCATAAAAAAGGGATTGGCGTTATTTTGGATTGGGTTCCTGCGCATTTCCCGAAGGATGCCCACGGTCTTGCAAATTTTGACGGAGAACCGTTGTATGAATATGCGGATCCGAAAAAAGGCGAGCATCCGGACTGGGGAACAAAGATTTTTGATTATGGCAAAAACGAAGTGAAAAACTTCTTGATCGGTTCTGCCATTAACTGGATTGAAACCTACCATATCGACGGACTTCGCGTGGATGCTGTGGCATCCATGTTATATCTGGATTACGGAAAAAAGGACGGAGAGTGGATTGCCAACAAATACGGCGGCAACGAAAATCTTGAGGCAATCGAGTTCTTTAAGCATATCAATACCCTTGTTACGGGACGGTACAAAGGCGTGGTAATGATTGCCGAGGAATCCACTGCGTGGCCGAAAGTTACGGGAAGCGTGGAGGAAGACGGATTAAACTTTTCCTACAAATGGAATATGGGATGGATGCATGATTTCTTGGATTATATGAAGTTGGATCCCTATTTCAGGAAAGACAACCACAACAAGATGACTTTTGCTATGAGCTATAACGAGTACGAGAAGTATATTCTGGTACTGTCTCATGACGAAGTGGTGCATTTAAAGTGTTCTATGATTAATAAGATGCCGGGTCTGGAGGGCGATAAGTTCAAGAATCTTAAAGCCGGCTATGCTTTTATGATGGGACATCCCGGTAAAAAGCTTCTTTTTATGGGACAGGATTTTGCCCAGTATCAGGAGTGGAGCGAAAAACGTGAGCTGGATTGGTATTTAATGGAGAATCCTAACAATAAAGCCATGAACGAATGGATGAAAGAACTGCTTCATATATATCGTAAATATCCGGCAATGTATGAGCAGGATATTAACTGGAACGGATTCGAGTGGATCAACGCCAATGACAGCTATCGCAGTATTTTCAGTTTTGTCAGAAAAGGTTTTTCCGAAAAGAAAAACCTCTTGTTTGTAATTAACTTTACACCGGTGGCATATGATGATTACAGAGTCGGTGTTCCTGATAATAAGAAGTTAAAGCTTATTTTGAACAGTGAGGATGTTCGTTTTGGCGGAACGGAAAGTAAGCGACCGGTTAATTATACTCCGGAACGTATGGAGTGTGACGGAAAGGAATACTCAGTTGCATATCCTTTGCCCGCTTACGGAGTGGCAGTGTTTACTTATTAATGAAAGTTAGAGGGCTTAAAGCTTTTAAGTCCTCTGTTTTTTTTAGGATTTATGGATGAATTAAAACAGTTTGAAAAAATGAATGAACCTTTGCCTCCCAGAGCCAGAAAGGCGTTTTTTGGCGTATTGCTTTTGGTTCTTGTGGGCGGATATTTGTTGTATCGTACCTTTGCGTCTTTCAGTGAATACGAAGTATCTTCTTCTTATGAAAGAAAGGATGCGGAGCAGACCGGCTATGTGGACTTTATGGGAAATCTTTTGTCTTACAGTCGTGATGGGGCTTTTTATAAGGATTATGAAGGCAACCTTATTTGGAATGAAACCTATGAGATGACGAATCCAAAGATTAAGACTTGTGAAGGAAAGCTTTTAATCTACGACAAAACCGGAAGTCGTTTGTTTGTGGAATCCGTATCCGGTAACGAGGGTAAAATCTCAACCAATTTACCGATTGTGGATGCGGATGTTGCAAAAAACGGTAATGTGGTAGTTTTGATGCAAAACGGAGATACCGGATATTTAAAGTTATATAATGTAAAGGGCGAAATATTGGCCTCCGGAGAAGTCCATACAAAAAACACAGGTTATCCTATGTCTATAGCCCTTTCTTCCGGCGGGGATCGATTTGCGTTGTCTGTAGTTGATGTATCGGGAGGGGACATTAAGAGTACGGTTTTGTTTTATGATTTCGGTCCGGCCGGAGAAGAGAAAAGTGATCACATCGTAGCAAAGTTTTCCTACTCGAATATGATTGTTCCGGAGGTTGATTTTGTGGTAAACGATGAGATGATTGCTTTCGGAGATTCGGAGATAGTAATCTTTGGCAATCAAAAAGAGCCAAAGGTGAAAAAGGAACTGTTTTTGCCGAGCGGGATAAAGAACGTTTTTCACAATGACCGCTATTTTGGATTTATTTTTTCTGATGACGAGGGACAGAATCGTTTGAGCTTTTATAATATGTCGGCCAGTCGTCGCTTTGAACGAATCATAGATGGGGCCTATACAAAAGCGAGTATGACAAAGACAAATGAAGTGATGCTTACGGATGGCGAAAGTGTCAGCATTTATACAAGACTGGGCGTAAATAAGTTTTCCTATGTTTTTTCTAACGGATTTTTAGAAATAATTCCTTGGGAAAGCTATCGGACATATATAGTAATAGAGAAAGAAAAAATTGAGAGGGTTCGACTGAAATGACATTTAATGTTTTGTTTTTGGTTGTTTGTGTTTTGTTTCTTCTATTTATATGGAAGGGGTACAATCGGGGATTGCTTGGAATTATATTCGGAATCGTCGGTTGGATCTTTGTGATTTACTTTGTACAAACTGCCACTCCGATTATTGAGGATAACCTTTTATCAAACGTAAAAGTCGTAGAGATCATTGGTACAAAGGTGGAGAGGGGCTTGAATACAAAGGTGGATCAGACAACGCAAACCACGACAGAGGATATGGTGGCTGTAGAAAAGATGAAGGAGCTTCTGGAAAAAAACGGTAAGCTCAGCGAATTGGGGGAGCAAACCGAAAGTCTGTTTGAAGAGAGAAAAACAGAAGTCATCAGCGAAGCAGCCCTTGTGATTACAAAATATATTATTCATGTTTTTTCTTTTGTCGCGGCGATTGTAGTGGCACTGATTATCGTGTCACTTTTAACCGGTTTGAGTAAGCTGATAAACCACGCCCCCATACTGGGAAAAATCAGCAGATTTTTGGGTGTACTTTTTGGAGCATGCGAAGGAATTTTGTTTGTGTGGATCATGATGTACATTATCAGTATGATACCGAACACGGAGATAGGCGGGTTGGCGCAGGCTCAAATCAATGAAAATGAGTTTCTTCTATATTTATATGAGAACAACATTTTGAGGTCTTTGTTTGGATAAAGACTATATCTAGTAAGGCCTAAAAAAACACGAAAAATTCACATAAAATTAGTTGACAGAGGGTATACCTTTTGATATCATATGTTTCGCACACGCAAGAAAAAAAGCGGTGTGCGAAATTTTTTGAAAAAAGTTGTTGACAAAGAGATGACAAAGTGATAATCTATCAGAGTTGTCGCTCGAGGGAGCAACACATAAGAACCTTGATAAT
>DAIMGJ010000005.1:0-137077 GCA_036723975.1 Lachnospiraceae bacterium
AATAGCGCATAAAAAACCCCTTTCTCTGGTTGTCCAGAAAAAGGGGTACATATCAGTTCTTACCTTCGCTGCGCCAGGCAGCGTTTTTACTCTACCGAATAGTTCGGAGCTTCTTTTGTAATATGAATGTCATGTGGATGAGATTCCTTTAAGGAAGCTGCAGAAATCTTTACGAATTTACCGCGTTCATGCAATTCCTCAATCGTAGGACATCCGCAATATCCCATACCGGAGCGAATACCGCCCACCAACTGGAATACAACATCCTCTAAGGATCCTTTGTAAGCTACGCGGCCTTCCACACCTTCCGGAACCAGCTTCTTTGCACCTTCCTGGAAGTAACGATCCTTAGAACCGTTTTCCATCGCTGCGATGGAGCCCATACCACGGTATACCTTAAACTTACGTCCCTGATATAATTCAAACTCACCCGGAGCTTCGTCACATCCTGCAAACATAGATCCCATCATGCATACGGAACCACCGGCTGCAAGTGCCTTTGTCATATCACCGGAGAACTTAATACCACCGTCTGCGATAATCGGTATATCGTATTTCTTTGCAACTTCATAAGCATCCATAATAGCAGAAACCTGAGGAACACCGATACCGGCAACCACACGAGTCGTACAAATAGATCCCGGTCCGATACCAATCTTAACCGCATCTGCACCGGCTTCAATCAAAGCCTTGGTTGCTTCACCTGTTGCAACATTTCCTGCGATTACCTGAAGGTCCGGATATTTTGCTTTGATTTCTTTTACAGCATTAATAATATTCTTAGAATGTCCGTGAGCGGAGTCAACAACAATTACGTCTACGGAAGCCTTTACCAAAGCATCCACGCGATCCATCATATTTGCGGTGATTCCTACACCTGCTCCGCAAAGAAGTCTTCCCTGTGCATCCTTTGCAGAAAGAGGATACTGAATCTGCTTTTCAATGTCCTTGATGGTAATCAGACCACGCAGGCAGAGGTTCTCATCAACAATCGGCAACTTTTCCTTGCGTGCTTTACCTAAAATCTTCTTTGCCTCATCTAAAGTAATGCCAACCGGAGCTGTAATCAGATTCTCGGAAGTCATGCACTCGGAAATCTTCTTTGAGTAATCTTCTTCGAACTTCAAGTCACGGTTTGTAATAATACCAATTAATTTGCCGCCCTGCTTACCGCCTTCGGTAATCGGCACACCGGAAATACGAAACTTAGCCATAAGTTCATCCGCATCGCGAAGTGTATGATCCGGAGATAAAAAGAAAGGATCTGTAATAACACCATTTTCGGAACGTTTTACTTTATCTACCTCTTCTGCCTGTGCTTCGATGGACATATTCTTGTGGATGATACCGATACCACCCTGACGAGCCATGGCAATTGCCATTCTGTGCTCCGTAACCGTATCCATAGCCGCTGACATCATTGGAATATTTAAACGAATCTTTTTTGTAAGGTTAGTCGATAAATCAATCATGTTAGGAGTAACCTCAGAATACTGAGGCACCAAAAGTACGTCGTCAAAAGTAATTCCATCACCGATAATGGTTGCCATTTTAAAATCCTCTCTTTCTTAAATGCTTAAAAATATTTTTAAATTGTCAAAATTCTAGCAAAAAAACGCATAAAGTGTCAACGATTATATTGACAAAAAATCAAATTGTAAATGAATATAAATCCAGTTAAAGATGAATTAATTTTCACTTTTAAAAAATACGGAGAATTTCTTATTTGAAATTCTCCGCCTTTATTATAAGACAAGTGTTTTTTTCTTTTCATCTGCCAATTCTTTTAGTTCCCTGGCATTTTCAATTGTGGCATTTGTAATCTCTGCGCCGCCTACCATACGTGCCAGCTCATTTGTTACCTGAGTCGCATATAACTCCTGAATGGTGGAAATGGTAGAAATCCCCCTGTCACTTCCGATGCTTTCTCCGGTAACCACATCCTTTTCAATTAAGAAATGATGATCCGCCATAGCGGCAATCTGTGGCAAGTGGGTAATTAAGATCACCTGATGTGCGCGGGATACAAGGTAAATCTTTTCGGAAACTGCCTGTGCCGTACGACCGGAAATGCCGGCATCAATCTCATCAAAGATCAACGTATCAATCGAATCAGACTGTGCCAAAATGGTCTTAATCGCAAGCATGACACGGGACAGCTCACCACCGGATGCTATATCCTTTAATGGACGCATAGGCTCTCCCGGATTTGTGGAAATCATAAATTCCGCCTCGTCATAGCCATTGGCACCGTAATCCGGTGTCTTTGAAAACTCCATGGAAAACTTTACATCCAAAAAGTTTAAATCCAAAAGTGCATCCTTTACAAGCGCACACAATGTCACTGCCTTGGACTGACGAAGAACAGAAAGCTGGGAAGAAAGATTCTCCACCTTTTTCTTTGCCTCGTTTAATTCCTTTTCCAGGTTAAAAAGATAGGTATCATAATCTTTTAGTTGTTGTATACGGTTTGTCTTTTCTTCCAATGCATGAAGCACGTCTTCGATGGTACGACCGTATTTTCCTTTTAAGTCATTCACCTCGTTCAAACGATTCTCCACTTCGGCAAATCGTTCTCCCGCGAATTCCATATCATCGATATAATCAGAAATACCGCGGTTGAAATCAGAAAGAATAGACTCCACATCTGATAACGCAGAAATCAAATCAGACAGACCCTCATCATAGTCTTCCACACTACGAAGCGCACGAAGGGCACGTCCTATTTTTTCGGAACTTCCCCCTGCGGAATCTCCGCATTCGCCGTACGCCTCATTTAACGCGTCGGAAATCTTTCTGGCGTTGGAAAGCTTTTTATATTCTGCTTCTAATTCCTCGTCTTCACCGACCTTAAGTTTTGCAGCTGAAATCTCTTCTGTTTCGTGCTCCAAAAAAGAAAGCTCTCTTACACGCTCGGATTCATCGGTGTTGGCAGAATCGAATTCCTTTTTCTTTTCTATATAAAGACGATAAGCATCTGATACATCAGCTTTTAAAGAAGAAATACTCTCTCCTCCGAAATCGTCTAAAAGTTCCAAATGTTTTTTCTTATGTAGTAGAGACTGGTTCTCATGCTGGCCATAAATATCCAAAAGAAGTGCACCTACTTCTTTTAACTTGGATGCAGGAAAAGTTTCTCCGTTAATCTTTGCAGACGAACGATCTCCCGTAATCTTTCGTGATAGAATCACTTCATTTTCTTCAACGGTAATATCCATGGCACGCAATGTCTTTGCCTCTACGTCGCTGATACGAAATACCGCTTCCACCAGTGCCTCTTTTTCAGGATCCCGCAGGGCATCAAAAGAAGCCTTCTCTCCCAAGGCGAGAGAAAGCGCACCTAATATAATGGACTTACCTGCTCCGGTTTCACCGGTAAGGATGTTAAGACCATCACCGAATGTGATGTCTTCTTCATGAATTAAAGCTAAGTTTTTGACGTGTAAATTTAAAAGCATAATTCCTCCACTATGCTCTTCCTACAATGATTACTATATCAAAGGAATCCGTTTTCCATCAACAAAAAAGAAAAGATTTAATAAATTCTTAATAATTTAAGATATCTTCCAATTTGCGCATGACCGTGACAGTATCTTCCACACTGCGCACCGCACACATCACCGTGTCATCTCCGGCGATGGAGCCCACCACTTCCGGAAACTCCATATCATCCAATGCTGCAGCCACCGCCATAGCCATACCGGATACCGTACGAATCACTAAAATATTCATAGCTGTATCCATGGATAAAAAGGCATCCCGAAAAATGCGATGATACTTTTCCGACAAGTCTTCCTCTGTCTTTCGATATGCCACATAACGAAGTTTTCCATCGGAAAGCGCCACCTTGGTCAAATTCATCTCCCGAATATCACGGGAAACCGTGGCCTGTGTCACATGGTAACCGGCATGATTTAATTCATCCAAGAGTTCTTCCTGGGTACCGATTTCCTTTTTTACAATCAAATCCAGAATCTTGTTCTGACGTTCTGTTTTCATTTAGCTCTCCTGCATCTTATTTCGCATACGTTCCAAAAAATTCATCTGGCTCATAAAAATCATCTTTGTCTTACGGGAAGATTTTTTTACCACCAGTTTTTCCCCCGGCTCGATGGTGACCGGATAACTTCCGTCAAACAGAATCGTGGCAATTTCCTGGGACGTATGGCGTCTCGGAGTAATCTCCACGGAAATCTCATCATTTGGATCCAGAACAATACTTCTGGAAGTCAAAGTATGTGGGTTTAACGGAGTCATCAAAATTGCTTCCGTCTTAGGATCTACAATAGGTCCATTGGCAGAAAGGTTATATGCCGTGGAACCGGTGGGGGTAGCAAAAATCATGCCGTCACCGGAAATAGAATAAAGATATTCCCCATTGATGTAGACTGCCAATCGAACCACAGATTTGGCTTCATTGGTAGAGATCACAACATCGTTAAGCGCATGCTGGACCTTAGTGGCAGAGCCATCCTCATGTTCCACATAGCCGTCCAACATCATACGCTCTTCTATCTCAAAGTCATCTTCAAACATGCGATCAATGGCATTTTTGATATTGTCTTCATTTAAATCGCAAAGATATCCAAGATGACCGTGGTTTACACCGATCAGTGGTACATTTAAAGATACCGTGGTTTGTGCAATGCGAACCAAAGTTCCGTCACCACCTACGGTAAAGATGGCTTCCACCCCCTCCGGTACATCAACCGTTTCGCTGCTGGTATCACGAGGGCGCGCCACAACAGAAACCGTTCCGCCTTTTTTCTCGATATACGATTGCAGTTCCTGCGTGAACGGATTTTCCAGTTCTCTCTCATTTTTTGTAACAATCAAGTAGTTTTTCATATTTCCCTTTTCCTTTTTGCTAAATAATAAATAACAATTTACCTGATAAAACGCTACCCGTATTTGGAGTGAATGAAGATATTTCCTCGGCACCGTCTCCGCTTCACCTCATCCCGGCGAACATCCGTAATGCTCACTCCTAAAGTCGTGAGCTTAACGGCTGTACGCAGTGTATTCGGAGCGCTCCGCGGATGACTATTCGGAAATATCTCATTCATCCAAATACTGCGTAATATAAACTGGTAAATTGGAATTTCAGCATGTAATACTCTCACAAGGACGTCCGCAACGCGGGCACTTAACGAACGAAGTGAGTTTAGTACCCTTGCGTGAGGACACGGCGATAGCGAATCCGGTGAGAGTATTACATGTTGAACTTCCATTTAGTAAGATAAATTGCTATTTATCTAATGCATCATGTGAAGATTTTACAATATCTTCTGCAACAGAATTCCAATCGATATCATTATTCGTCATATCAGTTTTACGCAAGTGAATAAGATACTCTATATTTCCCTCCGGACCTTTGACCGGAGAAAAGCTAAGTCCCAACACCGCAAATCCGTTAGAGGTCGCATAGGAGATGACATTTTGAATCACTTCAATGTGAACGTTTTTATCACGGACAACGCCCTTCTTTCCGACTTTTTCCTTGCCGGCTTCAAACTGTGGCTTAATGAGGCACACCATTTCACCGCCGTCCTTTAGCAGTTCTTTTGCCGCAGGAAGCACCTTTGACAAAGAGATAAACGATACGTCCACAGACGCAAAATCTAGCTGTTCCCCAATATTCTCAGGCGTCACATAGCGGATGTTGGTTTTTTCCATACAAACCACACGCGGATCCTGACGAAGTTTCCATGCAAACTGTCCATAGCCTACATCCACTGCAAAAACCTTTGCTGCTCCGTTTTGAAGCATACAATCCGTGAAGCCTCCGGTGGATGCTCCGATATCCATGCAAACCATACCCTCAAGTGTAATGGGGAATTCCTGCATAGCCTTTTCCAGTTTTAATCCGCCACGACTGACATATTTCAACTGCTCGCCGTGGATCTCGATATTTGCATTAATGGGAAATGTACTTCCGGCTTTGTCCTCACGCTGGTTTTCCACAAAAACATCACCGGCCATAATCATGGTCTTTGCCTTTTCCCTGGAAGGGGCAAGACCTCGATTTACCAAAAGCACATCCAATCGTTCTTTTTCTTTCATACTATATCCTGCTTAAAATTGCTTCCACTTTCTTTTTCACGCCATTGGTGTCAATTTCAAGATGCTCTTTTAACACTTCCACCGCACCATGCTGGATAAACTCATCCGGAATACCGACACATTCTGTGATGCCCTGATACTCCAACTTGTTTAAAACGCAAAGCACGGACTCGCCGAATCCGCCACAGAGTGCATTTTCTTCCATGGTAACAATGGCTTTATATTTTCCGCAAGCCTTTTGTAAATACTCCCCATCCAAAGGCTTGGCAAATCTGGCATTGCAAACCGCAATGGAAATCCCTTTTTCCAAAAAGGCTTCCCGAACCTTCATTGCGGTATCTACCATGCTGCCGATGGCAAAAAGCAAAATATCGCCCTCTTCCTCCAAAGGCTCCGCTTTTCCCAAAACAATCTTTTTTCGATAATTCTTATAAGCGACGATTGCCTCACCGCGGGGATAACGAAGTGCGATTGGTCCATCATAGTCCACAGCAAACTTCATCATATCGGAAAGCTCGTACTTGTTCTTCGGCGCCATCACCGTCATGTTCGGCATGGAAGAAAGATAAGACAAATCGAAGACTCCCTGATGTGTCACTCCGTCTTTTCCAACCAATCCGGCACGATCTATAGCAAATACCACGTGTAAATTTTGCACGCATACATCATGCAAAATCTGATCATAAGCACGCTGCAGGAAGGAGGAATATACTGCCACTACAGGCTTTAGCCCCTCACAAGCCATTGCTGCAGCAAAGGTCACCGCATGTTCTTCTGCGATTCCCACATCAAAAAATCGTTCCGGGAACATATTATGGAATCGCTTTAATCCGGTACCGTCCATCATGGCTGCCGTTATGGCAACTACCTTTTTGTCACGGTCTCCCATTTTTCGCATTACGGTAGAAAAAATATCCGTATAAGATGGCTTCTTGCTTTTCAGCGGAAGACCCTTTTCTTTATCAAAGGGATCCGTTCCGTGGAATCTGGAAGGATGCCGAACCGCAGGTTCAAATCCCTTTCCCTTCTTGGTCAAAACGTGCACCAGTACCGGTCCCTTAAACTGGGATGCCTGTTGGAACATTTTTACCATTTCATCCACATTGTGACCATCCACCGGGCCCAGATACAAAATACCCAGTTCCTCAAATACCATTCCCGGAATCATCAAATTCTTGATGGAGTTCTTTACTTTTCGGATACCGGAAACCATATGGTCACCCACCGCCGGGATTTTTTCCAAGGTGTTTTGTACCCCTTCTTTTAATCCGGTGTACTTGCTGGAGGTACGAAGGCGAGACAAATGGGTGGACATACCGCCCACGTTTTCGGAAATGGACATATTGTTATCGTTTAAAACGATGATGTAATTACTGCCCAAAAGAGCCGCATTGTTTAATGCCTCATATACCATACCTCCGGTTAAAGAACCATCTCCGATAACAGATACCACCGAATAGTCATCGTGATTCAAATCTCTTGCTGCAGCAAACCCCAAGCCTGCAGAAATCGAGGTGGAAGAATGTCCCACTCCAAATGCATCACACTCGCTTTCATCACGCTTTGGGAATCCTGCGATTCCGCCATAAGAACGCAAAGTATCAAATTCTTCTTTTCGCCCGGTTAAAATCTTATGGGTATAAGACTGATGTCCCACATCAAAAATAATCTTATCCTTGGCGGGATCAAAGCACAGATGCAGAGCCATAGTAAGCTCCACTGCCCCCAAATTGGACGCCAAATGACCACCGGTATGAGAAATGGTATCGATTAAAAATGCCCGTATCTCATCCGGTAAAACTTTTAATTCTTCGGTTGTAAGCTTTCTAATATCACCGGTTTGGTGAATCTTTTCCAATGCCATAGTTACTTATTTCGATAAATCAATGCGTTTATCAATTCCTCTAAAAACATAGTATCCTTCTCCAGCGAGTGAAGAAGAGTGATTGCATCGTCGGAAAGACTTTTTACCCTCTCTTTGGATGCATCTATTCCATGTAATACTACATAGGTCGGTTTTTCATTTTTCTCATCACTTCCGATAGGTTTTCCAAGGGTAGCCTCATCTCCGATGACATCTAAAATATCATCTTGAATCTGAAAGGCCTCGCCCACCTTTTTAGCAACCATCTCTATGGTGGAGACTTCCTTTTCGGACGCCCCCGCTAATACAGCACCTATCATCATGGCGCATTCAATGAGTGCACCGGTTTTGTTATCAATAATAAAAGCCAATTGCTCTTCACTTAAGGCCAGGCCTTTTTTCTCGGCTTCCACGTCGCAAACCTGTCCACCAATCATGCCGTAGATGCCCGCTTTTTTCCCGAGAATCCTTAATGCCTTGGGAATCCGCTTTCCAAGGACTTCCGCATCCGTGGTTTTATCAAAGGCCAAAAGCGCCGTTTCAAAAGCAAAGTTTAAAAGGGCATCTCCGCACAAAACCCCCATGGCTTCTCCATAGACCGCATGTGTTGTTGGCTTTCCGCGGCGAAGCAGATCATTGTCCATTGCCGGCAAATCATCGTGCACCAAAGAATAGGTGTGAATCATCTCAAGGGCTGCCATAAAGGGTTCTACCACCAAATCTTTTCCGCCAAATGCGTGATACACTTCCTCCATAAGCATGGGGCGAAGTCGCTTACCACCCACACGCACGCTGTAATTCATCGCTTCAAGTACGGTTTTTTGAAATCCCTCTTCCTTTGGAAGATAAGATTCCAATACCGAATTGATATGCGTTACGTTTTCCTCCAGTCTCTCCTGAAACTCCATATTATTCCTCATCAAAATCGGTAAGGGTACCATCTTCCTGCAGCACCTTCACCTTTTTTTCCACCTCGTCCAACTTTTCGTTGGCACCTTTTAAAACCTTCATACCTTCTTCGTATATCGCAAAACTCTCATCCAAGCTGATATCAGCGGCATCCATCTTTTTTACCAGTTCATCCAGCTTATCCAGATCCTGTTCCAATGTGGTTTTCTTTGCTCCCATAGAATTCTCCTTAATCCTCTTTTACCTTTTCCGTAACGGAAGCCTTCAACACTCCCTTTTGCAAAAAGAGGGAAATCTCGTCTCCCACCTCAACCTGCGTTGCATCCGTAAGCCTTTCTCCGGATGGTGCGGTAACAAAAGAATATCCACCGGACAATCGCTTGGCCGGAGATGCCGCATCCAAAAGACCTGCCAGAGAGGAAATCTTTTGTCTTGCTCCCTCAATTGCATACTTCATCCGCTGGTGCATTGTGCTTTCCAAATAGGTCATCCGTTCGCGAAGCGCTTTTAGTTTTTCTTCGGGGCTGAAACTTTTCATCGTCTCCCCGTATTTTTCCAACTGCATCCGATAGCGACGCAGGGTATCGTTCATACGATAGTCAAACTCTTCTTCCATGCGGTATAAATCGTCTTTTACATCCGCCATGGAAAAGCAGGCTTTCTTTGCTGCTTCTGTAGGCGTCGCTACTCTTAAATCCGCAACAAAATCCGCGATGGTCACATCCGTTTCGTGTCCCACTGCGGAAATAATCGGCGTCTTTGCCTGGAAGATGGCATCTGCCACCTCTTCCTCATTAAAACACCAGAGATCCTCGATATCGCCGCCTCCACGGCCCACAATTAAAAGATCCAACCCCAACTCATCAATTTGACGAATGGCTCTCGCGATGCTTTTTGCTGCTGCCGCTCCCTGTACAATGGCAGGGCAAAGAATAATCTCAACTCCCGGATTCTGCAATCTGGCATTTCTGATAATATCGTGGATAGCAGCTCCGGTGGATGCAGTAACCACACCGATACGGTTGGCAAACTTTGGAATGGGCTGTTTGTACATAGAATCAAACATACCTTTATCTTCAAGTTTTTCTTTCAGTTCCAAAAACTTCTGATAAAGTTCGCCCTGTCCCTGCTTTTTGATGGAACGAGCCACAATACTGATGGTACCCCGTTCTTTCCAGAGATTAAAGTACCCACGGATAACGACTTTGTCTCCATCCTTTAGGGTAAAGTCAATCCCCGTATCCCGAAAGCTCTTCCACATGGCCACACTCATGGCAGCCTTTTCGTCTTTTAAATTAAAATAGATGTGTCCGCGACTGTTGTAGTTGACACCGGAGACCTCTCCCTCCACATACAGATTGGTAAGAAAAGGATCTGCCTTTGTCATGTTTTCCACATAGTCTAGGACTTCACTGACTGTGTATGCACCGTCTGTCATGAAACCACCCTAGATAACGCTCCGTTTACAAAAGAAGAAGATTTGTCGGTTCCGTATAACTTGGCAAGTTCCACTGCCTCATTGATGGAAACTCCTTCCGGAATATCCTCCTCAAACTTAATCTCATACACTGCCAAGCGAAGGATAGCCAAATCCACCTTTGGCATACGGGTGGTTTTCCATTTGTCCACCTTTTCGTTTATGATGGCGTCGATTTCCTCCATATGGGCACGGATATCTTCGTACTTGGAGAAGATGTACTCCTTGTCCTTGTCAGAAGCCTTTTCCAAAACGCCTTCTTCTTCCAAAAGAATCTCAGACTGTTCTTTTACATCATCTTCAGGATGAAATTCTCCGGAAAATAAAAGTTTAAAAATCGCTTCTCTGATTTGTCTTCTTGTCATATGCTTTCTCTTTCTTTTTCAAAAACCTACAGTAAATAAAAACAGGTGTCGCGTTTGTAAACGACACCTATTGTTTAAAACACGACTATCAATTTTAAAGGTTCTATTTGTTGGTACCAGAAACGGTAGCAATGTGGATATCAACTTCACGTACGTCAAGTCCGGTCATATTCTCCACTCCGGTTTTAACTTTGTCCTGAACGTTCTTGCATACTTCAGGAATCACAAAATTATATTCAATGTTCACTGCAAGGCGAATGTTAATGGACTCATCATCGTTTGAAATTACATGAACCGCCTTGGCAATTTTATTTTTACCTGCCTTCGGAACCACATCATGGGTCAGATTGCCGGCAAGAGAAGAAACTCCCTTTACCTCTGTAGCGGCAAGTCCTGAAATAATACCGATGACTTCCTCCGTAACAGAAACTCCTTCTTTAATGGAAAAAACCTTTTTGTCAGCCATACTACAAGCCTCCTAAAATCTGTATCTAAAATCTATGCATCATTATAGCAGAATCACTTTTATTTTTCCACCGAATAAAAGTAAATGCTTCTGCTCTCTTCATCCACCTCTCTTGGAGAATCGCTAACATGGTCCACATCCCGCAAGAAGCGCAATTACGCACGCCAAAAGAGCTGCCACTATCCGTTTGCTTTTTTTTATATTTCCTCTTTTTGTTCCCTACTTTTTACTTAAGAGCGCTACCACTTCACAGTTTGGTGTGCTGGGAAACATATCCACACCACCGATGCGCTTTACGCTATAGCCTTCCTCAAAAAACATTGGTAAATCTCTCACCAAAGACGTGGGCTTACATGCGATGTAGATGATGCTGTCCACATCGTAATTTAGAATCTTCTTTAACGCCTTTGGATTTACTCCGTCACGAGGCGGGTCTAAGATGATAAAGTCCGGTTTCTCCTCAATATCATCCAAGACTTTTAGCACATCTCCCGCAATAAACTCGCAATTATCCAGCATGTTTGCCTTTGCATTTTCTCGTGCCGCTTCCACCGCTTCTTCCACGATTTCCACGCCGATAACCTTATGAGCCACCGGAGCAACAAGCTGTGCAATGGTTCCGGTTCCGGAGTACAAATCATAGACGCATTTGCCGTCGGAATAATCTGCATCCTCCACGTAGTCTCTTACCAACTGATACAGGGTTTCCGCCCCTTCCGAGTTGGTCTGGAAGAAAGAAAACGGCGTAATCTTAAAGGAAAGTCCAAGAATAACTTCCTCAAACCAATCTTTTCCGTAAAGAATATCCGTGCCGTGGTCTTCCACCACATCCGCTTCACGGTCATTTTTTGTATGTAGAATACCGGAAATCTTTCCCTCGTAGTTTCCTGCCAAAAGAGCTTCTTTCCAGCCGTTTAATAACTCTTCTTCGCTGATATCCGCAGGTTTGTTTCCGCCACGCAAACCTTCTTCTTCATTTAAAGGTACACCCAGAAGTGTAGGCACCTCACAGGAAGTTACCAAATCCACCATAATGTCCTTTGTGATATTGGTTTGGCGTACCAGCAAATGTCTCAAATACCCTTTGTGGCGCATTCTGTGATAAAAACTGATGTTATGCTTGGTAAAGTACTCTAACGTAATACGAAGCACTTCATTCATATCCTTTTCACAGATACGACAATCCGTAAGGCTTACAATATCGTAAAAGCTTCCACGCTTATGCATACCGAGAGCCAAGGGGCCATCCTGATAGGCATCGCCGAAAGAAAACTCCATTTTATTTCGATAATATGTTTCTCTTGGAGAAGGTAATACCCCTTCATACACTTCTCCAAACTTTTCTCCGATTACCGGAGAAAAAAGTTTTCCGATTTTTACTTTCTTAAGTTCCAGCTGCTCATCATACGGCACAGTCTGGTACAAGCAGCCACCGCATTCCTTGTAATGCAAACAGGCCAAAGATTCGTCTTCCAGTAAAGACGGGCGAAGGACTTGTAACAAACGCCCCTCCGCTTTTCCTTTTCTGGCTTTTTTTACAGAGCACTCCACGAACTGTCCTAAAATCACATTGTTTACATGTAATTCTTCCGGCTCCTCGATTCCCTCGTTATTATGAGGATGAATCTCCACCCGGCCCTTGTTGGGAAAGGTGGTTTCAATTACGGTTCCCCTTACAATCTGTCCTTTTTTCATGTATCTTCCTCGATTCTTGAACTAAACATGAACAACAACTACTTATATTTTCTTTAATTTGGCAAAAGATGCAAACATTTTCTTAACGCCTACACGGTCAAAGTTTACGGTAACTTCGTAATCTCTTCCGCCGTCTGTAATGTTTTGCACAACTCCTTCGCCAAACTTAATATGTGCTACCCGATCTCCGATTTCATACTCCAAATCGGATTTTTTAATTTCGCTTCCTCTGGTAAGCTGGGCATAATCCGCTGCAGCTGTAGGTTTTGTGGCCTCTTTCTTCTTCTCTGCAAAGCTCTTTTTCGGAGCATCAAAAAGCTCAATAAAGTCGTTTTTTGGCTTTTCCCAAACAGAACCATCGATGATCTCTTTTGGAATCTCTTTTACAAAGCGGGAAATCGCCGCATACTGCCACTCTCCACGCACCATTCGGCTCTTTGCTGCTGTCATGGTAAGACACTGCTTTGCACGGGTAATGCCAACATAACAAAGACGACGTTCTTCCTCCATTTCCGCATCGTCATCGTCGGTAATGGTCATATAGGACGGGAACAGGCCATCCTCCATACCTGCCATATAGACGTTTTCAAATTCCAACCCTTTGGCTCCGTGAAGGGTCATAAGTACCACATAGTCTTCCCCTTCATCCAGTCTGTCGATATCTGCAATCAGTGCCACCTCTTCCAAAAATCCGGAAAGTGTAGGCGTTTCATTTTCTTCCTGATAAATCAAAGCTTTTGATACAAATTCTTCGATATTTTCAATTCGGGCAAGTGCCTCATCCGTTCCCTCAGCAGAGAGTTCATCCACATAACCGGTCTGATCTAAAATCTCACGAATGAGTTCTGCGATGGTAAGTTTGCTTGTTTTCTTCTTTAAGTCCTCGATAAACCCAACAAAAGGTTCAACCTTTGCGGCTGCTTTACCCAGGGACGTAATCTCGGACGCTTCCATCAATGCCGCATAAAAGCTCATGCCCTCCGCTCTTGCATAATCGGAAATCTTTGCAAGAGATGTGGCACCGATACCTCGCTTAGGCACGTTAATGATACGCTGTACCGCCAAATCATCATCTCCGTTATCGATGGTCTTTAAATAGGCCAACACGTCTTTGATTTCCTTACGGGAATAAAAGTTTACCCCACCTACAATACGGTACGGTATATTTTCGTTAATAAACTTTTCTTCCAGAATTCGCGACTGGGCATTGGTTCGATACAATACCGCATCCTCGTTGTAGTTAAAGTTTCCGCGACGAAGCTGGCTTTTGATATCCATGGCAATAAACTCTGCCTCTTCATAGGCGGAATCAAACTGCTTAAAGCGAATCTTTTCACCCTCGTCATTCTCTGTCCAAAGGGTTTTTTCCTTGCGGCCCTCGTTATTTCGAATGACGTTATTTGCCGCCTCTAAAATACGCTTGGTAGAGCGATAATTTTGCTCCAAACGAATCACAGTAGCGTTCGGAAAATGCTGTTCAAAGTTTAAAATGTTGTAAATATTTGCTCCTCTGAACTTATAGATGGACTGGTCATCATCACCTACCACACATAGATTTTGAGCCTGCCCGGTAAGCAAGCGCACCAATTCAAACTGCACGGTATTGGTATCCTGGTACTCATCCACCATAATGTAGCGGAACTTGTCCTGATAGTAATTTCGAACCTCCGGATCATACTTTAAAAGTTCCACGGTTTTTAAAATCAAATCATCAAAATCAAAGGCGTTGTTGCTGCGAAGGCGTGCCTGGTATTCGCGGTATGCCGAAATAAACGGCTTCATGTGAAAGTCGCTTTCGTTTTGCAGTGCAAATTCCTCTTCATTTATCATCTCATCTTTTGCGGCAGAAATAACCGAAAGAATTCGCTTCTCTTTGATCTTTTTTGTATCAATATTTAAGGTTTTGCAAACTTCCTTCATTACAGACTTGGAATCATCGGTGTCATAAATGGAAAAATTGGTATCATAACCGATACGGTCTGCAAATCTTCTTAAAATACGCACACAGGTGGAATGAAACGTCGCCACCCAAACCTGCTCGGCACCATGACCGACGATATGATTCACACGCTCACGCATTTCACCTGCCGCCTTATTGGTAAAGGTGATGGCCATAATATTATAAGGCGCCACCCCCTGCTCAATCAGGTAAGCAACACGGTGCGTAAGTACTCGGGTTTTTCCGGAGCCCGCTCCCGCTAAAATTAAAACAGGCCCCTCAGTGGTGGTTACCCCAAGGAGCTGTTCTTCGTTTAATATCTTATGCAAGTCATTTACGTTCAAGACTCTTCCTCCAAACGTTCAAATATCATGTCATATCCATCGTTGCCGTAGTTTAAGGCACGATTGACTCGGCTGATGGTTGCAGTAGACGCACCGGTGGTTTCCGCAATTTCCTGATAGGTTTTTTCCTTGCGGAGTAACAATGCTACTTCAAATCTTTGCTGTAAGGCCTCCAACTCTCCTACGGTGCACAGATCCTCAAAGAACAAATATGCTTCATCCATATTTTTCAAACTAAGTACGCCCTTTAAGAGCATGTCCATTGCATTTGTGTGTAAGTTTTTACTCATAGAATAATAACCCCTTTTTCTTTTGCAAAGTCTACTTCATCCTGTGGCCAAATCGATACTTGTACTTCGCCGATGTGTGCTTTTCGAAGGAAAAACATACAAATACGGCTCTGTCCGATACCACCGCCGATGGTATAGGGCAACTTCTTTTCAATGACTGCCTTTTGGAACGGAAGATCCATTCTATCCTCACAACCTGCCTTTTTCAGCTGGCTTACCATAGAATCTTCGTCCACACGAATTCCCATGGAAGAAAGTTCCAATGCGATATCCGTTACCGGGAAGTATACGATAATATCCCCGTTTAACTGCCAGTCATCATAATCCGGCGCACGTCCGTCGTGAGGCTTGCCATCGGATAATTTGTCTCCGATTTGCATAATAAATACGGCACCCTTTTCCTTTGCAATGGCGTATTCGCGTTCTTTTACACTCATGCCCGGATAACGGTCCAATAACTCTTGAGAAGTTACAAAAGTAATCTGCTCCGGCAAAATACATTTAATATAGTCATAATGATTGGACATGTATTTTTCCGTCACACGAAGGGCATCGTATACGGCCTTTACGGTTTCCTTTAAGGTCTCAACCGTACGCTGCTCCTTAAGAATCACCTTTTCCCAGTCCCACTGATCCACGTAAATGGAATGTATGTTATCTGTATCCTCATCGCGACGGATCGCGTTCATATCGGTGTATAGTCCCTCCCCGGGTTCAAAGCCGTAACGGCCCAACGCCATACGCTTCCACTTTGCCAGGGAGTGAACGATTTCCACATTTTTATCGTTTTGTTCTTTGATGCCAAACTGTACCGGGCGCTCCACACCGTTTAAGTTGTCGTTTAAGCCGGACTCCGGAGTAACGAAAAGCGGTGCGGATACACGATGCAGGTTTAACTCTGCCACCAGCTGCTGCTGGAAGAAATCTTTTACAGTCTTTATGGCAATCTGCGTCTCTTTTAAATCAAGGGCAGGTTTATAGCCATCAGGTATTACAATCTTACTCATAATCTTTTTCCTTTATAAAACTGTACACATGGGGTCAGACCCCGTGTGCACCGTGTGCACATTATAGCTCACAGGTTCCAACAGTGCGCGGGAATGGGATGACGTCGCGGATGTTGGAGATTCCGGTTAAATACATAACGCAACGCTCAAATCCAAGGCCGTATCCGGCATGACGAGCAGAACCGTACTTACGAAGATCCATGTAAAATTCGTAGTCTTCTTCTTTTAATCCAAGTTCATCCATGCGCTGCTTCAAGAGGTCGTAGTTGTCCTCTCTCTGGCTTCCGCCGATGATTTCGCCGATACCCGGAACAAGACAGTCCATAGCAGCTACGGTCTTTCCATCATCGTTTAGTTTCATATAGAAGGCTTTGATTTCCTTCGGGTAGTCGGTTACGAATACCGGACGTTTAAAGATTTCTTCTGTTAAGAATCTTTCATGCTCGGTCTGTAAGTCGCATCCCCAAGATACTTTGTAATCAAACTTATCATTGTGCTTTTCCAATTCCTTAATGGCATCGGTATAGGTGATACGTCCGAACTCGGAATTAGCAACATGCTGTAAACGTTCGATTAAGCCCTTATCGATAAACTGGTTGAAGAATGCCATTTCTTCCGGTGCATGCTCAAGTACATAGTTGATAATGTACTTAATCATATCTTCTGCCAATTCCATATCGTCTTCCAAATCAGCAAATGCAATTTCCGGCTCAATCATCCAAAACTCAGCCGCATGACGGGTGGTGTTGGAATTTTCTGCACGGAAGGTAGGTCCGAAGGTGTAGATGTTCTTAAATGCCATGGCATAAGTCTCACCGTTTAACTGACCGGAAACCGTAAGGTTTGTGGATTTTCCGAAGAAATCCTTAGAATAATCAACGGCACCGTCTTCTGTACGCGGCACATCGTTTAAGTCCATAGTTGTAACCTGAAACATTTCACCTGCACCTTCGCAGTCAGATCCGGTAATTAAAGGAGTGTGAACATATACAAAATCTCTCTCCTGGAAAAACTTATGAATCGCATAAGCTGCCAAAGAACGTACACGAAATACTGCTTCAAAAGTATTGGTACGGGGACGAAGGTGTGTCACGGTACGTAAATACTCCATGGTATGACGCTTTGGCTGAATCGGATAATCCGGTGTAGACTCACCTTCTACAATAACTTCTTCTGCCTGGATTTCGAAAGGCTGCTTTGCTTCCGGAGTAAGCACTACCTTACCCTTTACGATAACAGCTGCGCCAACGTTTAACTTTGCTATATCATTAAAATTAGAAAGATTCTCATTATTGTAAACCACCTGAAGTGGATTAAAGTAAGTACCGTCATTTAATACAATAAAACCAAAGGTCTTGGAATCGCGGTTATTGCGCACCCAACCACCTACGGTGACGGTCTTGTCTGCGTACGCTTCTTTGTTTTTGTAAAGCGTTCTTACATCAATAAATTCATCTCTCATTTTTTTGTCCTTCTTTCTAAAATTAATACTTTACTAGTGTAAAGTATGACTATGAAAAATTCAAGAAAAAAAAGCGGCTATCCGAAGATAGCCGTTCTCATAAAGGAGACAAAAGAACCGTCCCTCTGTCACCTAACGAAATCCGCTCAATATGTTACATCTGGTGTCGTACGACTTTATACTCATCGCCGTCCTGATAATATGGACACTCACGGTAGTGACCGCTTATAAGTCGACCGTAGTCGTCTTCGTCCATATCCACGTCGCAGACGTATTCTTCCATCTCCTCATCGTAGACTAAGTTGTTGCATGTGTCACAAGTGTGCTGTGCAGTTGCCATTACTAATCTCCTATCCACTACCCTCCTTTGGCAGAGCACCTCTGCTCGCGTCAGGTATTTAGATTATTATAAATATTCTTCTAAAGTCTTTATTAAAACTTCCATCTCATTTTTTGTTCCAATGGAAATGCGTAAGTAATTATCAATGCGCGGTGCATTAAAATAGCGCACGTAAATACGCCGAGTCTTTAAATACTCAAATATCTCAACCGCCGGTTTGCTCTCATGACTTGCAAAGATAAAGTTCGTCTTGGAATCCGGATAGCAAAATCCGAGGCGGCTAAGTTCCTTTTTGGTCCACTCCCTGGTTTCAATAATATGGTCAACGCACTTCTTAAAATATGCATCATCTTCCAAAGAAGCCTTCCCGATTTGAATGGTAAGGCGATCCATGGTGTAGGAATTAAAGGAATACTTCACATCATTTAAGTAGGAAATCAACTTCTTTGAACCAAAGGCAAATCCGATACGGCTGCCTGCCAAGGAACGGGACTTTGAAAAAGTCATAACCACAAGCAGATTCTCGTATTTATCCACCAATGATAACGCAGATGTTGCAGGTGTACCTGTAAAATCACCGTAAGCCTCATCGATGATTACCACTGAATCTTGATTTTCCTTTACGATTCTCTCTATCTCAGAAAGCGGATGAAGCACACCGGTAGGCGCATTGGGATTTGGAATCACAATTCCGCCGTTGTCGCAAAAATAATCCTCTGTACGAATGCAAAAGTCTTCATCCAATGCCTTTGTTTCAAAGGAAATTCCAAATACATTTGCCCATACATCATAAAAAGAATAGGTAATATCCGGGAAAACAATCGGCTTTTTTCCATGAAAAAATGTCAAAAATGAAAGGGCCAAGACATCATCGCTTCCCACTCCCACAAAAATTTGGTCCATGGGCATACTATATGCTTTTGACAACGCCTCTACCAAATCCGTCACGCAAGGATCCGGATATTTACGAAGTTCATCCACATCAAAAGAACGAATCACTTCTTCCACCTTCGGGGATGGCGGATAGGGATTCTCATTGGTATTTAATTTTATAATATTTGCCTCTTTCGGTTGTTCTCCTGGGGTATAAGGTTCCACCCTAAGAACATTTTCTTCCCAATTTTTCATTTGTAATCTTTTTCCTTTTTAGAAGACAAAAGAACCGTCCCCTGTCTCCATCTTTTCCTTTTAAAAGAAAAGGAAGCCTTTTTGTATCCGCTTCCTTTTCATAACTATCGCTGTTTTATTCCTGTCCGGTTAGTGCTGCCGCCTCAGCTTCAGCAGCCGCCTGTGCTTCCGCCGCTGCCTGCGCTTCCGCCGCTGCTTGAGCTGCCGCTGCATCCGCAGCTGCCTGTGCATCTGCTGCCGCTTGTGCATCCGCCTGTGCCTGTGCCATGATGGCCGCATAGGCTGCCTCTGCATTGCAAAGGACATCATAGTTTGTTACCAATACCTTTTGTTCATCGGAAAGTGCATTGTACACGTTTCTGGCGGTAGAAATCGCTTCTCCGCTTCCTCCTGTCACTTCTCCGATGGCATTAATGGCATTGATACAGGTAGTAACTCCGCCCTCGGAACCCTTTGTATTTTCGGTTCCCGGAAGGTTATATACAAGCACCGGATAGCCGGCTTTCACATAACTGAAAATCTGCTTTGCTGCACTGTAGGGAAGGTTCACACATCCATGAGAACCACTGGTACGATAAATCTGTCCTCCGAACGTGCTTCTCCATGTCGCATCATGAAGTCCCTCACCACCGTGGAAAGGCATCCAAAATCCTACGTGAGATACATAATCATCTCCGCGTAATGTTGCATCCTTTTCACAATATGCAATACGGTATGCGCCTACATGTGTACCGGTATTGTGTGCCAGGTTTCCGGTAACCACATCTGTATCCAAAACACAGGTTCCGTCTAGATATAAATACAAATGCTGTGCGGTAATATTTACTTCCACATAGCTGTTTCCATAGTCATTTTCTCCACGGCTGTTTGCGGTCTGGGAATAAACGAAATCACGGGACACATCTTTTCCCGCCATAATATCCTCTTTTAACTGCGCAAGCTCGCCCTCATTGTCGATTTTCCAACCGTAGTTTCCTCCTGGAACCGTAACATCCACGTCCCATGAGGTGTGCAGTTTCTTTTCGTTTCCGTAAGTGTTGTACTTTGTCGCCATAGACGCCACAAAGTTTGCCATGGCTTCTTCATCAAAACTCATATTGTAGTCTTCATCAAAGACAAGCCATGAAGCAATGGTTGCGGAATCCACAACTTCCTTTTCACTGCCAACCGTATAAGTAAAATTTATAGTTGCGTGAGCATTTAACTCATCTACCAACTCTTTTAACTTTTTAGAATCGGAAGTAACCTTCGGCTGAACATAGCACTTGTCAGCGCGAAGTCCCACGGTACGCTGTAAAGACTCAATTTTTTTGCCCACAATAGCGGCCATCTCATCTACGTCTATGTTGTTACCGTATACTTCTTCTTTCACAACGAATTCTTTTCCGTTAAACTCCGGTATTGCATCCTCGGATGCAATGGTACTTGTAGAAGTTACCGGCGGAAGCGCAGCAATGATTTCTTTTAACTTCGCCTCGTCAAAGCTAACCACTTGTTCGGATACATATTCTTTACCCTTTACAAGATAATACGGCCAGGCAAATCCGTTTTGACTTTTCAAGAAATCCGTAATATCTTCATTGTCCGGTGAGGTCTGAATATCAATATCCTCTGCTTTAATTTCATATTCCTTGGACTTATCCTCGTCCAGAATAATAATGGAATAATCCTGTGAAGCATCGGAAATTCTGCGTTTAACCGTCTCCACAGACGCAAAGGAAGACTTTACGCCGTTTACACTGCTGTTAACATAGAAATGCTTTTCAAAAAAGAAACCAAATCCAATGTAAAGCGCCAACAAGGCAATCAAAATCAGTCCAAAGGTAATCGAAATCTTCTTTTTCCTATCAAATACTTTACTCATCATCTTCTCCGTCCGGATCTTCGAACAATGCATCATCAATATCGAAGGCATCCGGATTATCTACTTTTTCTCTAGCCACCGTAGCTCGACGGCTCTTTTTTGCAATGTATAACTGCTCGTCCGCATACTTCATCAATTCCTTGATAGCGGTACCGCTGTTACATGTAAAGATATGGGCTCCCAAAGACACGCCCAAATAATAAGGCTTACCGGAAACCGTATTAAAGATCTCAGCAGAAAGCTTGACATCGGATATCCGACGTTTCATCTCCTCTTCCGCATTCAATCCTTCATCGATCAAAAACACACCCAAAAACTCATCTCCACCGATTCTTCCAAGTGGAGAACCATCTCCTACTGCACGGCGCAACAACTGGCCTGCTGCGTTGATGGCAAAATCGCCCTCTCCGTGACCGAAGGTATCGTTGATTTCTTTCAAATGATCCAAATCACCGATAAAGACGCATGCCTGCTGTCCTTCATTAATGGCAATCAGACGACCGATTGCCTCTGTAACACCGCGTCGGTTCAAAAGACCGGTAAGCGGGTCAATGGAAGCGCTTAAGTTCAAGCGAGCGTTCTGCTCCAACATACGCTCTCTGTCCTCTGTGGTACGCTTGGTAAGCTCCCTAAAGTGAAGAGCCGTACCAATTTCCAAGGTATACAAATACATAGTAGATACTTCTTTGTAATTTACCTCGGTGGTAAGAATACCATACTGGCGGCTACCGTCAAACAACAAATAACTGAAATACAAATGGCTCTCTTCGTCTGCACTGTGTTTTGGAATCAAACCGTCCCCGCGCTTTACCTTGGTGGCATGTTCTCTTCCGTAAACGGAAAAATCCGCACCGTTTTGATCAAAAATCAAATCCAGCTCATCAGACATCACCCATGGTGTATTTTTTACATTGACCATCGGTGTTTTTTGCAAATACAGTTTGGAAGACTTCGCTCCCTGACGAATCAGCATCTGTGCCATAAGAGTATAAAATGCAGTCTCATTTTCGGAAACCTGAATCATTTCACGAAGTGCCATAGGTCCGCTGATAGCCTGGCTCCATGTCTCGCGCATTTCCTCAATGGCATGCTCCATCTTGTTTTCTTCACGATCGGAGGTAGTTCTTTTGGTACCGTTGCATCCGCAGGAACCACGAACAAAAAACTCCGTGGGGATTCGTTCGGAATGCACTTCTTTTCCGTTTAAAAAATCCAGTGCCAATTCTCCGGCACGTTTTCCCATGGCGGATGACTTCTGCTCTACCGTTGTAAGCCCCGGCTTTGCACACCAGGCAAAACGCATGTTATCAAATCCGGTAACCGCAATATCTTTACCTACCTTTAATCCCTTGCGTTCACAAATCTGATATACGGTAGTGGACATCTCGTCATTGGCAGAAACAATGGCATCTATATGCTCGTTATTTTCAAAGAGTGCATAAATCTGCTGATCCACATCCTCGGAAAAATCTCCGTATTCGATCATCTTGTCATCAACGGACAAACCGTTTTCAATCATGGCATCCAAATACGCCTGCAAGCGCTCCGCCGCATCATCATTGTTGGCAGGTCCGCTTAAATAGACAATATCCTTGTAGCCATGCTCTTTGATCAAATGCTCCACGCACTGCTTCATGCCGTTGTAATTGTCGGCGATAAGATTCAATCCAATCTCCGGAGGGCAATTATCCTCCAAAATAATGCATGGAATGTCCTTAAACTTATCAAGAAATGTCTTTTTGTCGTTCAATTGCTGAAACGTGTTTAAAGAGCCATAGGCAATAATCAAAAGATCAAAGTCCTCAAAAAAGGCATAATCAAACATGGACAAATACTGATAATCAAAGTCTGTGGAATCGTCATTTAATCCATGATAAAAACTTCCGCTTTCCGTTCCAAGCAAAAAATGAACATCTACCTTTTTATCCTCAAAATAGCGATAGATAGAACGAATAATCTTTTTCGGATGGTCCATATGCGCATTGGCAACAAACACACCTATCTTTTTTCTCTTTTCCATGATTAACTCCAAGTAAAAACCCATCTTACTGAAAAATCAGCAAATTAAATTATAGCACATCTTCTATCTTCGGTCTCGAATTTCTTTCATTTCCTCAACAGAAAACTCATATTTATGATTGCAGAACTGACAACGAACCTCCACCGGTTTATCATCCGCTATAATTTCATCCAAATCTTCGGTGCTGATAGCCGCCAAAGAGCGCTCCACCCTCTCCTGTGAACAGTCGCAAACAAACCCCACTTCCTTTTTTTCGGTAAAAGTCACATCAAAACCGGCCAGAACCTTTTCAAGCATATCTTCCGGTGTCATACCATCTTTTAACATGGTGGTAACCGGTTCCAGATTTTGGATGTTTTTCTCCAAAACATCGATGGTTTCTTCGGAAGTATTTGGCATCAATTGAACAATAAAACCTCCCGCCACATCCACGGTATTGTCCGGCGTCATTAAAACTCCAAGGCCCACAGAAGACGGGGTCTGCTCGGATGTTGCAAAGTAATAGGTCAAGTCCTCTGCAATTTCACCAGTCTTAAGTTCCACCGTACCTACATAAGGCTCCTTTAATCCCAAGTCCTTAATGACGCGAAGCACGCCGATGCCGATGGCACCACCCACATCCAGTTTTCCGTTTTTCGCCGGAAGCACAACCTGGGGCTCATTGGCAAAGCCTTTTACATTTCCGGTGGCATCGCTTGTCACCGTAAGTCCCTTCATAGGACCGCTTCCCATAAACTGTAAGGTCATCACATCAGACTCATTTTTAAGCATACATCCCATCATGGATGCTGCCGCCATACTGCGGCCCAATGCAGCCGTTACTACCGGAGAAGTGTTATGCACACTTCTGGCGTATTCAGTCATTTCACGGCTAGTAACGGCAAAGGCTCTGATTTCGTCGTTTGCCGCTGTGGCACGAACCAAATAATCCTTCATATATCGTAAATCTCCTATTTCTTTTTTGCTATAAAATATACCCGCTCCGATGAGTCGGTGGGGCGCTCCAAGGTATCCGCATCAATACACTCCAAAAAGGTCAAGCCTGCCTCTTTTAAAGCAGTTTCTACTTCTTCCATAGAATAGGAATGCTGAATATGAGTTTCAAAGAACCGTTCAGAGGTTTCTTCTCCGTCGTGATACAAAACATCGCGCTTAATATAAAACGTCAAATCATAGATATTGTCTTTCGTTTCTTCGTCGAACTCATTTTCCCAGATAAAGCTTCCCTCTTCTCTGGTATCGGAAAAGGTATGATCCGCCAAAAGTGTATGATACTTATAAGGGGTGTTCATGTCAAAAAGAAAGATTCCTCCCTCTTCCAAATAGGCAGAAACACCGAAGAACACCTGCTTTAAATCATTTATATCCGTGATGTAGTTTAAGGAATCACAAAAACTGACAAACGCCTTTACCGTTCCGTGAAGGGAAATATCACACATGTCCTGACAGATATACAAAATATCTCCCGGCTGATTTTTATCATTTGCCACGGTAAGCATATCTTCCGACAAATCTATGCCAACCATGGAAAACCCCTTGTCATGCAGGCGCCTTGTCATCTGACCGGTGCCGCAACCCAAATCCACCAAAACTCCGGATGTTACACCATAATCCGCCAAAAGATTAACCGCATTTTTTGTCCAGGTATCATAGGGTGTTTCATCCATAAATAAATCATATACATAAGAGAAATTGTAATAAGAATCCATACTTTTTTCCAAACATAGTCAAATTTTTAACGTTATAAATTTTAGCACATTTTTTTCATTATTTAAAGGAGACAGAGGAACGGTTCTTTTGTCTCCTCAGAACCGTCCCCTGTCTCCTCCGTCTTGATTATTTTTCACGAAAATCTTATACTTTAACTTGATATGGAAAAGTACGAACATTATATTTCAAAAAACATCAAATCCTATTATCTGCGTCGCCTTTTATCCCCTGTGTTATATTTGGCGGTTCTTTTTTTACTGTGCATATTTTTCCCTATCGTAAATATGACATTTCCGAAAACCATCAAGGAAGGAACATCCCTTTCCAATTTATATAACGATAAAACCTACTTCGTAGACGTAACCCTTCACGATTTGTATTTTACAGGCTACAAAAAGTCCTGGTTGGGCGTAGACTTAGGCTACTTCTATTACACGATGTACGAGGATGACTGTATCATCGTACTCTTATCCCCTCATACATCGGTACTTGGAGAGCCGGTGATTAAAAAGCTTACCATTACCGGTCAGATTTTACCGAATGCTACCTCGGAAGATTTACTGTTGGATCACTTGGCAGAGGATTTGTCCTGGACTTCCGCCGGTATTAAATCAAGCATTTCTCCAATTATGCTTTCGGAACCGGACGGTGACGGAGTACGAACCAATCTGTTTCGTTGGTTCATTCTTCTGTCTGCATTATATTCAGTGGTGATTATCTTACTCTATCTGCTGTATTATGTGCGACCGGACTTTTGTCCAGCCATTCGAAAATTATCTCACTACGGAAATCCGAAAAAGATTTTGGAAGAGGCGGAAGAAGAGCTTTTGACGTTGCCACAGCTTGCTACGGAAGATATGTTTATTACAGAACACTACTTTATCGAAACTTCAAACTACGGCGTGGCGGTGGTACCCATCCAAAAGATTATTTGGATTTATAAGTATTCCACTCTGCACAAATTTTTATGGCATCATTTTTCCATTTCCTACACGCTGTACATCACTGCAGGAAAACGCCAGTACATCAAATGTCCGAAAAACACCAAGACCGACATCGACGGTATTATCGATTACTTGTCTGAGGCAAACCACGATATACTCGTAGGATTTAGTGAGGAGAACCGGAAGACGGTGGAGGAGATCCAAGGAGACTTCGTCCCGCTCCGCAAGTTCCTGGATTTCTTGAGTCAGAAGATATAAATAGAATTTTAATAAAAACTATTTAAAAAAATCTCAAAGCTTTTTCACCGAGCGCCAAAGAAGCGCTCTACGTGAAAAACTTTGAGATTTTTTATTGAACATTACTATATATTAGTTTCCTTCTGTCGTCGTAGACGAGGATTCGGAACTTGCTGCGGGTGTCTCAGTTGACGCATTTGCTTCGGTTTCGGTTTTGGCTGCTTCTTCAGCGGCGGCTGCGGCCTCTTCGGCGTTTACTTCCGCGTTTCGCTGGTCAAAGAATGTCGGATCTGTTAAGGCGGCCATGGTTGCACGAATGGTAGCCTCATCCTGGGTGGCTATGGCTGCCTGCATCTCTCCTGAGGCACCGGCCGCAGTTGCTATTCCCACGTCGTACTGAGCATCAATCTTTTTATACTTACTGGAGTTAAAGTCCTCTCTGGACTGTTCCACCCCGTTCATGTACACAATCTTTACAAGCTTTGCTTTATATCCGGTATATGGCGTAATGGTCTTTTCCAAATAGCCCACCGGGCGTGCAGAATTGGCATTGTAGATTTTCGTCCACTCTTCCTTTTCCACAATCTCACTGACAAAATCCACACTTCTTCCGGCTTCCCGTACATCATGTCCGTAGACGTTACAGGTAATTGTTGAACCTGTGGTAATCAGTTCCAAATAAATGGGATATTCCGTATTGTTGGTAAACTTCAGATCCTTATAATCCCCTGCAATGGCGGCATCTGCGGAAGGATCCACATAGTGAACCGTCATAGAGTGGGGGTAACGCTCATCAATCTGTAGTTCCGCACGAATAACCGCATTGTAAATCGTGGAAGAAATCTGACAAACGCCACCACCTACGGCCTCAA
Organism: Lachnospiraceae bacterium; assembly: GCA_036723975.1. Lineage (GTDB taxonomy): Bacteria > Bacillota > Clostridia > Lachnospirales > Lachnospiraceae > JAILEN01. The sequence continues at coordinate 26,997 of DAIMGJ010000005.1, forward strand.
CGGTAGTTCCGTTTTCGTATGCACCGGCCATGGCATATCCGTTTTCCAAGGAAATGGGATTCAACTTTGCTCCAATAGAAATCTGTTCTCCCGGATAAAGCACAGTTCCGTTTACCTTGGAAGCACCGTTTGCCACATTTTGTTTTCTGCCTGCCGCAGAAGTGGAATAATCCGTGGTATAGCTACCCATTTTATCCGTTACAAGTGCTAAAGTTTCCGGTGACCCCGCAGGTTCTACCACCGTGGTACTAAGTGTCACCGATGTATCTTCTCCGGCCCACTGGGTTGTAATAAAATCAGAGATCTCCTTTGCACCCGTAGCGACATCCACTGTATAGCCCTGGATTCCGTCCACAATCTTAAAAGCTCCGTTTTCACGGGTCAGTCCGTAGTTTACGGGAGCCTCTTCGATCTCACCCATATGAGCGCTTAAAAACTCACTGATTGCAGCACCGCTTACGGAAGGAGCAATTTTAAACTCTTTTTTTGCACCGCTTTCCAACAACTGATTTGCCTGATAGCGCTCTATAATATTCCCTGTCTGTCCGAAATTTAGAGCCTGATCTACAACCGCGTTCACTTCCATATCCACGGACAAATCCTGTCCGCTGCATACAAGCTGCTTATTTCCGGAAATCAGTGTAATACTTGCGTTTTTATATTTTTCAACCTCGGCGGACAGTGCATCGATTGCTTTCTGTCGCGTCATACCGGATACTTCAATTCCATTGATACTGATACCGTTTGGTATGGTTATTCTTTTTTCTGCTGCCTTTGCATAACTAAACAGTCCAAACATAACTATGGCGCAGGATAGACATCCTGCAGCCATAAGGATTGCTTTATGCTTCATAAAAAACTTCATTGTGATTCCTTTACTAGTAGATTAAGTCTTTGTCAACTGAATTCAATGCCTCTAAAACCGTATTCAAAAGTTTTTCCTTGTTTACCGGTTTTAACAAATATCCGGTGGGCTTCATAGCAAGCGCCGCCGTAATCTGGGCGCGGTCATTTACCCCGGTCAAAAACACAATGGGGATATTTTCAAATCCACGCTTTTCCCGAATATGTCGCATGGTTTCCGGTCCCTTCATCAAAGGCATTTCATAATCCAAAAGAATAATATCCGGATTCTCCATACCGAGGATTTCCAAAGCTTTACGTCCGGAATTGGCCACAACCACATCATACATATCGCTCAAAAGGCTTTTGATATTACGAAGGGTTCCCGCATCGTCATCCACAATCATTACCTTTGCCTTGGTAACATTATCCGATAGAGGATCATCCAAATCAATATCTCCCAGATCCATGGTTTTTAATTGATCCTGCAAGAAGTCTAAATCAATATCCAAATCATCCAGATTGAAATTGTCATCCATTAGTCTTTTCCTCCTTCGGTCTTTAGTATATTAAGCATTTTCTGAAATTCTTCCTTGGCGGAAGTTTCATCAATATCGGTAACCGCTGCTTCAATGTTTGCAAGCATCACATCAGCTTCTTCTCCATACGTATACTCTTTTAATTTTTTCACAGCTTTATCCGCTGTGTCAATATCCATATCATGAAGAGATTTCAAAATAATCTGAGCAAATTTATAGCATGTTGCTATATCTCCCGGTTTCTTCTCGATATTCTCCTCGAGACCGATTCCAAATGCTCCTTTTATTTTATCACGATAGGAATCCCATTCATAGATAAATACCGGATGTAATGCATAGATTACATCTATCTTTTTATCTCTGGCCGCAAATTCCAAGAGTTTCGCAGGTCCCGCCAAAGGAATCAAGCCGATGGTAGCTGCAAGTCCTTTCATGGCATGTACCAAAATACGATACTCGTTGTAATTGTCATCCGACTGGTCCAGTGTAAGTTCATCGTAAAAATGAGTCAACTTCTTACTCTGTACCGGAATCAAGGTATAAAACTCTTTTAATGATTCCTGCAGCAGATCCCGGCTCGGCAAATGTAGCCATGCAAAGTTCCAGTCCAGTCCGTCAATCTGCGGCAAATCATCAGGCGCGGTTCCCCCCTGTTCCAAAAAGTGATCCGCAACATCTTCCGGCATCGGCTGTTTTAACTCCTCCGGAATACTGTCACTGATGGCAGTTTCCAACTCGCTGTAAACAATAGGCTTTGAAATGAATCCGTCAAATCCTTCTTCTATGTACATTTCTTTGGCGCCGGCAACCGCATTTGCAGTCAACACATAAATGGGGGTTTTTGCATTTGGACCGCCTTCATAAGCACGGATCTGTTTCATTGCCTCCACACCGTCTACGCCGGGCATCATATGATCCATCAGAATAATATTATAAACATGTTTCTTTGCCATCTCAACGGCCTGTTCGCCACCGGCAGCCTCTTGAATCTGAATCTGTGTAGCCTTAAGCAAAGACCGAACCACCTGACGGTTCATCTTATTGTCGTCTACCACCAAAATCTTTGCTGCAGGTGCTACAAAGGTTCCGCCGGAATGATGCTCTGCCATAACGTCAGCAAGGGTCGGATTAAAGTCCTCACCCAAAGGTGTAACATCCACAATTTCCTGATCCAAATCAAAATAGAACTTCGAACCTTTTCCGTATTCGCTTTCCACCTTAAGCTCAGATCCCATCAGACTTAAAAACTGGTTTGCAATACTAAGTCCCAGACCCGTTCCCTCTACGTGGTAGTTTTCCTTCATTTCCAAGCGCTTATATACATCAAAAAGTCCCGGCAAGTCTTCTTCCTTGATACCGATACCGGTATCCTCTACCTCAACATGCATATGCAATATAATACCTTCGGTGGTTCCGCCGATACGAAGCCAAATACTGCCCTGTCTGGTGTACTTTACCGCATTGGTTAACAGGTTTACCATAACCTGTTTGATGCGCATTTCATCACCCAAAAGACCTCTTGGAAGATTCTTATCCACTTCCACCGTCAGACTCAAATCCGCTTCGGAAGCACGCTGAATCATAAGATTAAAGGTATTGTGAATCAAGTCACCCAAATCGTAATCCATAGGCGTGATTTCCATTTTACCGGATTCAATCTTGGAAGAATCCAGAATCTGATTGATAATGGAAAGCAAATGTTGTCCCGCGCCGTAAATATCGTTGGCGTACTCCAATATCTGCGTATCTCTTGTTTCTCTAAGAATCATTTCATCCATACCCAATACTGCATTGATCGGTGTTCGGATTTCATGAGACATACTTGCTAAAAACTTTGATTTCGCATTGTTTGCACGTTCTGCCTCATCTCTTGCCTGTAGAATCTCTTCATACTGTGATTCGATTGTGGAAAGATTTCTAAAGTTCGCAAACGTCCATGCAAAAAAGAATATAAATAAAAATCCGACGGACATGGTATACGCGCGGAAATACGGTCGTTCATATAACATAGAATCTTTATGCAATGTATATACATAATCCGATATCACATCGCGGGTATGTTCATCCAAAAGCTGAACATGCACATTGTAATCTCCGTATTTTAGGCTGCTTAGCGTAAGATCCGGAATGGAACGCTGGCGTCCCTCCACTGTGGTTTCCTCTTCCATTCCCTCAATATAAAAACGAATCAACGGATTGTTTGTTTGGAAATTAATTACACCGGGAATGATGGTAATCTTTCCCTCTCCTGCCGGAATATAATAGGCATAATCCTGATATTGCACAGATTTTTCATCTACAAGCACATCATCAACAAAGGTCTCATACGGCGGGGTTTCTTTATTAAAGTTGCTCCTGGTAAGCATACGCACCCCGTTATTGCAGCAATAATACAGATTGTGGTGTTCTTCATCGAAGTAATTCCAGGCATTTTTGGTAATGGCACTGTCCAAACCATTGGAACTGTCATACAAAATATAATCATACGAACCGGTATTGTTTAATGCATCCTCTATCGCATCCTCACCGCGAACCACATATATTCCTGAACTTGATGCCACCCAAAGATTCCCTGTTTCCGTAAGATAGGCATCATAATTATTGGAATATGGAAAGCCGGACAGCTTATGAACCGCATCCCTGTCATCGTAAAACAACGCATTACTGGTAACATAAATATATCCTCGTCCGCAATGGATTGCTCGAAGTACAATCTGAGAAGTAAGGCCCTCCCGACTGTCAATGTGTTCAATCATTTTGCCGTCACGGAATACATACACACCGCCTCCGTCACTGCAACATAACAATTTATTGTCTTCCGTCTCCAAGAGGCAGTTAATCTGGGGAACATCCATACCATCATCGGCATTATAAATCTCAACCTCTTTACCGTTTTCGTAGATATACACACCGTTTAGGGTGGCAGCAGCAATCCTTCCGTCAGAGAGTTCTATGGACATCACGTAACGATTTGCCACCCCCTCCTCATCTTCGGAATGATAAAAAGAATACTCCCCGTTTGGGCTAACCTGAACCAATCCTCCGCTGTCATTGGTGCACACCCAAAGATTTCCTTTGGAATCCGCGTTTATGTGACGAATACTCTTATCATCAAAATAATCTAAATAATCATATACAACGTCTTTTCCGATATGCTCCTTGCCCACTTTTTTCACTACAATACCGTGCTCTGTTCCGATGTAAAAATCATCCTGATATCTCGAAACGCAAGTAGCCTGCCCGATGGATCCGTTTGGTCCGTATATAATTTTTTCAAAGTCAGACAAAGAAAACTCCAACAATCCCTGACGATCGGAAGTGCCCCAGAAATTCATCTGATTATCCTGGAAGCAGAAATTAATCCCGGTATTAAAGTCGTACTGACTCATATCCACATACCCGCGATCCTTATTGTAAAATCCCATACCGTTCTCGGATGTCATAAGCAGGCTCTTTAAATCCTTGGTATAGTGCATGCAGTTTACTGCCGTTAAATCCCGGGTATCAATAATCTCAATCAGTTCGCTTTTACCGTCCGTAAATCGATAATGCTCCACATAATTTGACGATGTCGCAACGTAGAATTCATTGTTTTCTCCCCAGGTAACAGCTGTATAATAAACGCCATCTTCCATGCAGCTTAAGGAATACTTGTATACTTCGTTATTTAAGCATACTAAATTTCCTGTCTGGGTGACACAAAGCAATACATTGTCTTCGTTGATATCCATAGAAATGATATTTGTAAGCTTTTCATAGGTATCAAAGGTACCCACCAACCCGGATGGACGAATCACCGACAAATAAGAAGATGTACCAACATATATGTTATGATCCTTGCCTTCCGCAATGGCGTGAACACTGTCGGAAGGCAATCCTTTGGCGCGATTGTAGTGAATACAATCCAAATTCGTCGTATCATACTTTACCACGCCGATATCGCTGGTTCCAATCCAAAGATAGCCCTCTCCATCACCATACAGGTAAGAAACGTTGGTCACATCATAATCCGTAGGCTCGTACATGAATTTTACGCCATTATATCGGTACATTCCGGAATAGCCGCCAACCCATAAATAACCATCACTTGTCTGGGCTATGGAAGTAAGTTCTGAAGAAGTCAAACCTTCTTTGTCGGTATACACTCTGGAAACAAAATTCTCCGCTGTGTATTCTTCTTCCGCGGATACCTTTACGGCAGGTGAAAAAAGCAGCAAAGAGCCCACCGCCAAGGTCAGACCCAGCATTGTAAACTCTTTAAACTCACGCTTAGAAAGCATTTGATAGATGCCAAAAATAGACATAACAATCAAAACATCTAATATTTTGTCCGGAAAGTCCACGAGTCCCTCTCCTAAAACATAAGGCAAAATCGGCACTCCGAATTTGCTTGAAATCATATCAACAAGAGCATCTCCCCATACATTTCCGGTATATCCGTCACACATATAAATATTAATCGGAACAGAACAAGCAATCGCTGCTATTCCGCAAGATACTCCGGACGCAAACACTCGAAAGAAAGACAGCCGCTCTCCTCGTGGGAAAGTAATGCCCGCAACGATTCCCACAACGCCGTTTACAATCGAGTATAGAACGGATGTAAAATCAAAACTGCCCAAAAAGAAACTTGACAAGAATCCTTCAATAGCTCCTGCATAAGGACCCAACAAAGTTCCGATCATATAGGTTCCAATCGTATCAAGCCGAAACGGAATTGGCACCGAATTGGAAATCGTTCGACCGGTAATGTTTAATATGAACCCGAACAGGAACAGTATCAAACTCTTGATACTAAGTGGAAACATCCATTTTTTTAAATCATACTTTCTCATACGCTCTACCCCAAAATTCCCCGTCTAGTCCAAAAGATCCTCTAAATCTTTCTGTGCTTCATCCAAGCAATCCGATGCGGATACCCTTCCCTCAATGGCATCTCGCATATGCGCACCCAATATCTCACAAAAGTCATTCCACTGCGTAATAATCGGGCGGTACTGTCCGCTTTCCAGCGCCAGACAAATAGACTGATAATGCGGATATTCCTTCAATACTTCCTGATTATTTAAAGAGGAATATCGGCAGGGAACGCCACCTACGGCAATACTTTCCTTTTGCACTTTCGGATCCATTAAATGTTCAATCAGTTTCTCTGCCATTTCCGGATTGGAGCTATCGGAACTTACACCTAATGTCCAGATACCATACACATTTGCGTTATAAATCGCTTTATCTGCAGAAACACGACCTTTCATCGGTCCATAATCCGCAGCTGATTGACTACTGGGCATATACCATCCCGGCCAACCGATGGCCATAAGTGAATCTCCGGAATCAATGGAGGAAATTAATGTCTCCTTATCCAAAGCCTCTCCGGTGTCAATCAGGCGAAGATAATAATTAAACGCATTCTTAAACTCTTCTTCATTTACAATGGGCCGATTGGCATAATCCACCACCCATCCTCCAAAAGATAAAAGAATCGGTAAAAAATCCACCACAATATTATTGTTGGTGTCCCCACGATAGACAAATCCGTTTTTTCCTTCCTGTTGCGCCTTCATACAGGCAACATAGATGGCATCCATATTGTCCAGTTTTTCAAAGTCATATCTTGTTTTTCGAAGTAGGGATTTATTATAGAAAAGAACCGTTACGTTTCCATAATAAGGAACCACGTACAGATGATTATTGTAATAGGAAATCGTAGTGGTGGCCGGAATAATATCCGTATCCAGCTTATAGCCATACTCCTCCAAATCCACCAGACGGTTTTTCTCGCCAAGCTCCGCCACCCAGGATCCATCCACCATTATAAGGTCTGCCTTTTGCTTGGAATCACCCGCGGCAAGATTGTGCAAATCCGCCTCAGACAACTCCAAGATTCGACAAGAGACCCCATACTTATCTTCAAACGTTGCCAAATCATTTTTTACCACTTCCGCATAAGTGCCTTCACGGAGTGCTAAAACCAGATCCCTTGTTTGAATGGATTTTTTATCCTTCGATAATCTGCTATTACATGCCGTCAGAGAGAAAAGAAGACTCCCTGCCAATAGAACTGCTAAAATCCGTTTCATATCACTTCTCCCAATAAAACTCTAGCTGTTACTACTTGTCTTTTTTTATTATCTCAAATCCTTGACGATTTTTAAAGATAGAATCTCTTGGAATCACGCCTCGAACCATGGAAAGAGGATAAATATTGCTGTGGGCACCGATTACCGTACCCGGATTTAACACGCTGTTGCATCCCACTTCCACATAATCGCCCAGCATGGCACCAAATTTCTTTAAGCCGGTTTCAATCTTTTCCTCAGACTGCGTATCCTTTACCACCACAAGCGTCTTGTCACTTTTTACATTGGAAGTAATGGAGCCGGCGCCCATATGAGAATGAAATCCCAAAACGGAATCTCCCACATAATTGTAATGAGGTACCTGCACGTTATTGAAAATCACATCGTTTTTAATCTCGGTGGAATTTCCTACCACGCAGTTTTTTCCGATGATGGCATTTCCGCGAATAAAAGCACCCGGTCGAACTTCCGTATCCTCATCGATGATAAGAGGTCCGTTTAAAGTTGCGGTCTTTGCAATCTTTACACTCTTTGCAATCCAGATATTCTCACCCTTTTGTTCAAAAACTTCTTTATCCAATGTAGGACCGATTTTTAAAATAAAAGTTCCTATTTCCGGAAGCACTTCCCAGGGATAGGTTTTCCCCTCAAAAAGTTCTTTTGCCAAGGTTTCATTTAGGTCATACATGTTTTCGATTTTTGCGTCATTTATCATTTTTTTATCTTCTTTCATTATTTTTTCTTATAGAATCCCGCTGCATAATGAAACTTCTGATTCAGCTGATTCTGGTTGTAGAGCCCCTTCACTTTATTGGTCTGTCTGGTCACATAATCTTCCAGCTTCGACATATACTCTTCGGAGGTTACTTCACCGGCGGTTACGAGGTCCAGGCCCTTTTCCCAGCTTGCGGTAAGTTCCGGTGACAAGAGGTTTTGTATGGAAGCATCTATCACGTCATAAATCATCTCACCTAAAAGCGTCGGTGTAATGACCTGCGTCTTTTTATTTAACTGGATGTATTTATCCCGCTCCAGTTTGGAAATAATCTCAGCACGGGTTGCGGAGGTTCCGATCCCGTTTCCCTTAATCTGCTCCCGAAGTTCTTCGTCTTCAATCAGATTTCCTGCATTTTCCATTGCAAGAATCATGGAACCGGAAGTATATCGTTTCGGGGGAGAGGTTTCTCCCTCTTTAATTCCTAACGTAGTAAAAGCTACTTCGCTTCCCTTTTTAACAGAATCAATCACTTCCCGAAGGTTTGCGTTATCCAATTCTTCTTCATCGCTTACCTCCCCTTCGGTGACATCCGCATCTTCCGATTCAGACTTTGCGCCTTCCTCTTTGGTATTTTCATCCTTTTTCTTTGAAAAAGAATAATGCATCAAAGAAAGATATCCTTCACTTTTCAAATACTTTTCCGATGCAAAAAAATGCTCGCCCTCGCTAACCACTTCAAGGGATACCTTTTCGTATTCCGCAGCCGGCAAAAAGATAGCCAGGAAACGTCGAACAATGACTTCATAGATTAACTGCTCCGTACGACTGACACTGGTAAGAGCGTTTAAGCCCTGACCCGTTGGAATAATCGCATAGTGGTCCGTAATCTGTTTGTCGTTTACGTATTTTGTTTTTTCGATTCCCTTATAGGAGCCTTTTTCCAAAATTTCATCCACAAAAGGCTTCATGGTTCGAAGAGCTCCAAGGCCTCGGATGTTTTTATCAATTTCTTTTGCGATGGCAGTAGAAAGCACTCTCGCATCCGTTCTCGGATAAGTCACCAGCTTCTTTTCATACAGATTCTGGATATAGTTTAGTGTCTGTTCCGGCGAAATCTTAAAAAACTTGGAGCAGTCATTTTGGATTTCCGCCAAATTGTAAAGCATGGGTGGATTTTTCTTTTCTTTTTTCTTTTCCACCTTTTGCACCGTACCGATATTGTCTACCGGTGCAACATCCTTCTCATCAAACTCCAACTCTTCCACCGGTTTTTTCGAGACCTCGGAAATCAGATTTCTGGCAGATGCCTTTTCCAAAAAACCCGGTTTTTCTTCATATAGAAGCGGACTGTTAAAGTACTTGCTTCCCTCTACGGCGCGCCACTCCAGGTTGATGCCGGCACCGGACAAATCCGCAGTTCCCAAAACTCGATAAAAAGGAGTTTTTACAAACTCTCTGATTTGACGTTCGCGTCGAACCACCATACCTTGGACACAGCTCATAACACGTCCTACAGCAACAGAGCTTCGTTTTTCCGCATTTAAAAAATTCTGCAGATTCTTTCCGTAGCGAAGGGTTAGCACTCTGGAAAAGTTGATACCCATGGAATAATCAATCTTAGCGCGAAGGTACGCCGCATCCGAAAGATGATCATACTCGGATAATGGCTTGGCTTCCCGAATACCACGACGCATCTCCTCCTCCGTTTGGGAATCAATCCACACACGGAGTTCCTGTTTGTCGTGCACATGTGCCTCCTGTCGAACCAGGCGATAAATATATTCTCCTTCTCGTCCCGCATCGGTGCAGACATAAATCTTTTCCACATCTTCGCGGTTTAAAAGTTTACTTACAATGTCAAACTGTGCTTTTACACTATCGATAACCTGATACTTGTATTCCTTTGGCAAAAACGGAATCGTATCCATGCTCCAACGCTTTAAATTCTCATCATACACTTCCGGATAACTCATGGAAACCAAATGCCCCACACACCAGGTAACAATCACATTCGGTCCCTCCTGGTAGCCGTTGTGACGGGTCAACTTTTCCCCCATCACTTCCGCAAAGGACTGAGCTACGGAAGGTTTTTCCGCTATAAATAAGGATTTTCCCATATTAAAGTTCCTTCATATCTACAAGAACCACGGTGGGCTCTTCTTTTTCCAAATCATAAAGTCTCTGCTCAAAGGTGGTGGCAGAGAATAAATAGGTCGTCTTGCCGTGAAGCTTTGCCTGCTTCATGCTGTACAAAAGATTTTGGTAATCTTCAAAGGTAAGCTTTTCCTCTTGCCAGTTGCAGATTCCCACCACATACTCCCCATCATCGGAGCGACCGATAACATCTATGGTACCCTCTTTTCCAATCCAGGTGCCCATAGTTGCAATGCGAATCGGTGTTTTTCCGATCATATTTAAAAGTTCCAAATATTCACGACACACCTTTACAAAATAGGCGGACAAATAGGTTTTCAGTTCCTCGGCAATAAAACGATCGTAAAACTCCTCCGGTGTCATGGTATAAAGCAAAGACTGTCTGCTGTATACAAATCGGAACCAGAAATGAAGATACGGATTCTTAATGCGATAGATTCCCTTTTTCGTATTATCCCAGCCCACCGTTTCAAAGGAAATCACTTTTTCCACCACATCAAAAGCCGCAAGATTTTTTAAATAAACGGATATCTTTGCTCTGGAGTATCCTGTGGCCTGATATAAATCATTTAACTTCTCGTTTCCCATTGCCATGGTATAAAGGATGGTATCATACACGGAAAGCTCACGAAGCTCACGGCTGATAAAATCCTCCGCCTCCGAAAAAAGTGCACCCCTTGGATTTAAAATAAGTCGACATACGTTCTCACGAATCGACTTCGTACCGTCCCATTCGTTTAAATACGCCGGACATCCTCCAACGATTCCGTAAAGTGCCACAGCATCCGGTACAGAATACTTTGGGAACGCACGAACCACATCCAAGAAAGAAAGCTCACTCAGTTCCATCACAGAATCGATACTCTGGGCAGCCTCTCCCAAGACTTCATCCATGCTTCCTCGCGCCCATGCCAAGGAAGACACCGCCAGCACAATCATCACCGGTCCCGGATACAGTTTCTTGTTCTTCAGATTTAAAATGCTCTCAAAAAAGCTTTTGTCTTTTTTTGCTATGGTTTGGAATTCATCAATGACTACCACAAGTTTATCCGCATTTCCGCTTTTGATACGGGTAAAACATTCGTCATAGGAATTCTTCATAAGTTTTACATCATAGGCCTGCTCCACTTCCTGTTTTAAAAAGTCAAGTTGGAGCTCCTTTGACGCGTTTTTTGCACGATAATAGAAATATTTTTTATCTTTACAAAAAGCAAGAATCAAATTCTCCTTTTCATTGCGACCGTGGTCACAAAGCAGGACAATCTGATTCCCTGTGCTTTCATACATCGTTTGTAACGTTTTCAATTCTTGTGTTCTGGAAACCATATTTTCTTCCTCTTTTTTAGAAATAATGCTTTTATCATTATATATGATTTCAGATTGAATTTAAATATAAATTTAATAAATCAGTTCTTAAAAGAATGAACCGGTGCAGGGATGCGTCCCCTTCTGTTTACAAAGGCTTCACAGGAGAACTCGTTTACCGGCATGACCGGAGCATATCCAAGTAAGCCTCCGAATTCCACCGTATCTCCCACATCCTTTCCAATTACCGGAATCAAACGTACCGCAGTGGTTTTTTGATTAATCATACCGATGGCAAGTTCATCCGCAATAATACCGGAAATGGTAGTGGAGCTTGTCTTTCCCGGAATGGCAATCATATCCAGTCCTACAGAACAGACACAAGTCATAGCCTCAAGTTTTTCCAATGTAAGCGCACCTTCCACTACCGCATCAATCATACCCTGATCCTCGGAAACCGGAATAAATGCACCGGAAAGGCCGCCCACATAAGAGGAAGCCATAATACCACCTTTTTTCACCTGATCGTTTAAAAGGGCAAGGGCTGCTGTAGTTCCGGGGGCACCTGCTCTCTCCAAGCCAATTTCTTCCAAAATACCTGCAACGGAATCTCCCACTGCAGGTGTTGGAGCAAGTGATAAATCAATAATGCCAAAAGGTATTCCCAGTTTTGCAGAAGCTTCTTTTGCCACCAGCTGTCCCACTCGGGTCACCTTAAAAGCTGTCTTTTTAATAGTTTCGCATAATACCTCAAAGCTTTCTCCGCGCACGCTTTCCAACGCGGTTTTTACAACACCGGGACCGGATACACCTACGTTAATGATGGCATCTGCTTCCGTAACGCCATGAAAAGCACCTGCCATAAAAGGATTATCATCCGGTGCGTTGCAAAATACCACCAGCTTTGCACATCCCAAAGAATCTTTTTCCTTGGTGTACTCTGCAGTTTCTTTTATAATTTCACCCATCAAACGAACCGCATCCATGTTGATTCCGGTTTTGGTGGAACCAAGATTTACGGAACTGCAGACAAACTCTGTCTCGGCAAGCGCCCGGGGAATGGAACGAATCAACATCTCATCGTAGGTCGTCATGCCTTTCGATACAAGCGCAGAGTATCCTCCAATAAAATTGATTCCCAAATCCTTGGCACAACGATCTAAAGTATGGGCGATGGTGACATAATCCTCCGGCTTTTTGCAGGCTGCGGAACCCACCATAGCAATGGGAGTCACGGAGATTCTTTTATTTACAATGGGAATACAATAATCACGTTCAATTTCCGCACCGACTTTGACAAGGTCCTTGGCTACGGAAGTGATTTTTTGGTAAATGTTTTCATTTAACTTCTTTAAGTCGGAATCGATACAATCAAGCAATGAAATTCCGATGGTAATGGTACGAACATCCAAATTTTCCTGTTCCACCATCTTGTTGGTTTCGTTTACTTCAAAGATATTAATCATGAGGGTCTCCTAAATACGATGCATCATTTCAAACACTTCTTCTCTTTGGCATTTTACATCCACACCGATGTTTTTGCCGATTTCCATAAGTTCGCTCTGAACTACGTCAAAGGCCTTTTTTGAGGCATTCATATCCACAATCATCATCATATTAAAAAACCCGGAAACAATGGTCTGTGAGATGTCTAACACATTGATTCCCGTATCGGAAAGATACGTACAAATCTTTGCGATAATTCCAACCGTATCCTTGCCTGTTACCGTAATAATCGTTTTTGATTTTTTCTGTTCCATATGTAATCCTTTTCCTTCCGTTTTTTGAGAGAAGACAGTGGACGGTTCTTTTGTCTCCTTGTCTTCTTTTACACTACCAATCGCTTTGAAACCTCACTTCTGGATGCAACCTCAATAGGAAAATCCGTGCCTTTATACGGGTTGTCTCCTATGGTCACTTCCATCTTCACGGTTTCATACGCCAAGCGCTCGTAATTATTCTCTTTGCTTAGGTGTCCAAGTAACACTTGCTCCATATCATCATGCAGGATTTGTCCCAAAAGTTGACCGGACAATTCGTTGGATAAATGTCCAAAGTCTCCTGCAATTCTATGCTTTAAATAATATGGGTACGGCCCCACACGAAGCATATTCACATCATGGTTCGCTTCTAAAAGGATACCGTTTAAATCCTTGATATTCCGGATAATGTAGTCGTCATAACAACCAAGGTCGGTAATGACCCCCACTTTTTTCTTTCCATCGGAAACAATATATGCCACCGGGTCTGCTGCATCATGGCTGATACTTATAGGGCGAATGATAAGTTCTCCGATGGAAAACTCCACATCCGGCTCAATGACATGAAAAAGACCCGGATCAATGCTACCCAAATACTTGTTGGATTGGATTGCCTCAATGGTCTTTTTTGTGGAATAAATGGGGAGTCCATATTTACGGGAAATCACCCCCAGGCCTGAAATATGGTCGCTATGTTCATGGGTAATCAAAATGCCGTCCATATCCGACGTTTTTAAGTCAAAGGACGCCATCCCGGCATCCACACGCTTTCCGGTGATTCCCACATCCACCATAACGTGGTTGGCATCATTGCCCACACAGATACAGTTGCCGGAGCTTCCGCTGGCAATACTGAAAAATTCCATCCTAAACCTCTTCCCATCGGATTTCCACGTCATCTCCCTCTGTGATAGGAGTTGCATAACCGCAAGGTTTTCCGTTGACATAGGTAACCACGCGCTTTCCCTTGCCTCCGGCATTGGTATCAAAATCAATGACACGGAAAATATCCGAGAAAATATAATCCTTTTGTCCGGACAAAACAATAGGCTGTCCGTTGGCCTTTAAGTGAATGGAGCCATAAATCTGTCGCTTAATCTCAGACTCTGCCTCCTTGGTAAGCGGCGTATTGGGACGATAAGGAGCATTATCTTCTATTTCTTCAGATGTCTCCAAATCAGCTTCCTCATTTTCATACTCGTCCTCATTCTCATAGGATTCTTCCTTTGGAACAAACGCACCTTCTGTCCACTCCACATTGAAGTTTTCGTAGACCAAAGTATTTTTGTCACCCACGCGATTGTTTACAATGATTTCATGGTCGTCATCAATATTAACATCCATAAACTCCGCCAGTTGGCCTACAGTGTAAAATCCTCTGGTTTCAATGTCATCGCCTTCTTTAATAATATAGCTTCCCGGTTCTAAGGAACCGTTTACTTCAACAAACTTCGGACAGGAAATACGCTGTCCGTTTACCACAAAACTTACCGTCGCATCCTGAAACTCCTCCAACTGATCAATGGTCATGTTGGCATCGGTTCCCTCTGTGGAAGGCTCTACCGTAACTTCACAGTTCGGAATCAGCTTGGTCTTTAATCCTACTTCCTGACCGTTCATTTTGATCACAGCAGATTCTCCAACACCGCCTCGAGCCATACGGGATACACCGTTGACCTTGAAGTTGATCTCCGTTCCGCGACGTGGGAACAAATCTTCCGTAGGCATACCTGCCTGCATGGCAGCATCCACGATTCGGAGATGTCCGTTATCATAAAGCTTCATCATTTCCCCATTAAAATGGATCATGATAAAGTTGTTCTTTTGTTCAAAATAGTTTAAGCAGATACCGATCGGTGTCACAAGAAGCGGATCTTTTTTCACATCTTCCTGTAAGAAGGCAATCTGCTGCATGACTTCCTCACCGCGAAGCGCCACACGTTCTTTCACAATACCAAGCTTTTCTGCCAAGGTCTCGCAAAATCCGTGCACTTTTCCGCCACCGCCTACAATAAAGCATGCGGCAACCGAAGCATCACCGTTTAACTCTTTAATCTTAGCCGCAACTTCCGTGGTAATCTTTTCCATGACAGGATCGGTCAGCTTCCATACTTCCTCAGACTTTACGGTGGTTTCAATTCCCATAATGTCTTTGTAAGTTACCTCATCAAAGGCTACGGAATCTTTTTTGATTTGCTCTGCTGTTGCAAAGTCTACCAAGAATCCCTGAACAATGACTTCTGTAAGCTCATCTCCCGCATACGGAATCATGCCGTATGCAATAATGCTGCCATCTTTGGTAATACAAATATCGCTTGTACCCGCACCCACGTCCACAAGAGCGATATTTAACATTCTATAGTTTTCCGGAATTGCCACGTTAATTGCGGCAATCGGCTCCAATGTCATATTGGCAACGTGAAGTCCCGCACGTTCTACTGCAGAATAAAGGCCATCCACAACATCTTCCGGAAGGAAGGTAACAATGATAATCTCTTCAATTTTGGTGGCCTTATGGCCTTCCATATTGGAAAAGGGCTCTTCATTTAAGAAGTATTTCATAACGGAATAGCCGACACAGTAGAATTTATAACGCTCATTTCCCTCAGCCAACTCACGCTGTGCCTTGTCAATTCCCAAAAGGTCTAAATTATTTAAATCCTCACCGCTAACCACCGTCTCTTCCGGATACTCATACTCCACTCTGGTGGTAACGGTACGAAGCACACGACCTGCGGCCGCGATACAAACTTCATTTAGAGCAAATCCAACTTGCTGTTCCAAGTGTTCTTTTACCTTAGCGATTACCTTGGCAACACGTCCGATGTCGTGGATCTGACCATCCAACATGGCACGGCTTTCATGCTCCACGGAATAAATTGCCATGGCTGTGAATTTATCATTTTCATCCTTGTATCCCACGGTACCTACGACATTTCGGGTACCGATGTCTAAACTGAAAACGTAGTCTCGTTCCTCTTTTACTTCTATCACTGTTGCTCTCTCCTTAAAAAGATATTCTGCTAGGATTTCACATATAAACACTCTCTTCGGATTCGCTATCGCCGTGGTCCTCACGCAAGGGTACTAAGTTCACTTCGTTCACTAAGTGCCCGCGTTGCGGACGTCCTCCGAGAGTTATTTATATGAGAAATCCCAAGATACTCTATTGATTATGTATTCTTGGTTTGCGAAGAGATAAGACTCTCTCCAACTGCTCGTAGGTCGCCTCGGGGGTTCCGTTGTTGTCGATGACTACACAGCAGGCGTCGAGGAATTCGTACTCCTGCAACTGCATGGCAAAGGCGTCGTCGATGCGCTCATCCGTGTAACCTCGGGATGCTTTTAAGCGTGTGCGGCGATTATCTTCCGTAACAGAAATGTACCAAAGTTCATCACACAGTTCTTTATAGCCTGCCTCAATCAAAAGTGCTGCCTCTAAGAAAAAGTAATCGATATCTTTTGCCTCCCGGTGTTTTTTTACCCGTCGCATCACTTCTTCTTTTACTGCAGGGTGCACAAGCGCGTTTAAGGCCCCACGGCTTTTTTCATTGCTTAAAACTTCCCTTGCAAACAACGATGCATTTATGGAATCGTCTTCCAAAAACAATGCTTTGGAATATCCGTTTGCTTCGGAAAAGGTATCCTTCAGCTTTTGATTCAAAAGGGTTCCCGGGGCATATAATTCTTTTGCCAAATCATCTGCATAGACGATTTCACAAGACGTATGTTCTTTCAAGTAGTCCATTACTACGCTTTTCCCGGATCCAATTCCACCTGTAATTCCAACAAATCGCATTTGTATTTCCTATGCCAATCCCTGTGCCTTAATGCATTCAATCATTTCATCCACATACTGGGTACAAATATCATTGGAAGCAGCTTCCACCATAACACGAATCACCGGTTCGGTTCCGCTTTCACGAAGAAGGATACGTCCCTCTTCTCCAAGGGCAGCGGTAATCTCATCATTCTTTTTAAGAACGGCTTCGTTTGTCATAACCGCTTCTTTGCTTTCTACGCGAACATTCTTTAAAAGCTGCGGATATTTTCTCATTCCGCCTGCCAAATCATGAAGAGACATCTTTTCTTCCATGATAACTTCCATCATCATAAGTGCGGTCAAAATACCGTCACCTGTGGTGGCATGCTTTGAGAAAATAATATGTCCGGATTGTTCGCCGCCTAAAACATAGCCATTTTTAACCATAGCCTCGTTAACATATTTATCACCGACTGTTGTAACTTCGGTTTCAATTCCCGCTTTATCAAAAGCACGGAACAATCCCAAGTTTGACATAATGGTGGCAACTACATGGTTTCCATCCAGTCTTCCATGATTCTTTAAATACTTTCCACAGATATATAAAATATAATCTCCGTCGATGACTTCGCCTTCATTGTCTACGGCAATACAACGATCCGCATCGCCATCAAATGCAAATCCGGCATCCAATTCTTTTTCTTTTACCAGCTTCTGCATGGCTTCAATGTGAGTGGAGCCACAGTCGTTGTTGATATTTAAACCGTTTGGTTCGTTTCCGATGACATAGGTCTTTGCACCCAATGCATCAAACACACTCTTTGCAATGGTAAAGGAGGAACCGTTGGAGCAATCCAGTCCGATACGCTTTCCTGAATAAGAACGGGTTGCCAATGAGATTAAAAATCCTACATAACGATTACGTCCGATGGCATAATCGGTAGCAACACCAATATCATCGCCGGTGGCAAACGGAAGCTCACCAATCTCTCCGTCAATGTATTTTTCGATTTCCTCTTCTACGGATGCAGCCATCTTGTGACCATTTCCGTCGATTAACTTAATTCCATTATCATAAAACGGATTGTGAGATGCGGATACCATTACACCACAGTCAAAATCTTCCGTACGTACCACATAAGCTACGGATGGAGTGGTTGTAACGTGTAAAAGATAGGCATTGGCACCGGATGCAATAATTCCGGCAACCAAAGAATATTCAAACATATAAGAACTGCGTCTGGTATCTTTACCGATTACGATACGACCCTTGTGCTCTTTATTGTAATACCAACCAATGTAACGTCCAATTTTATAGGCATGATCCGCGGTTAAAACCTTGCCTGCTTCCCCACGAAATCCGTCTGTTCCAAAATACTTCATTTTTCTTACCTCTTTTAGTAAAAATTGTGTGTCCACACACTGCATTAGTATACCACAAAGCCACCCACAAATTCCACAAATAAAAAGGAGACAGAGGAACGGTTCTCTGTCTCCTTGTCTCCTATTTCACGCGTTGCAAAATCGGTTCGGAAATTGTCTTGTTGAAAAAGGACACTAAGGGTCCGAATCCGAAAGCGGTACATAAGGTCCCGATCCCAACGATTCCTCCTAAGAGAAAACAAATAAGGGCGCAGGTACCGTCGGTAAAAATACGGCACCAAAAATATGGAATCTTCTTTATTTTTTCATCCATAATTAGGGATAAGGCATCATAAGGAGAAACTCCCATATCCGCCTTCTGGTATAAAGAAATACCAACGCTGCAAATCAAAAGTCCGATGATTAGCGTAATAAGCTGCGGCACAAATCCATTGGGCTGGCCGAATACCGGAATTAAAACGAATCGGTAATTAAAATCTACGATGTAGCCCATGGCAAAGGTATTGATAATCGTTCCGACGCCGATTAAATGACGTCCAAATAAAAGTTGAATCACAAAAAATACCAAACCGAAAAGAATCTGCCATACCGGATAACTGATGGGCGTTACATCTGCAATTGCAAAAAGCATTCCCGTATAAGGATCGTTTCCCAAAAGAGCCAGTTTAAAAACAGCAATGGAAAATCCCAAAATCAGGATTCCGACAATCATCATAATGATGCGCACAATAAACAGTTTTTTGTTTTCCATAAATTCCTCCGTAAGATGTCTCGATTAAAACGTAATGATTCCGCCACCCAATACAACATCTCCGTCATAAAATACGGCAGACTGTCCCGGAGTGGCTGCCCGTTGCGGCTCATCAAAGATAATCTTTGCTGAGGTTTCGCCTGTTTTTTCAATGGTACAAGGCTGTTCCTTCATACGATAGCGAATCTTTGCTTTGCAGGTAATGGTATCCTCCACCGGATTAATCCAGTTGATGTTTACCACATTTACTTCTCTCGAAAATAAATCATCATTGGTTCCAAGAATCACCCGATTATTTTCCATATCAAGTTTTACCACATAAAGGGGATGCTCTGCAGAAATACCCAGTCCTTTTCTCTGGCCGATGGTATAGTTAATAATCCCTTTGTGTCGGCCTAAAACATTTCCTTCCATATCTACAAAGTCGCCGGGCTCGTAATCCTTTCCGGTAAAACGCTTAATGGCTGCGGCATAATCGCCGTCCGGCACAAAACAGATATCCTGGCTGTCCGGTTTGTTTGCGTTGATAAATCCGTTTTCTTCTGCGATTTTTCGCACTTCATCTTTACTGTATTCTCCAAGAGGCAATGCCGTATGAGCCAATTCCTTTTGTGTCATGGAATAAAGCACATAAGACTGGTCTTTATTGTCATCCAATCCTTTTAACAACTGATATCCGTTTTCTGTTTCACGGATTCTGGCATAATGACCGGTAACAACTTTTTCACATCCCAACACAGTAGCACGATGATACAGTTCACAAAACTTCAGGTGCTTGTTACACTGAATGCAAGGATTTGGAGTCATTCCGTTTTCATAACAATAAATAAAATCATCGATAACCGTTTCTCTAAAACGTTCCTGAAAATTAAAGGTATAATGTGGCATATCCAAACGTCTTGCCACTGCCTTGGCATCTTCCACATCGTCCAGGGAGCAGCAGGTGTTGGTTGCATCCACATCGATATCTTCGTTGGCGTACAACCTCATGGTACAGCCCACACACTCATATCCTTTTTCTTTCATCAAATAGGCGGCGACACTTGAGTCGACGCCACCACTCATCGCGATAAGCGCTTTCATATAAAACCTCGTTTTTTATAAATCTATATCCAACTCGATCGGGCAATGATCGGAGCCTAAAACATCGGTGTGAATCTTAGCATCAATCAGCTTTTTATTCAATCTTTCAGAAGTAATAAAGTAATCGATTCTCCAACCTGCATTTTTCTCACGAGACTTAAATCGATAAGACCACCAGGAATATACCTGTTCCAAATCCGGATAGAAATAACGGAAGGTATCGGTATAGCCGGAGGATAGAAGCACAGACATCTTTTCACGTTCTTCATCTGTAAATCCTGCATTGTGGTGATTGGTTTTTGGATTCTTTAAATCAATTTCTTTATGGGCCACATTTAAGTCCCCACAGAAAATCACCGGTTTTTTTGCATCCAAGGATTTGATGTAGGAAAGAAAATCATCTTCCCATTTCATACGATAGTCCAAACGCTCCAAATCCTGTTTGGAATTTGGAGTATAGCAGGTGACAAAGAAAAAGTCATCAAACTCTAAGGTGATGACGCGTCCTTCGTGATCGTGTTCTTCAATGCCGATACCATAGGTTACATTTAACGGCTCTCTCTTTGAAAAAATCGCAGTTCCGGAATATCCCTTTTTCTCAGCATAATTAAAGTACTGATGATAGCCGGGAGTATCCATATCAAGCTGTCCTTCCTGCATTTTTGTTTCCTGCAGACAGAAAAAATCTGCATCTATTTCTTTAAAGAAATCATAAAAACCTTTTCCCACACAGGCTCTGATTCCATTTACATTCCAAGATATACACTTCATAATAAACTCCTTTAGAGGGGACAGGGAACAGGTACCTGTCTCCTTTTCAATACTTGTTATGTACTTTTTCCGCGAACATCAGCATGTCTTTTACTTCGACTATGGCGCCGTCGTCGAGGATTGCTTTTCCGCTCATCTTTCCAAATACCTGGTGCTGGTCACTAAGGATCACTTTAAAATCCATACAGGCTGCTCGGTCTAAAATCGGCACAAACTCCATTTCAAATCGGCCGTCAGAAGATGAGAATGTCCAAGGAGACATATAATCTTCTTTTCCGTTTTCGTCCGTCGGAATATGGAATTCCACGTCATCCAACTTATGCGCCACTCCATCGTAAAACAGTATATTTTCAGATGCCGCTGCGGTATTTCCAAATCCGTATCCGATATTAAAACCAAAGGCATGACCGTTTATGGTGGCATTTCCGGAGCCCCACTTCCAAGTGTTGTCGTAGGTCCAGACCCCTCTTCCCCAGTCCAGTGTTCCGTAATTTCTGTCCGAATGAAACGCGTATTTCTTTCCGTCAAAAGATGCCCAACCTTCTGCAGGCATACAGTTGATTTTTTGATTGTAATAAAAGGCATGCTTCTCATCCCAAGGTGTGGCAATTACCATGGTATCCATATCCGGTTGATACAGATCGATTTCACAGTCGAATGGTTTTTCCTTCCAAAAGTTCTCAAAATGACAGGAGACATGACGCACCCGTTTCCCGTCTTTTTCGCAAATCTTATAAGACATCTGCAACCGCTTGTCTTCATATACCACATCCCCTTCCGACGAATTATTAGGCATATGAAGTTTTCCCATAGGAAAAAGATTGATTACGGTTTCCGTATGCTCCCAGGTTTTTTCTCCAAGTCCCAAAAGAGATACGGACTGCAGGCCCACGTATCCATCGTCGGATATAGTAGTTGCTACCGCAAAATCATCCCCTACTATCAAATAATAATCCCACTCTTTGATTCGAAACTTGGGTGCCTTAATATCGCTCCGTGAATACTCCCACACTTGGGATCTTGACCACCCCGGTTCGGCGATTTCACCGGTGGCATCCAATAATTTTTGTTGCATTAATACTTCGTGATTTCTCATAAGTATCCCCCTAGTGCCAATTCCATATCTCATTATATCAAAAGTACTACTTTCTTTGTTGTTATTCTTTTTTCAAATTATTAAAAATTTATTAAATCTCATCCAAACCTATTTACATTTTTCAATAACGTATTTATAGTCATCTTATCTGAAGAATCTAATGGATGGATTCTAGGCATATCAGCCACCTTTCCCAAGTTGTACACCAAATAGGATTTTATGAATGGAGCAAAATAATTTATTGGCAAGGTATAAGTTACGGTTGTATAATAGCGGTGAATTATGGAATACAGATTTGAAACATTTTACTTAAACGCTGCTGAGTATTCTAAAATTGTTAGTTTCAATCGATATAATATATACATGAAAGTGGAAGTATGAGGTGATATATGGAAGAATTAACAGCTTTATTAAATGGCATTGAAGATTCGTATTATGATTTTATTTCTGCAATGCTTCACTATGCAAAGAAGAAACCATCTCGTTTGGAAGCACTTGTTTCATACATCAAAGAACATCCAGGGATTAAATCAGCGGATGTGATAGAGTTTGTTTCCTTGCAAAAAGATTTTTATGAAGATGCCGCACAAAGCAGCGTTGGATAGAGTTTGAAAAGGGGACAGGTACCTGTCCCCTGTCCCCTCTATAAAGGTTTTTTCGCATCGGGATTTGATATAATTTTTTCGATCAGATCCCGATAATTCTCATCTTCCGGTTCAATGTCCTCAAAATAATTCCATTTCAAAAACACATTGATATCCTTATGAGAAAAAAATGTTTCATTAAAGAAATCATAAAAACCTTTTCCCACACAGGCTCTGATTCCATTTACATTCCAAGATATACACTTCATAAAAAACTCCTTTAGGTGACAGACAGACGGTTCTTTGTCACCAATATTAATTATAAGAAAAAAGTGACAGAGATCCATCCCCCTGTCACCTCAGAGAACCGTCCCCCTGTCACCTGTCCCTAGTTATGCAATGGTAAGAATATCAGAAAATCCCGTAACCTCAAAAATCTCCATCACTTCTTCCGATACATTCTTTACTGTCATGGAGCCCTGTTTGCTCATGGTCTTTTGCGCAAATAAGAAGACACGAAGTCCCGCACTGGAAATATACTCTAGTTTTGCAACATCTAAAGTAAGAGAAGAAATACCCTCAAATACATCACCTAATTCGCTCTCTAACTGCGGCGCTGTCGTGGTATCGAGTCTTCCTTCCAAAAATACTGTTGCCTCGTTTCCGTTCTTTTCTTTTGTAATATTTAACATGATTATTTTTCCTCCTTTACATCCGTGATAATTGTCATGGTAACGGTATGTTTTTTTATACCTACGATTACATCCTTTGCAATACTTGCAACAATGGATTTTTCAAGTTCATCCCAGGCGGTTTGTCCGGCAGGCTCGTCTCTCTTTTCGGATAATCCGTTTTTATAATCCATCAAAGACCACAGCAGTCCTCCGGCGTAATCCGGGCTGGCGGCATTTCCCACACTCATATAGGTTCCCATGGAGCCGTAATCGATAAATGAACCATTGTATTCCTGATTCAGCTTCATAACACTGTCAAAATCAGCCATTCCCGTGGAAATAATATCACTGATTTTATCCATAAGACCCATAGATGCCGAATTCTTTTTATTGGTGGAGGTATTGATAAATTCCTCTTTTTTGAAGGAGTCCATCTCTGTGGAAAGCAAAAGCTTAACTGCACATTCTCCCTTGTAGGCCTCCACCCACATCATAGCGGTAAAATCTCCGGCAATCTGACGAACCATGGCGATGGATTCTTCACATAACAGTTTCACATGCAGTTCATCTTTTTTCGATAGATTTAATCCCTTAAGACAAGCATCCGTTTTCTGAAGTGCCTGTTCAATCCGGTCTTCCTCATTGGAAAACAAAATCTGTTCCGTCACAGCCTTTGGCTTTTTAGAGCCTACTTTTTGCATGGTAGACGTAAAATCCTTTGTAATTCTCATGTTTACGGTTTTATCAAGAATCGCAACCGAAATATCATCTGCCAGATTGGCCAGTACCGACCTTTCAAGATTGTCCCAGGCTTCTGTGGAGTATTTGTCCTTGCCTCGCTTCATCATAAGCTCCGCTTCATACTCTGCCAGAGACCATGTGGGTTTCTTTGGTTTTGTAAATGCTTCCTTTATTTCATCGAAAAAGGTGCGCTTTGCAGAATTTTCTCCTGAGGTTGATGCAGATAAAAACTCTTCTTTTTTGTTTTCATCAAAATTCCCCTCTGCCTGTATACAGATGTTGGAAACTCTGCCATCCCCCTCGAACCAAAGTTCGATTTCACTCTCGTCCGAAACCACAGACTTGGCAAATCGAACCGCCTCTTCTGTCAAAAGTGTAAATCTGAGTGCGTCTTTTTGTGAAATACCAGCACGGGACATATAATCTTCCATTATGTCATCCACCCGGTCAAAGAGCTCTTGCACATCTCCGACGCGAACATGTTCTGACTCCATACGTTCTTCCTCCCATTGATTTCTATTTTTATGTGCCTACATCGTAGGAATCTGAATGTAGATGCCCATTCCGCTTCCCGGGCGGCTCTTTGCATAAATCGTGCCGCCGTAAAAGCTGACAATGGCTTTTGCCTGGAAAAGTCCCAGGCCGTTTCCACTGATACGGTTTGAACCCTGATAATTCAATTCAAAAATATGCTCGGTCTCGTCAGAAGAGAGTCCCTCTCCGGTGTCCTTGCATACCACAAATATATCATCTCCTATAGAAGAAACCGTAATAATCAGGCTTCCGTGGCGATTCATATATTTAATGGAATTGTCTACGATATTGCGAAACAGGATGCGCAACAGATTCTGATCCCCACGCACCAACAGGTTTTCCTCTCCGCTGGAAATCTGAATATTCAGTCCCGCCTTTGCAGCATCATCATGAAATTCCCTGGCAACGGATTTAGCTACCTCGATAATATTTACGGTGGTAGACTCGCTTCTCTCCGGAAGATACTGGGGCAACACGCTTGATACATCAAATTCGCCCTCTTCACTTTCCGTTTTTTTTGTATCCTTCTTTTGTGCTACAGCCAACTCCAGCGCATCTATTTTTTCAATAAGCTCTGCGTTTTTCATATTCGCAGCAGTCAATTCCTCCTGCAAAAGAGTCACTGCCTTTTCCTGTTCGTCAATCTCCTCTTTTAAACGGTCGGTATCCATTCTCCATTCCCGTTTCACAGAGACGATTCTCTCGTTTAATTCATCTACCTCTCCATCCGTTTCACTGTGTTCCGTCACGATGGAATAGGCAAATAAAAGTAACAGCACGCTATGTACCACAAAAGGAATCATAAATGTCCATCTGGGCAAAAAAAGCAAGAAAAGGATTGATAACACATAACAGACAAACGCTGCAATTAAAAGATTTCTCTGTCTTATCGTAAGCATGAAAAAAATTCCTTCCTCCACAAACAAAAAATCAAAAAGAATCGAACTATCCTAGAATCCGCGAACCTCTTCTCCGAAAATCATATCCGCATAGGGTTCAAAATCGGCGCGGGTAAATACGCGGCCTACTTTAACAAACTCAAACTGAATCGCCTTTAAATAATGGCGCATGCAAACCTTACCGTTGGCCGTTTCATCCTCTGCAGCCAGAAACGCCGCATTTAAAACGCAGTTTTTGATATTACCACCGGCAAACTCAAATTTCTCCGCAATAAATCTGAAATCCACATCCTCATCCAAGGGCGTGGTCTTTGGAACTGTGGTTCTCCAAAGCATCTCACGGGTATCCTCGTTGGGGAACTGGAATTCAACGATGTATTTCATACGTCTGAAAAATGCCGGGTCAATGTTGTGCTTGTAGTTTGTAGCCAGCACACATACGCCGTCGTAAGCTTCCATTTCCTGTAGCAAAAGCGCTGTTTTGTTGTTGGCGGACGCCTGGTTGGAACCACCGTCATCCGCACGCTTTGCAAAGATGGTATCGCACTCGTCGAAAAACAGTACGACATTACACTTCTTGGCTTCTCTGAAAATCATGGAAAGAGATTTTTCCGTTTCACCTACGTACTTATCTACTACCTTAGAAATATCCACGCGATACAACTCCAGGTTTAACTCGTGCGCCAATACCTGTGCCATCATGGACTTTCCGGTACCGGGAGCACCGTATAATAAAACAGTAAGACCACGACCGTAGGGGTACTTTTTCATGTAGTTCCAGTCTTCGTAGACCTGCTTCTTATGGTTCATCTGCTCGATGGCATGTCCGATCTGCTCTCGCTGATCCGCATTCATTACGATATCTTCAAAGCCGAACTTCGCCTCCACTCGGGTAGCCTTTTGAGAAAGTTCGGAAGACATCTGGGCATTGCAGGATTTAAACAATGTGGCTCGGTTAATCTCCTGCTTTTGGTCCATGACCGCCAGAGACTTACCGTATCGCACCGCATCCCGAATCTTTCCGGGAGTAAACAAAAACTTGGTGGCCATTTCAAAGAAGTCCACATCTTCTCCAAACTCAAATCCCTTGGAGTAGTAATCCCAGCAGGCCACGCGTCCGTCAATATCCGGTGCCTCAAGGGTAAGAAGGGTAATCTGTTCTTTTGTAATCTCCTTAAAGTTGATGGTCTCTTTGGAATTGGCAAATACCATGATGCCCTTTTCCGTAAGCTTGGTGAAAAAGAGATCCATGTAGCCAAAGAATTTTTCTTTTTCCTCTTCACGGTACTGCAGTTCCTCTA
Source organism: Lachnospiraceae bacterium (assembly GCA_036723975.1). Taxonomy (GTDB): domain Bacteria; phylum Bacillota; class Clostridia; order Lachnospirales; family Lachnospiraceae; genus JAILEN01. Next base: position 53,976 of record DAIMGJ010000005.1, read on the forward strand.
AAACACAGCAGGCATCCGTTAAAATACACTCTCTGGTCACCGCCCAAATGGCACGCTCCACGTAAGAGTAATCATATACAAATAATTTCTTACAGTTAACGGAAATGGCTCGCATAGAGTTTTCCCGACAGAATTTCTTGATAAAGAACTTTCGACCGCTGCCTTCGTCTCCCATGTAGGAAAAAATACGACTGCCATCCTGATATGCAATCTTCATGGCTTCCAATACATTTTCATTACAAAGGATGTCATCCAACTTTTCTTCATCCTTGGTCAGCATACGAATGAAACGGATGTAATTTTCATCCAACTTCAAAGGCTCACGACCGAAAAGGAAGTCAATAATTCTCTTGTCCGGAGACACAGCCGTAGAAAATGGCATGGAAGGTACCACCCGAAGATCCAACACCGGTAACAACTGCTCTAAGCATACCGACATATCTCCGTAAGCACCCGTAATGGAATAGGTATTACCGTAATACAATCGTCCCGCAGACTCAATGGTAGGGGAAGAAAGATTACCGTTTTCGTTGATAATCTGAAAGATACCTGCATAGTCTGTCTGTGTGGAAGACAAAATACCGCAGGCAAAACAAAAGATGGTAAAGGGATCAAATCCCATTTTTACGCACAATTCATAGAAAGGCATCACCACTCCCGCTTCCTTGGAAGCTGCTGCCTTTTTCTGGATATCGATCAAACGCTGGGTCACATCTACGGTTACAACGATAGGAGCTTCTTTTGAATCCTCCGATTCTCCACTGCTCTCATCCTCATCACCTTCCGTGGAAAATGCGCCCAAAAGAGACATAAACTCATCATCTAACTCCTCATTAGCAGAAGTTTCCGATAAAAGATCCTCCTCAACAGAATTTGCATCCACGGTAGCGGACTGGCCCTGATTTTGATCCTGTTCAAAACGAATCACATGATCTTTTGCCGCATCACTGGCGATCTCCAAGTCCGGATAAAGCACGTTTTTATATCCGCCCTGTCCATTGGAAAAGGTGGTTTTCATGCTTTCCAAATATACACTCAGGCATCGGTTGACGCAGTCAAAGACATTCTTCATGTATTCATCATAACTTGTAAAAATGTCATTATTCTTAAGTGCCAAAGTACTCCCCCTCTTACTTTAAAAAAAAGCACTATTTATCAACATAATTTTACATCTTTTTGCGCAACAAAACCGCAACATTTCCGTTTTGAAAGAAACAGCCGTTTTTCACTCTTTCGTATGGAAAATCGCCGTGCGATCAAACACACTTTTTGCGGTATTGATGGACTTCTCATCCGGCTGGTCAAACACACTTTTCTTGCTGTTTAAGTTCATCATAGGAATGGGCTCATCATAGGCATAGCCCATCTCCGTACCATTTAAATCGTCGTAATAGTACTGCGCCCTCTTTTTATCCAGTTCTTTTTTATTCTCATTTGCGTCAGAAATGATTCGATCCGTAAGCTTCATACTCTGCCTCCAAGCAATCACATAAACAAATTATTTCTCAAGCTTATTATCCGTCTTTTTCTGTGCTATTTCTTGATATTTCTTATAATCAGCCTTATATGCTTCTAAAAATCCCTTAAAAAGGTCAGGGTCGGGTGCCACGTATTCAATATCCGCACTTGCTCCCTGTTTTGGATTCACACTATACTTTCCTTTCATATAAAACTGGAAAATAAGATGATAACTTCTGTATGCGTCAAAATATGCCGAAATCGCTTTGTCTTCTTCTAAAAACTCACCCACCTTTGGCAAAAACTTGGAAAGACCCTCAAATGTAAGGGTACGCAAAGACATTTCGGAAGCATATTCCGGATTTTTTACCAATTTTTCCATGCACTCGGGGCTTACGTTTTCCAGGCTTTTCTGTTCAGCCAAAGGATTTATCAGCTCTTTTTCAATCTCTTCCGGTGGAATAAGATTTGGTGCCTCTTTATAGACCCGTTTCATTTCCTTTTTCATGGCATCCGTAAGCTCGCTTTCCGCCTTTTTATCCCCTTCACGAATCTTTCGGATTGAATTACAAACGCCCACATTAAACCAGTGATTGTTTAAATCATCCACACTTTTCGGCTCCCATTTTTCATTGTATTTTACAGGTCGAAGCATATTACCGGCCAAACGGGATATTTCGTTCTGATAGCGAAACTGGATATTGGGGTCAAAGGAATACATATATTGTGGGTTATGCACGTGCTGGTTCTGTAATCGAAAGGTTTTCAAAATCTCATAGCTTTCCTTTGTAAAATGCTCTACTGCTTTGGGCTGTGATTTCTTTTTCTTTTCTACTTCTTCCTCAAAGCTCTTTATATAATCAGACTCATGGCGTCCCTTTTTTAATCCCGCTTCCTTTTCGATTTCTTTTCTTCTCCAATAGTCCATCTTATGGGCTTCTTCCATCTTTTCCCCTGGGCTGTCGGATTTCCAATCAACTCCTTCGCCTATCATTTCTGCGTTGGCACGACCCTCACCGTATCGGTGCATATCTCTTTCTGCCTGTCGAATCTTTTCCTCCAATTCGGTTTCATAGTTTTTTAAATCCAACGTGCTGGCCTTTTTTGCCAAATCAAGAAGTAATAAATTCCCTTTTAATTCAGCTTTTGCTTTCCGATACAATTCATCCTGCTGACCGGTAGACTTTACCTCTGCTGCCTTTTTCATGGCTTCGATGCGTTTTTCCAAGATTGCTTTTCGAAGGTCAAATTCCTCCTGCTGAGAGATATTGGTTCCCCTGGCCTTGCAATCCTCTCTTATCTGATTTAATCGAAGGCTTATTTTGCCCGCTTCATTGTAAAGTTTAGAGGTTTCTTTTGCCCGTTTCTTGCGCTTATATCCACTTCGATTGGTATGTGCCTTTGCATACTGATTCAAAGAACTGTTTTTGGATTTTGAGAGGCTTTTATACTTTGTCTCTTTTTCATCAATCATTTCTTTGCTGTCAAAATAATATTTGCTTCTTTCCTGAAAAGAAGTGACTGCATAACGCTGATACTGAAGCTCGATATCATCTTCCGCGTCAACATACATTTTATCCCCGACGCCATATACAGGTGCTTCTTCCTGTTTTTGAATATTTTTAAACTGCTCTTTCTGACGTTCTTTTTCAACGTAATCGTAAAAATCTCCCATAATCTGCTCTCCTTGCTTTTATCTGGATTACCACTGTGCCTCGTAAATCTTTATACGCTGTGCATTTTTAAAAAACCTGGTAGACAATGCCATGGCACTTTGAGATACAATATCAAAAAGGATCTTCTTATCCGGATAGTTATGTTCCAATTCCTCTGCCACTACGCATAAAATCTGATACAAATCCTTTGGATTTTTCCCGTATAGGTAAGTCAACAGAATATATTCTCCTTTTGACTGGGATAACAAAATAGAGGTCGGAACCCCGCCATCCTCCGTAGTAAGACAAAGTTCCGGTATGCAGGTCTTTTCAAAATACTCCTTATCCAATATGGATAAGTTATCTTCCACCAGTGAAAACGCCAGTTTTTTGTATTTAGACGTTTGATTAAAGAAACGTAGAGGCACATTTTTTGATACGGCTTTCGCGGTTTTCAAATCCGTGGAAGTATAGAATTCTTTTGCTTCCGTAATATATCTTTCATGAGAATATTCCGTATCTATAAACATTCTCTCTCCGTAACAGGATTTAAAAAAAGATAATAAGATATCGTTTTCTTCATCAACCACAGGGAACTGACAAATCACCGGCATTACGCCTGTCTCCTCAATAAATGCATTGGCTTCTGTCAAAAGACCTCTGCCGATTCCGATATGCCTGAGTTCCTCCGGTACATAAAGCCACTGAATCAGATATTCATCCTCTGCCTGTGAAATCACGATTGCACCGGCTACAAGCCTTCCCTCGCCCATGGTCGCCCCGATAATCACGGACTCTTTCCCAAAATAATCCTCATCCGGCAATACGGTAGAAAAACTATTCTTATTATCCTCTGTTACAAGTACATATTTTATTTCCATGTCAATCCCCCCGATTTTTTAAGACAGTTTAAAAAGACAAATCTCGCTTTTCTTCATCTTGGCAAAGTATTTGTCCGGCAAATCCTTTTGATTACTCTTTGAACAAAGAAAGCGAAAACAGGTATCGTTATCACCTTCTCTGGAATAAATATTTTTCAATACATAAAAACAGGCATCACAGGTTTGCTCACTAATTCCGTGAAACCACGGAATCTCCACTTTCTCTTTACTGTCTTCACATAGCAATACCGCAGATATCTTATTCCTTGTACTGCAAACAATCCCCTCACCGAATCTGTCATTATCGATACCATCCCATGGGATTTGAAGGAAACGATCATGGGGTGAATTCATAATAAACGGCAATAATTCCTCCTCCGGATGCTGACTGATGTAGGTCACCTTCATGTTAAGAGTTTTCGAATCCGGGGCAGGTATGTCTTTCATATCCGAAAGTCTTCCCTCCATATAGTAGCAATCGCTTTCCTCTTCTGTAAAACCATAACCCTTCATTTTCTTACATTCATCTTTGTCATCTTTTGGGACAAAGATATGCACTGGAAGCATGGGATCTTCCTTTATAAAATCCAATAGACTCTTTTCCACCACTGATGCATCCTGACCGGATACCGTCATAAGATTATGTATCAAAATAAATTCCGGCAGTACCTCCACGATACACAGTCCCAGCACTTTCTTATTCTTTTCATCATAGGCTCCCAGTCCAACATACTTTCCGGTGTCACAGCCATAGATTTCTTCATTGGTCATATATGGCATATAGTCAGATAAAATACCGGAATCAATGACTTCTATTGCTATATTTTTTGCCATATATTACTTACCTCCTATGAGTGCCTCAATATCATAGAATTCGGGATGGTCTTTTTTGTATATCTCGTCAAAGTTCCCCAAAAAGTCATCCGGTTCTTTATCGCCGGCTTTTTCCACTGCCTCCTTGTAGTACTCCGTAAACGCAGCTTCATATTGAGATGCAAGTTCCTTCATTTTTTTCTTAAGGTCATCCGGAATATCTTCACCAACCTCCCGGTAGATCATCATTTTCCACCCATTGGTTGACTCACTGATCATTCTCATTTCACCCATTGTTAATTCTCTCATATTTCTAATCTCCTTTTATATTTCTAGAAAAGCATAGGCTCGAAATTATCATCCTTTCTGATAAACTGACCATCTTCGGCTATGGAAAATGCGCCTCTGTCGGAGGTGATGTAGTAATCAATATCTTTACCGCATCCCTCATTCAGCTGAACCGTGTTATATCCAAAGAAAGCCAACATGGCAGTAATTGCCGGATATACTGCGCCTCCATATCCTTCTTTCAGCTCTTTATCCTGGAAGAACTGATATACCTTCGGATATTTTTTCTTTAAGGCTTTAATCACTTCTACTCCATCGTTGTAGTTAATAATTCTGGCTTTCTCGTTCAGCATCATGGTAAGCTGGACAGATCCCTCATTTTCTCCAAACGTCCAGCTGTGATTACTTGCTCTCTTATCGATTTTTTCTTTTTCTTCCTCCGTTTTTCCTTCGGAATTTTTCACAGATCGTACCGCCGTATAAGTACCTTTACCGTAATTTCCCGCACTGTAATACTGACGATTTAAGCCGTCCTCACGCTCTCCCTTAAGCTGTTCTGCCAACCCTTTGCAATCCTTTAAATCTCCAAATGTATTCATGGTATGATACATCTTAATCTTAAGAGGCGATTTCTTTATCTCCTCATCAAAAGTTCCGCAAATACGTGGCTTATGAGACGACCATCCAATGGCATTAAAGAATCTTGTGGAAAGATTCGCAGACTGATTTTGATCGGCAGGAAGTTCCTTGATGCTTGCCAAAATCTGTTCCATCTGGGTATCCATCAAAGTCCGTTCCTCATCCGTCATCTCGGACATTCCCTGCAAATCCAGATACATCCTGTCATAAGCGCTCTTGCAGGCTTCCTCTGTAGCCTGTTTCTTTTCCTCTATCGTTGCCTCTTCGCCAAGTTCGGAATAAACCCTGTATTTTTCCTTTTGGGTTTGCGCTGTGGTATTCTTTGTCTCTTCAATCAGTCTCTGCACCTGATCCGCAACCTGTTCAATCATGGCTTTTCGTCTTTTACCCGTGCTACTCCAAGGTTTTTTAGAGGAAATATATCTGTCACAGCTTTCTTTAATTCTCGTAAGAAGAATAGATGCTTCGTTCGCTTCCCCGTTTTCTTTCACCAGATTGTAAAGTTCCAAATCCGTGGCAACGCTGTTAAACTCATCGGAGTTTCCTCCTCTGTCGCTGTTTTTCAGGAAAACTTCCATATCCTTAAGGGAAAAATTATCGTAATACCCCTTTTCTTTATCGGAAAATCCCTTTTTACCTGATTTGTCCAACTCTGCTTTGCGTGCTCTGGTTTTGTTGTGCCAGGCTGCTTCAATATCCTTTTTCCTCTGAAGATGAGCACTCTTTTTTTCCGCCCATTCCGCCGGATTATAGGAAGCCTGTTCCATATTTAGGAACCGAAGATTCATATCCCGATAGCCAAGCTCCGTGGACTCCTCCTTGTTCATATTTACATTTAGTTCATATGCCTTAAGTTTTTCCGATTCCCGATTTAAATTTCCAAAATCTCCCATGTTTTCTCTCCTCCTTTTTATATGCAAATCATAACAAAGATGACGCAACAAACTAGCAACATCAAAAACAAAAAAGAGTGTTCTTTTTTTAAAAAAGAACACTCAAATAAAATCCCTATTCAATTGAAAGGATAGAATCAAATCCGGACATCTGAAAAACTTGCATAACCGTAGGCTGAACATTAATCACTCTCATGGTTCCTCCCTTGCTTGCAGCAGTCTTCTGTCCCAAAAGTAAGGCACGTAGTCCCGTACTCGACATATAGGGAACATTCTCCAAATTCAGCACCACATTTTTTGACTTTTGAAAGGATGTTAAAATGCTTTGCTGCAACTGTGGAGACGTAATGGTATCCACCTGACCTTCAACGGAAAGTTGGATCCAATCATCATTTTTGGTTTCATTTATTTGCATGATAGGTACTCCAATTAATTATTCCATAAAGAGAAACCCATTTACTCTCTTATGAACATTTTATTTAATCTATCATAATACATTTACTCGCTTTTTTCAACGTCCAACAGTTTTTGAATGGTATCACGAATCTCATTCTCGTAATTAATTTCATTTGCCAATTTGTTTTTAATCTCCGCTAACTCCTGAGGCAAAAGAACATTACCGAACTGCTCTACTTGCTGATCCTTTTCAAACACATCTAAAAATGTATTTAAGATATCCTCCTCCGGAATGGTCTTTCCTACAATTTTAAAATGCTGGTTTAAAGCCTTTTCCAAAACCGTTTCTTCCTGTTCTTCTTTTTTCTCTTCTTTCTTGATTTCCTCTTTTACTTCTTCCTCTGCTTTAACCTCTTCTTCGGCTTCTTCCTCGTCGACCTCTTCGATAGAATTTGCAGCTGTGGCAACCCACTTATCAGCAAGCTTCTTCTTTGCTTCTTCCTTCTTCTCCGGAGATTTTTCCCGGGCTTCCTGAGCGGAAAGAGTCCTTAGCAACTTCTCTTTATCTGCAGTATTCATTGCCTTTAATTTTTCTTTTTCATTTTGCTTTTTTACTTTTTTTCTTTCGGAACGATTGATATACGCACCATCCACCACCGGCTCATTTAAAAATGTGCCATACATTTTTTCCGGCGTGGAAAGATCCTCGTTACCTACATATCCGGCTTCCGCGGATTCTTTTAAAATCTCAGTCAGAGTCTTTTTACCTGAAGGTACCATATAGGCAATCAAGGCCAAGCGGAACATATATAGTTCCTGTGGACTTGCACCCAACAATCGATAAGCGGCAATCATGTTTCTTGCAGACTTATCCTTATCACCGGTCACTGCTTGCAACGCTTTCGTTTCATCGTCTTTTAAAACGGCAATGTCTTTAGCCTGATTTGGAAATACATTTTCCGCCGTATCTTTTTTATTTTCTTTAAACGACAATCCGGAATTAACACGATATCTGGCAACATATGCCATATCTTTTTGCCAGGCTTTACGAGCTTCTCTTAAAGCCCTTCGCCTTTCCGCTCCTTTTTTTGCTTTCATGCTTTCCGGCTTTGGTCGAAACATAGATCCAAAAATTCCGGGGAACTGATCTCTGGGCTTGGCAGCCTCAATTAAAAACTTCTTTGTCTCTTTGTCCCAATCGTTTACGCCACCGGTTTTACCTTCAATCCGCTGCTTTGCTTCCTTGCTGATGCCCCTCTCTTTTTTGGCTTCATTAATGGTTTTTTTACCCACCTGTTCACCAAGGAGCTCATCCAATCCGCCATATTCACGTTCGGACGAAATAGCTTCCATGTCAATCTTCATATTACTGCCGGTAAAACGATTCATTTCCATAACGTCTTCCTGTGTAATATTACGAAGCACATCACCTAAGTTATAGGATGCACCCGTAGCTGAAGATCCCACATATTGGTCCTCTCCGGATTTATTAACCAACCCCCAATGCTTGTATTTATCATCTTCTTGATTTAAGTCAATTCCTTCGGAGTTTACCGCATTGTCCAAAAGTGCCATCTGCGAAAGGAAGGTTCCGTTTTCACCGGTCATCTCGCGGATATAGTCACTGCCCTTCATCAGATCTCCCGCATCCCCTGTGGTAATCACATATCCGGTAGATCCCATGGCATTTCCACCAAGCAAAAGAGAAGTCAGAATTCCTCCTGCTGAGTCATCATCAATATTAACAGACAGTCCGGAAACGTATCGTTCCTCTGATTTTACACGAAGCTCACGAACCTCTTCGTCATACATGGTTTTGGCATCTCTTTCTTCCTGTGCCAACTGTTCAAATGCTTTTCTCTTTTGCTCATCATCCGTAAGCAGACCTACTTTGTTTCGCTTTTCATTGATGTCTTTTAATTTTTTATCCAATCTGGCTTTCGAACGAGTCTCTCTATCAAGAGAATCCATTTTTCTTTTGGCTTCCGCATCCTTTAATCGATTGTAGCGAATTAAAAGAGAGCTGACTTTGGATAACGCTTCCTGTCCTGCTTTTTTTACGTCTGCTCTGTCATAAAGATCCCGTGCAATCTGCTGTTCAAACCGGGCATACTCCTCCGCCTGTTTTTCCTCAAGCAAATCCTGAGCTTTTGCTTCTGCCGCAGTCGCCTCTTGTTCTTTATTCTTTTGCAGTTCTTCAAAATCCACCATTTCAATCATGGTTCCATCAGCCATAGTGACACCTCAACCCTATTCTAAAATAACATCTCCATCGATTACCATGTCGTCATCCATATAGCCTATGCTTTCACCGGCAATTACCGCATTCATATCCAGATATACCTCACCGTCAATATCTGCCGTATCCTTTAACTGGATTAAATGCAACTGACAACGGATGGGTTTAAACTGTTCCAATAAATACAAAAGTTGATGTCGATCCGTATCCGTAAGCGGCGTACGAATCAAAATATTGACATCGTAGATTCCGCCGGTCATATAGTCACTGTCCAACAAATCTTCCGTTTCGATATACGACTTAATGGTATTATTCTCCAAAATAATCACATCTTCATCCAAGGCGATTTTTAGTACACGACTTAAGCAGGCTTTGGTGCCCTTGATGCGATTTAAATGATAGGCCTCCCGTACAAACTGTCGCATCCTCTCCTCTGACAAAAAGTCTCCGGATAAATCGATGCCCAACCATTTTGCGTAAATAGGCAGGCACTCCGCGGGACATTTTTCAATATCCAAAAGCTCTGGAAGATGCTCGATTTCTCGTCCCACATCATTGTAGACAGATGAAAAAACGGATAGAAAACGATGGAAGAAGCCATCTCTTTCCCGATAAACTCCGGGAAATGCATCCATAAAATTATCGCCTTTTTTATCTACTCTGAGTCGATGAAGATATCCCTCGCCGGTGCCTAACACTTCAATGGCTAAAAACAGATAGCGACCGGAAAGACCGTACAACAGGATGTCGTTTTTCCCTACGAATCGCTTCCCGTCCTTCTGAGAAAACAGACGCTTTTTCGCCTCATCCGGCAACTTCTCGTCTCGGAGCATCTCCATGAGATTGATGTCATTGCCCTCATTGTCATACCAGGTGTCATAATTGACTGCCCGGGCATACACGTAGATGGCCATATTTTCCGGCAGGCTCATGGCAAAGGAAAATCTACCCCAGGTAGCATCTTCCTCACCGGCATCGATGGCATCAATATAGATTCTGTGAATCCCCGTATCTTCGGAAAAATACAGCACATCTTCCTGTGCTTCGAATCCTTCCAAATAGGATTTTTCCAGTCTGTTCTTTTTTATGGTGTAATTAATCCCCGGCATATGTTACCTCAATTTTCAAACGTCATTGCTTCTACACGAATTTCTCCCGGATACAACAAACAATTGTTATCCGGCAAAATATCCGCATCTATCATTTTTGCCCCGGAAAAGGACTTTGGTCGAAGGGTAAGTTCATATACATACTCCACACACTCCAACATCTCGATTCCATGGAATACTTCATCAAACTTTAAGGGTTCTCCAAAATTCTTCTGCGAATGTAAATAATCAATATGTTCACGGATAGAATCCTCAATCATTTTTGCCGCATCCTCATATCGGATTTTTACGTAAACGGTAGCCTGTACATTGACTGCCAAATACACCGGCTGTACCAATTCCACTCTGGTGGTAAGAAGTCTCCTGTCTTCGATACGCTCACGGATGATCGTTTTGTACATATCGGACAGTCTCGGGAACTCTTCATCCGTTCCCTGCATCACCGCAATCTTTACCAGATTTCTCTCCTGATCCATCTCCGCCTTTGCTTTCTTTAAACAAAGCCCCGGCGTAGTAAGTACCAGTTTTTCATAATCCGCTTCACAAACGGCAGTATAAGGAGTCTCCATATCATAAAGGAATCTCTTTCGAACCGACTCTAACCGCTCTCTAAAGCATCCTCCGGTTCCCGGTCCCGGGTTAAAATAAACCACTCCTTCATCACCGATGTTTCCCTTGGAAGAAAGGAAATTGCCCTCTCGGATATTTCCATCACCTCCCATGGTCACGGCTACAGATGCCAAAAACAAATCCGCACCGATAAACCGTCCCGCATCTTCAATTAAAATCTTTGCATCATTTTCCAAAAGATGATAGTAGAGATCCCCGTCCCCCTTCTTTTCCGGGCGAACGAAATCATATACATAACCGTATTCCTCATCCTCTCTTCTGGCGATGATACCAAAACTCTTTGCCACAATATGCCGATAAGGAAGTTCAATTTCCTGGTTGTCATACCCCTGGACTTTACCCAGGGCAAACTGTCGCATCACATCTTCCGTATAGATAACAGCCTTAACGCAATCCCTGCCTCTTAAGGGGGCAAAGCCACGTCTTGCTTTGTTAAAGAGAATGGTCTGTCTGCCGTATTCATCATGTCTTAAATCGTAAAACCGTCCCTTTCCCTTTGGATCTGCATTGTACTCATACTTTAAGTAGGACTCGCCCTTTTCTTCCCGACAAAATACATCGATATAGGACTCTTCCAAAAGTTCGCTTTCGATTTCCACTTCTCCGGTTCTGCTTGCGCTGTGGCATTCGCAGATTGTCTCCTGCTGCCATACTTCAAATAAAAAGGCTTCCACGGACACAAGCTTCGGTCTCACGTCATATTCCGCTGTTTTTAATCTGGCGCGAATGGCATATCCGTCCATTGGTGCATCCGTATAAATCTCTGCAGCCTCATCCGGCATCCACATCTTTACTTCACCGTTCATTAAGAATCCACAGGTATTATCACGGACATCTACCGGAGTCCAGCCATTGGCCGTATAACATTCCCAAATCATCTCCGCAAAGACTTTTTCCGTACGACCGTCAAAAGGATTTCTTCCCTCCGTGGTTTGCAATGTCACGAAGAAGGTAAGCTCCTTCCCCGTGTCCGGAAGAGAATTGGTAATAAAATATACACAATCTCCCACCTTCGGTGTCTCTCCAAACACCACTGCCGGAAGCTTGGTCTCTCTGTCGCAAAGGAAAGAATAATCCGTATATTCACTGTCCTCACGGCTTTCCTTTCGTCCATAGATAGCGATTAATCTCTGATTGGCAATGGGTATCTCCCGATTGGTTTCAAAACAGATATCCCCGATGGTAAACTTATGATTGGCCGGAATTACAAAAGGTTCTTTTACATTGGCCGCAGACAAAAGCAGTCTGGCATTCCGTCCTTTTGCAATCTCAAATCCCACCATTTTCAAAAGTTTCTGACGAACCAGCGCAGGAATCTCATCCATGGAATCCTGTTGTAAGGTGGCAAAACCTATGAGGGTTTCCAGAATGGTGACACCCGGATCCGACGGATTGAAATTGGTCCACTCATCCGTATAAATCGGTATATTTGTAATGGCTTCCGCCATCTTTTCTTCAAAGGTTTTACCCTCTGTTTCCATATATTTCAGCATACAATCCCTCTACCCATTTAATAGATAATATGTACCTCATGGTTTCCGCTTCGGCATACCATAAACGGTGTTACCTTTAAATCATTCAAATCCACTTCATGCTCGCCGCTTGCATCGGTATATCGGGCAATCATAACGGATTTTTTAACAATGGCACGACTCTTTAAAACTCCCAGTCGCATTAATATCTGAGGACGTTTTGGAATGGTACCTATTTTCCATCCCTGTCCGCTGCCATATCCGATAGGGTTTAAATACTCCTGCAGGCATTCCTGCAACAGTCCCTGTATCTCAAAACTGTCATCCATGGACACCACATTGATCCAAACGCTTACGGAAATATCCACGTAAATCGGTTCCACGATGTGGAGATTGTCCGAAGTCAATGTGAGTTCACAGTGGCTTAACAATTCTTTTTGAAGTCCTCCCACGATTCTGTGGAATGCAAAAGAACCTTCCGCAAAGTCCTTCATCAAAAGTAAAAATGTAACTTCTCCCGGTGCTTCTCTGCCGTCAATGGTCACTCCCGTGATTCCCGCCACCTGATCGATGGTATCGGAATAGGATAAAATGGCACGGGTAAAATCATCCATGGATACCAAACGATTTCTGGAAGATAAAATACCGGCACCTCGTTCCAGGGCATTTTCCAAGGACTCAATATTGCTTCCGCCATAGGCCTTTACCGGATTTGTAATACTTCCAATAAAATTTAATGCTCCCATGGATTCGGTAATGGTACCTGCTGCCACATTTCCCGCAGCACCGCTGGTACATCTTACGGAAAACCGAACTGCAGTATCGTCCACTACCTTTGGCATCCAGGTATGTACTCCGTCACCAAAAATCAATTCATTGGACAGTCGATCCAAAAGATACACTCTCGGATCCTCTGAAGTCTCTAGGCGCTCCGCCTCGCTCCAACGAACGAAAAATGCGGTAATGTTTCCCTGCTCATCCTCTTGAATCTCATATTTATCCGGATCGGATGCAAAAAGATCCCGCATCACTTCCATGGAGTATCTGCCCATTTCATTGACCCACACATCCGCATCCAAAACATTATTGGCGCCTAAGGCAAATCGCATATTCGGGAAGGCCTCATCAATGTAAATCGGTACTTCCGGACGGGTCTCCACATTGGATACGGATACTGCGTTTAATACAATATTTTCAATATGCGGAAGGACCTTCCTGTCCTCATACGCATCTTCTTTTTTTACACGAAGCACCCGAATCCAAAAGCAGCTGTTACCCTCTAACGTGGATTTTTTCATATCGGATGGAGGCATAAACATCACCACTCCGGAACGGGTAAAGTCCTGAGTGTAATCAAGGACTTTTAATGGTCGAAAACCGTCATAGCCGAAGTATTCAAATCGGCACTGAATACCGGAAAACCGCAAGCCGTCTCTTAATTGGAATAAGATGGATGCCGGTCCGTTTTCAATCTGACGGGAGAATCCGATATACAAAGCATCCTCCTCATAATCGCTCTTTTGGAATACCAAGTATCCGGAAGGGTCTGCCAGCTTGTCCGAAATATCCACTGAACTTAATCCGTAATAAAGCTTGGCGGACTGTGCATCCACAAAGGTCTCTTCGTAGCTGTAGGATAACTGTAAATCTTTGATAATCGGATAATGATGAACCGCAGGTCTTACATAGCAGTTATCTGATTTTGTTAAAGTAAATCGAATGGATCTGCCCTCATAGGAACCGCTGGTGGTCTCCTCCCAATCACTTGGGCATACAAAGGACAATTCCACACGCTTTGACTGCTCACCAAAGAACAGCATTCTCGGATCCTCCGATAGGGGAAGTTTTCTCCAGCCCGTACCGTTAAAATACTCCACTGCAATTTCCTGTGCATAGGAATCGATATAGACTTCCTGTCTTGCAGTATTGGGTCTTCTCTTGATAATTTTAAGCTCCGCATCCTGTTCCTCTTCGTTTAGGGAAATTCGATGCTCTTCAAACAAAAGATCAAAGGAAACTGTAATCTTTGATCCGGCTTTTCCAAAGTACCTGTCGTGTCCGATGTAGCACTCTGCATATAAAGACAAGGTATCCGTAAAAGGAGCAAATCTTTGGGTATCAAAATCCGTAGAACCGGAATTTACCACTTCCGGTGCCTGTGCCTTTCCTTTGGATGAAAAGCTGATACGACTGATCTTTTTCGAAGATTCCGGAGGATTTTTTGCCACCAATACCAATTCATGAAATCCTGAATCTCTGTATTTTTTAAGGACAAAGGTCTCCCCGTTTTCCATACGGGCACACTCATCCACCGGGGTCAAACCGCTCTCAAAATCATTGTAGTAAAAAGCATATTTGCCTTTTTCAATATCCTCACACAAAGAAGGATTTCCCTCTATGCGTACATATATCTCATCCAATCCCGTATCAAAAACCGTAGGATGAAAAAAAGAAACCGCATTCTTTTCCACCCCATCTGTCTCTCCAAAGAGACGGAAAGGCAAAAATCCCTCTTCTCCACCATAATCACGATCCATTGATGTGGGCGGAAGGGCATCCTCATCCTCTTCATCCATCGGGCGCTTTAACTCTCCGGGAAGAAGGGCAGAAGAAAATCTTCCGTACAACGGAACAATCCGTTTTTCTTCGCCGTCTGTCATAAAAGAGGATGTGATTCTGGAAGAGGAAACATAGAGGCTGTGATCCGTTTCAAAAATAAACGGTTCCTCTCCGTTTTCCGCATACAGCTTTGTTCCTTTTGGCACTGCAACTCCCGGAACCGTACCGGAAAGCATATCCATCACCACAATGGCGCTGGAGGGTTTGGCAGCCAAAAGGGAAATAT
This sequence comes from Lachnospiraceae bacterium, assembly GCA_036723975.1. Taxonomy (GTDB): domain Bacteria; phylum Bacillota; class Clostridia; order Lachnospirales; family Lachnospiraceae; genus JAILEN01. The sequence continues at coordinate 69,294 of DAIMGJ010000005.1, forward strand.
CCAACATGTTGACAAACTCGGTATGATAGCGGTCTAAAACATGGTTTACCCTGCCGATGTTTTCTTCCATTTCCCGTGCAAAAAGCCTGGCAATGGCAGTACCCACATCCGCATGATCATAATCCACTACCCAGCCGGTCTCATACTGCTCCGAGAGTTCTTTGATCTTGGATTCGATATCGGTTGCATTTCTTGTATCAATCTGTAATTTCTTCTGTGTTTTCCGGCTCATAATACTCCGGTTCTCCTTCTTCTTCCGCTTCACTGGTTGCATTTAAGTAAAATGGGAATACGTAATTGTCTTTTGTATTGGTACTGGTAATGGTGTATTCCACATTGAACAGCACCAATCCCCTTTGATTTCCCTGTTCCATTCCCACACGAACATCAGAGATTCTTGGCTCCTGTGCCATAATCTGCTCTCGGATGGTTCTGGCCACCATATTCAGCTGACCCATATTTATATCCATAAAGGTGTAGGACATGATATTGGAACCAAAGGCCGGACGAAGAGGTCGCTCCGTCTGCTGTGTCATGAGAATCAAATAGATGGATTCTCTGACACTTTCCTCCTCCGAACTGGTTACAAATCGTCCCGTAGCCGGATTAATCTGCGGTGGGAACTTCATTCCTTTTCCCAAAAAATCTTTTCCACTGGGCATATTTTATCTCCTGTTAACTATCCTAATTTGATGGAAGCTCCGGAAATCTCCGCAAGCCCCGCTGCCGACATCTTTAACGCTCCCTGAGTATCCACACCGAACTGTGCACCGGAAAGAGACATCTTTCCCGTGGCAGCCGCATTGATTTTGCCGGATGCATCGATGGACAAGTCCTGACAGTTTACGGTGATTTTTCCGCTTTCCCCGTTTAAGGTCACCGTAATATTATCCCCGACTTTCATGGTAAGCTTCTTCGCTGCCTTAATGGTAATATCGCCATTTTCGGTCTTCATGCGAATCTGAGCGTTTTCATCTTTATCCTTAATCTCAATGACCTTTTTGTCATTATCCAACAAAACGCTATGGGCTTCGTCGGCGGTGTAGACTCTGATTTTGTCCTTTGTGCCGTCTCCTTCTCTGTCGGATTCGTCTCCCACATCTTCAAATACAATGGCACTTCCGTGACGGGTAACGATTCGTTTGTGCTGGTTGTACTCATGCTTGGATTTGGTTAAAAACTTATCGGAGGATTTATTGATACATCCGATGACATAAGGCCGGTCAATAATACCCTCTTCAAATACAACCAAAACCTGGTCTCCGATTTCCGGAAGAAAATAATGTCCCCATTCACTTCCTGCGGAAGGCATGGCCATTCGCGCCCATTTCATTTCGTTGGCATCCTTATCTCTGGTGTGTAAGTTGACACAGACACGCCCCGGGAATTTATCATCGTAGTTATTTACCACCTCTCCGACAACCACGCCAAAGATTCTGTTTTCTCCGGTTTCCGTCTTGGTAACGGCTTTCTCCGAAACTTCTTCAAAGATGTCAAATATTGCCATATTTCTTTCCCCGTAATCTTAAGTCTAGAATAGAGACGCTCCCTGTTTGGCTGCCTTTCCCATCACTTTGGTGGTAAACTCACCGTCTCTGTTCATATAATGTCTTACGCTTTGTACATAAAACTCGTTGGAAATTACCTTTCCCACATTTTTAATATTAATAAACTTTCCCGGAAGAATATCCGGAATACCAATCATCTCCAATTCCAAGGTGCCGTAGCGATACATCATATCCTCCATAAGATAGTCGGCTCGATAGGATGCATCCTCTGCAGAATATGCTGAAGGGTCGATATAAACAAACTTGGATCCGCTGATTAAGGACTTTGCCTTACTTCCCTGAGAAAGCTTGTTGGAATTCTTTTTGGTCTTGGACAAAAGTTTGGCTTTGCCCACATCCAAGCCCCTTACTTCCACGCTTTCCGTAAGCCCCGTCATATCATATTCCACAGACAGTCGCTTGATCTGTACATCGGAAGTAACCGTTAACTGGCTTGTATTGTCACATTTTGCGGAGCGGAAATAGACCCGGCCTCCCAAAACGAAAAATTCATAATTAAACTTCTTGGCAGTTCGCACCACAAACTCATAGTCACTTTCTCCTACCATTTCAATCATCTTGTCCGTCTCTTCGTTACCAACCGCACCTGCTCCCAAAGGCGATTGATCCGGAGTATCGGAAATTTCCAAACTAACAATGATATTGTCATTTTTTAAAGTCTCATACACGCCCTGACCTAAGACTTCCTTTACCGCCTCGGAATAGCTTTTGGCTGAAAGCGCTCTATGATAACGATTGGACATCATCACTGCCTTTACATCCATGGCTGTTACCTGCACACAGGGAGACTCCCCGTTTTCTATCAGAAAATGCACCCGGGTAATCACTCCGCGAAAGACTTCCTGTAAGGTGGTGGTGTATCCCATGTAAATCTCTACTAAAGAACCGATTAACACGTAATTTTTAATGGCATCAAAGTTAAACTGCGCATCATCGTAATCATAAGCATTGTAAATGGAAAACGATGCGGTAGATGCCTCAAATCCTGCGGTAAGTTCCACATCCACATTGGAAATACCAAAAGACCGTTTGGATTCCCCAAAGGTTTTACCATTGACCTTAATCTCCACGGTAGGCAAATCAAATTCATTGTATTTGGAACGTAAACTACTGTAATTCATTAACCCGTAGGTAATCCTTTCTTTGCTTTTAATAAGTTATACATTGCCAAAGCTGCCGGATCCGATTCAATAAATGCGGCAAAATAGGCATCTTCCCAATATTCATTAAACTCTTTATCCAAATCATCATCCACTAAGTAAAGCACCATCATCACTTCCGCACGAATGGGATTCCCCGCCAAATCAAACATGGTATAGGTGGAGTTTACTCTGGATAAAACGCCTTCATAGTAAAACTCTCCCCATTGAAAACAGATGCGTCTGGTATTTTCATTTCTCATGGTAGATACAAAAGACTCCACAATCTGCTGTACGGAAGCAGGTGTACCTTTTAGCGCGTTACTGATGGCGCCTCCGATGGCGCTTGCAGCCTGACTGGCGGCTCGGCTGGTAGAAACCGTCAGCATATCCTGAGTAAATGCGGCATAGTTGGAAATCTGATCAAAAATCAATTTCACGGACATCTCCACATGGAGTCCTACCGCGCCTCGTGAAATACCCGCACCATCCTGGGTATAGTTGGTGGTCTGAACGTCATCATCACCACCCATGGCGCTCAGTCGCAAAGAAGCGGGATTAAACTGTACTTCCATCATACGATTGTACTTGGTGTCCAAATCCACTCCCGCAGTTTTTGCCACTGCATTTACAAGTGCATCCGATAAGCCGGACGTATAAGTGGTAAGATTACTGACCGCACCAAATCCACCGGCTCCTCCGGTCTTTTGTTTTCCCATTTCATTTAAGGTTAACTTTTTGGTTTTCCGTGCCCGGTTATCCTGTATTTTGATTTTTGCCTTTGCCACCGAACCTGTAATGGTAGAAGCGGCATTTTCCATTACTCCACTGATATCCATATCTCATCCCCTATGGTTTATATACCGTATACTTCATCAAATACATCGTTCCAATACTGTTTATCGGATGCAAATGTCGCATTTCCGTTGGACTGCTGGATTTCCAAATCCACCACCGCTTTAATGGGATTGCCCTGTTTATTAAACATGTTAAAGTTGGCATTTACGGAAAGTAGCTCTCCATGGAAAAACATGTTATTCCATACAAAAATCAACTGACGGTATTCCTTTTTCATCAAAAGGGAAATCAATCCCTCCACTTGTTTTTTTACGGAATATCCACCAAATCCTATATTCTTGACAGTGGATATCACCGTATTTTTCACATCACTGACATTGATTCCCAATGCGGAAGATCCAAAGGCATCGGAAAGATTAATATCTTCATAGATCAGCTGTACGGATAAGTAAGTACTGCTTTTCTTATCTGTTGATATCATAGAGTTCATGTTTTCATTTCCCATGGCCTGATACTGTCGAACCTTACCACCTACGGTACGAAGAGTAAGAGACGCGGGGTTGTACTGCACCTTAACGGGAATAAATCCCTTTGAAAGCATGGCAGCCGCCATCTCTGCTTCCGACATTTTATTGGCAGTAGCTTCCGCTACCAAAGCGGCCTGATTCACACTTTTTCCTGCTCTCGAGGCTACCTTTTGGGAGGTTTTTTTTCTTTTTTTCAAAAGCGAACGAAGACCTGAAATATCCTCATTGAGCTTTGAGCCGGAAAGATCCGCATCCATTCCTGCCATACGCACATACAGTGTAGCCTTTGCTGTCAGTTTTGACAGTCCGTAATCCGCCGCGGTTAAAGCGGTTCCGGTAGCCGTAAAGGCGGCATCTTGTAATAAGGTCTCTCCTACTCCCATAACTTACTCCTACATTCCCCGACGGCGTTTTTCATTTTTTAACTGCCGTTCGATTTTTCCGTACACTTTGTCGGATATCTCATCCAACTGTCGTTTCACACTGGTATTTACAATGTCCGTAATGGCCTGTGTGTTATGCTCTAAGGTTTCATTTACAATGTTGTTGATTACCGTACGATTCTCGGTCTCATTGATCTTTGTGGACTCCGTCACATTCTGCTGGGTGGTCTCAATCCGGCGAATCTGCTGTTGCATGGATTCAATTACGTCTTCATCAATGACGGTTTCCTTGCTGCGATGTACCATGGAGATGCCCACATCCTCGTAAGATACCTCCGGTCCGTAAGGCCGCTCTCTTCTTTCATGCCATCGCTCAATCACCCGATTGGAAATCTGGGAAACCAACAGATTTTCCCGATGGAGAATCACTTGTTCTCCCACATTTCTTTGAATCTGTTGTGTCACATCGGAAAATGCTCTTTCCCGAAGGGTCTCGTTTTCAAAAATACGCTCCACCTGACGAAAGACTTCTCTTTCCCCTTCACCGGATGTATCGAAAGCTTCTTCTCCTTTGACTCCATCCTTTGCGGAGGAAGGATACGCTCCCGTCTGTCCATGCGATTCTGATTCTGCCTTTTTAAAGTCTTCTGCAGCCTGTTCGGCGACATGGATATCATAAAGCATGACACCTAAGTTATTTTCGCTAATCACTTCCGAATGATAGAAGCGCTCCGGTGCTCTTAAGTATTCGCGAATCAATTCATGAGCCACCTGCTGCTGAGGAGATAAAAGTTTTTCGGTCTCCGTAAATATGCGCTCCGCCGTCTCTTTTGCTTTTTCATCCGCTTCCCGATACTCCTGCATAAATTCTTCGGGATTTTCCAAAGACAGGCGACTTTCCTGCTGCATTCGGCGACTTCTGTCTTCAACGCTTTCTTTGGCAGGGCCGGTTTCTACAATTTTTTGCAACGCATTTAAATACTGTTGATTTCTTACAATGCTCTGCTGATAGGTCTGATCCACCAGTTCGGAAAGGGATGTGACCTGATTGGTCACCGTTTCCGTCTCGTTTATATCTCCTTCATTTGTGATATGCACCATATCCGCAGGAGATACTTCGGTAACAAACCGGTTGTCTGTCTGCTCGGAAATAAATGTATGCTCTCCTCCATCCGTCTCATAGATATTTCCACCAAGGGACTGCTGAAGTCGCTGTTCCAAACTCTCATAAATATTTATCATCTGACGGAGAATGCTTACTTCATCTCCGTAGAAAGTTTCATTTTCTTCTATTCTTTTGGACTGCTCGTATAAGAACTGAAGATATGCGGTATTTTGTTCCATTCGAAACAGGGTATTCTCCGCAGATTTATAAAAAGTATTTTCCGTAGACAGCCAGTTATTTTTTTGATGGTCAATGCGGGTATATACGCTGTCATAAATATTATCTACCAAACTTAAAAGTACTGCGGAGGAGATTCGACTGCTGACAGATTCCACTGTCACCTCATCTCCCTCAAACTCATCTCCCTCGTAATAATTCTCATGTCGATAGGTAAGATACGCCGGTTCCATACGAACCTCTTCCCGAAGTCTGGTAAGTAATATCTCTCTGGAAAGTCTGCTTTGCTCGGAAATCAACATAAGCTCATTTGTCAAAATACTTGGAGCTGCATCCCCTTCGTAAAAATTCTGAAGAATCCGATAAATGGCTGCGGTCTGCAGACGTTTGTTAATCTCCTCATGAAGATGAAGAACGGGCTGTTCTGCCGCTTCTTCTCTTGTCTCAACTTCCGTATGATTCTCTGTTTTATACTCACGAATCAAAGTCTGAAGAGATTCTAAGTTTTCCCAATAAAGCCTTACCGCCTCGTGATGCTCCTTTGTTTCCGAAAAAAGCTTCTGCGCTTCAGTTAAAAAGACTTTTTCGTCCCTGATTCCTAACTTATGCAAGATATTTGTAATATAAACATTGTCCTGATAAGAGAGCTTTCCGTCTGCTGAAAGGACAATACGATTGATTAAGTTGTTGATAATCTTTGTCTTCTGAATCTGAGTGTTTTCCACGTTGGCCGAAGAAAAAAGATTGGTCATCCCTCCGTCCATTACAAAAATCTCGGGAGGCTCGTTTGTCACGTGTAACAGGTCCGTAGGATTTAATTCCACACCAATTTGGCGATAGTTTCCCATAATCCTTTCGGGAAAGGACTCGCCAATAGAAATCAGTTCCGGATTTAATACAGTTTTAATTGGTGTCTTTAACTTTAACATGGCTTATTTCATCAAAAAATCTTCTATGGTAACTTTGTTGTGCATCTGTGCTTTTCCGATAAATTCATCCTTCACCGGCTCCTTTACCACCCCGAAGGTACTTTGAACAGCGTTTTCCTCAAACTCCGGTCGCTCTTTGTTTGGCACGTTTCCGAATTCGCCAAGCTTTGCTTTTGCTTTAAACTCGTCTTTTTCCGGTTTTGCCACCAATCCAAATTCTGTTGCAACCGCACGCTCCATATGCTGCTCTTTCGTATCTTCATTGGTCGGTCCGTGGGTGGTTCCCTTTCCTGCCTTTGCCTTCTCGGAAAACTCCCAGGTACTGGCCTTTGCTTTAAATTCATCCTTTACAGGTTCATCCGCGACGCTTCCGAAAGTACGTACGGGAGCGGCATTGGCAATCATCTCCTCTTTGGAAAATTCCTTTAATCCAAGTCCCGTGCTGGATCCGTCCGGTGCCTCCGAATGCTCAGTCACCATGGTATTTTGGGTATGACCCACACCGTTACCGGCTTTGGTATTACCGTCAAACTTCCACTCCGTGGCATTGGCACGCATTTCTGCGATACGGGGTTCCTTGGCCTCCGAATGTCTTTGGCTGGATAAAACTTCATTTCCTGCCACTTCGTTTTGGGTGGTAAATTCAAACTTATTGGCTTTTTCTGCCATCTTTTCTTTGGAAAGCTCATTGATTCCATAGTTTTCGCCAAGTGCCTGTGTGGAATACATGGCATTTTGTGCGGAGCGTGTAGAAGTTTTATCTCCCGAATACTTCTTATTGTTTTCCGCAGCAAAATTGTACTGCTTTCTTTTTTTAATCATGTCTGCCTTGGATGGCTCTGCTAAGTCACCACCGTAATTCGTCAGGCGCTGTGCGGAAGGAGTACCGTCTCCTGCTTTGGAACCGTCTTCATCAAACTCCCATTTCACGGAATTTTCTTTCATCTGCCTTTTGGATACGGAATTTTGGAAGATTTGTTTGCTGCTCTTAGAATACAGCTGCTTTGTATTTCCTTCCGAATCCGGAAGCATATCCTCGTTCATCTGCCAAGCCGGCTTGTCACTTTCATCCGCAGGGTTGGTAATACAAAACATACGGTTATATCCGATGGTCACCGTCTCCGTAAGAATGCCGGACTTCTCCGCATCCAATCCGCCGTATTCTTTGGACATAATAACAGCGCCGGTAAAGACATAGTATCTTCCGGCGTTTAGGGCGTTGAATTTACCGCCAACATTTTTCCCCACAAAAAGCATAAGCGGCAAGGTAAGTTCCGTGCCGTTTGATAGTGGATCGTTGATCTGAGTTGGAATATATCTCTCGCAAACGAGAGTGAAAGGCTTGGAAATTGGCTTTCTTTTCATGTGAACATAATCGTTTAAGCCACCTTCCTGAATGTAATCGTATTCATTTTCTCTTTGAAATGCGCGCACACTTTTTAGAGGTACGTCAAACATACCATCTACACGTAACATAAAACTAAAACTGGGTAAATACTCCCCTGCGCTGTCTAATAATGAATACCAATCTCCCATATATTACTCTCCTATAGCATTCGAACCTGACCGGTTGGTGTCATATCAAGAATGCTCTTTTCCGAATTCTTTCGATCCGAGGGATTTAAGGATGCATTAATCTGGCTGATTTCGGAACACCAGCGCCGACGCGTATTATGATCCATGGATAATACTTCGTGCTCGCTCCAATGGAAATAATACGAGATAAATGCCATCTCCCGATAAAGCTCATCCTGGGGATATAACCTTATCCCTCTCTGGTAAAATTTATAGGGATATCGTGCTCCTTTCCGCAATCCGGACAAACAAAGTGCATTGTCGGAGGCTCGATATCGTTGATTCTCTGATACATATCCTGTAAGAAAGCCAAGTCCGCTGTGTAAAGTCGTTCAATGATGGAAGGTGCAATAGTAACTACCCCTTCGATTTCCGTAATCACTTCGGAAAGAAGAACAATGGTAAGATAAGACGGATTGGCAAGAACTCTGGGATCTCTCTGAGCTCGCATTTCATCTCCTGCGGTTGCCAAACGCATCTTTCCGTTTTTGTGAACCTCTCCTGCAGTGTCCACATATCCCTTTGGAAGTGTAAATTCAAATTCTGTTTCCATAATACCCCTTCTCCTTATAAGCCTTTCTCTCACCGTAAGTATTCGGCAGTGCAATATATTTTCTCTTAAAAATACATTGCACTACCGGATACACGAAAATGTACCCGGTAGCGTAAAGTTAATTGTGATGCATCCGCGATGCACCTATCATGTACTAGTTCGGAATAATCAACTCTTCGTATGCTAACTCGACAGATTCGATGGCTACATCAGAGGTCTTAGCATCCAACTCCGGACCGGTATATTTGGTAACCCAAGCATTGGTAAGTAACCAAACACGAGTACCGGAAATAGCGGTTGCCAATGTCTGAGGAGCACCACCGTTGATATCGATGAGCTCGATCTGTACATCGTTACGAGGAATCTGTCCTCTTACTTCAGATACGCACTCCTGAATCCAGGTCTTAAATGCGGAATCCAAAGTATATCCAAAACGAAGTGTAATATTTCCATGTTTCACCAGTCCCGGAATCTTTACCGGAGCCAAAGAATTGGCATTACCCTGACGAAACTCGATCACATCCACGGAAGCGTCGATACCGGTTACCTGCGAAAATGCAGCGGAACCTTCCACGTTCGCAACCACGACCCTAAAGTTCATTTTGGTCAATGGATATGATAAGCCTTTATTATTTTCATAAGGACTAGCTGCCATTACTTATATCTCCTTTCTTAAATTAGCCTTCTTCAGTTGAAGCTCCACCTTCACCGCCACCGGTCTCGGATGTATGCTGTGTCAATCTGAAGATTACAAACTCTGCCGGACGGCTAGGTGCGATACCGATGTTGCAGATCAATCTGCCGTTTCGGATGTCATCTAACGTCATGGTAGAAGGTCCGATTTCTACGAAATATGCTTCACCCGGTGATCCGCCGGAAAGCATTCCCGTTCTCCAAAGTCCATCTAAGAAAGATGTAATGGTAAGGGATACTCTCTGCCACAATGTGCTGTCATTCGGCTCAAATACTACCCAGTTTGTGGAAGCCTTGATGCTTTCCATAACAAAGATAAACAGACGACGAATGTTGACATACTTAAATGCACTGTTGGTGCTGGCAGTACGTGCACCCCAGATACGAATACCTTCGCCCGGAATCGAACGAATCAGGTTGATTCCTTCCGGATTAAGGATATCCTGCTCTTCCTTGGTGTAGTTAACCTTAAGGCCGGTACAGAATACAACTTCATTTGCCGGAGCCTTATGAACACCGCGGGCAATATCAGTTCTGGAATATACACCCATAACTGCTCCTGAAGGAGGAACAAAATCAGCTTTATTTGAGCTTCTGTCAAATACCTGAATCCAAGGATGATACATAGCTGCATAAGTAGAATCGATAATGCCTCTGTAATTAATCAAATCCTCTGTCTTGTACTCATCCTTCGGCATATCGATAACTGCGAAGCGGCTCTTTGTGTTTTCACAATGAGCAACCAAAGCAACAACTACTTCCGGAATGGTAACACCCGGAACTGCCATGATATTGACATTGTCATTTTCAAGGAAGCTCTGGATACCGGTACGTCCATCCGGTCCGTTATCCTGACCGATAAAGGTACCTGCCTTAACCTTTGAGATGGATCCGTCAGATCCGCCTGCCAAAGTAAAGGTGCCTTCCAACATGCCCTTGCCTAAAATCTGCTCTACAGGATTGCCGATTTCCTTAACAGGAGGCTTTTCCTTGTCACCTTTTTCAAGGATGGTATCCTTAACATCTTTTGCAGATACTTTAACGATGTTTGATTTTGCAAGTTTTGCTTCAATGTATGCCGGAGATGACTGATTCAATGTAACATCGAAATAGTTCTCAATCTCATCATTGAAACGAACCTGTGCATCAAAGGTAACCAAACGAACAACGTTTTTCGGAATCACATCCGTATCAACCACATTGCCCTTAAACTTACCTTCAAAAGTAACCTGCTCATCGTAGATCATTGCGATGCGGTTGTACTCACCGTTGAATTCCACCACATCACCTTCACGGAAACCGTCTACTGCTTTTGCCTTGTAAACGGTATCGCTAATTTTTTCCAATAACTGCATCTTACGCTTGATTACGGTCTTTAAAGAAATCTGAATACGATTTCCCCATTTACCTTCATTGGCTGCAATTACGGTAAGAATACCCATCTTCTTGGAAGCTGCCACTGCGTCCTCCGGAGCTACACGAGATACATAACATCTGGTACCGCCGTTTGCGAAGAACTGCTCAACAGAGCTTGCAAGGTAACGATATTCGCCATGGGTATATTCACTTAAGAATCCACCAAAAAGTTTTTGGAAATTTTTAAAATTGGTAACCAACTGCGGAGCACCCTTTGTAGGTCCTTTTTCTGCAAGACCAACAAAACCTGCTGTACTGGTTCCCACTCCCTCTACGCTTCTCGGGGAATTATCATACTCCTCGACATATACGCCGGGGCTAAAATACTCAGCCATAAATCTACTCTCTCCTTTCGTTTTGATAGCTGTTAACCGGCACTCACTTTAAACTGGCCAGGATCAACGATATTTACTGTGCCGCCATAGGAACACATACACGTGGAACCGAGAGTCAGGGCCGGTTGCCCTCCTATCAGTACTTTCGTGTTGTTCGGGATCCAGGATCCCGTAGTGGCGGGTACACAAGGCTGTGGTGTAAGTACACCTAAAGCTGCCGCCGTAGCTGCTGCCACTGCCGGATTCGCAAGTGAGGAACACATTCCACAGCTTCCGATATTTACCGTAGGTGCCGTATCCGCAATCACACACAAAGGCTTTCCTCCCGTTGTCACCTTAAGGTTTGACGTAGCCTTTAATGTGGCAGGTGTTGTACCAAAGGTACATGTAACATTTGCCATTGTAACCACTGCTTGTGCCAATATCATTCTCCTTTGCCAAGTTCGACTCCCTCTAACTGATGGAAGTCAATGATTTGATATCCGGTTTTTCCAACTGTTTCGTACTTCACCAGATAATTAAGATTCTCTCCGTCGTTTAAGACTGCAAGTATAAAACTGCCGTCCTCTTCAACCTGTCCGAAAATAATGGGACAAATCGGTGCATTTGGAGAGAACTCCTCTCGGATCGGTTCTGAAAGCTTAATGGCATCCCCCTTGACCTCATCGGTTACAATAATGTCCTCGAAGGATTCTTTGTCGCCATGAATCAATCCGTAATAGCGACGGTCCAGTGATACTCTCCTGTTGGGAGAAAACACCGACATCGTCATCTTTTTCGCATCAAAATCCTTGATGCTCGTTACAGGTCTGCCCGGATGGAGGGCTTCAAGTTTTAAAAGTCCGGAAAGCTTACCCTTAAAGTAAAGGACGTTTTTCCCCACTCTATAATTCTCTGACGGTATCAGGAATACGTCGAGTTCCGGCATATGCTCATCCAAAGACTCATACTTCACAGAGATTTTGCGGGAAATGTATCCGAAAACATCTATCTGCATAAGACAATCCTCTCTGCCCATGTTTAAGAATACAAATGCCTCCCGGCCACGTCTCTCCGGAATGATAAGTTTGTCATCCCGCATAAACCGGATGTTTGATTCGTCCACCGCGTTACCCGTGGTCGCATCATAAATGCTAATCATCAGATCCAGTCGAACACGGTACTTTCCATCATCCACCTAACCTACTAACCTCCTTTCCCCAAAAACATGCCATAACGTATAACTTATGTATGTTACTCAGGCCGTTCGCCTGTAACATGTAGTGAAAACTCGGCTTCCGTAACCCGCGGAGTATCGATAACCACTTCGCTGGATACAAATACCGGTCCTGCCTTATAAAAAAGGGACAACTGATAGGGCTTGTTAATGGCACTCCACACACGAACTTTTTCCTCTAGGCTGATCTTCGCCTGAGATAAAGTAATGGGTGGCTCCTGGGTATCCAACCAGCTTTGCAACTGATTCGGCAATACCGAATTGTTATCGTTAACAATCTGTGCGCATTTCCCTAAAATCTTTTGAAAATCCTGGTCCTTTAAGCCTGCCTGACCACCGGAATTGATAAATACCATATAGTACAAACTGTACGGCTTTGGCGGGGGCTGTAAGGTCAGCTTTCCCCGTCGAATGGTGGGTGGCGGTGCTACGGTATCGTCCTCTTTGATATCATAGAGATAAAGTCCCATGATATAATCCACGTCCTGAGATGCGGGAGAAGATACCTCGATATTGTTCGGTGAAGGTATGGGCTCCGGGCACATCTTCTCACGAAGCACGCGTAATATGTAATTGCTCACATCGGAAATAATTGTATAATCTGCCAAGACACTTCTCCCCTTTTCGTTCTTGTTATGTGTATCATAGCAAAACCTACGTAACAAAAGCGCAACAGCTATTCATCACTTAACATCATTTTTTCTTCCAAGGCTTCTACAATCTTTCGAATCTTCGGTTCCATTCCGGAGGTAATCAGAATCGCCATATCCGTACCCTTAATATAACGGCCGGATACGTACATGAATTTCTTTGCATCCTCTTTGCACAAATAGGTATATTCCGTATCCTCTCCACCGCGTACATACTTATCCGTCTGTCTTGTTGCCGCGATACTTAGGCTGTCCTTTTCTCCGTTATTCTTAAGTACACTCTTTGATCCGTTGGTAAAGGTATAGCTTGCAGAGCCACCGAATACCTGCGTCATGGTGGTAAGCTCCGTATCGTTTTCCTTAACGTAACGGAAACCGGAGGTTCTTCTGCAATTATCCACCGCTGCCATGGATACATATTCCGTGGACTTATCTGCACGGTACTGTTCATAGACATAGGAACTTCCGTCGGATAACAGCTGATTTAGCAAATCATTAATGGCTTTTGTCAAATCATCATCCGGATTGGTATCCGCGATTTCAGAAAGAGCTTCTACGGCTGCTGCGATCTCTTCATCCGTAGCATCCTCAATTCCATGTCCTAATCCATCATTAATACCATCATCGATATCTATGGAAGAAATATCCGTTCCACTTCCGGAAGGTGTCTTTCCGCCACCAACCTCTCCACCGGTAGGAGCCGGATTTATAATCGCATCCTTGTTTGCAGGATTTTTAACTTTCTCCAGTTCTTTTTCCAACTCTTCCATCGGTCCGCCCGTATTGATAAACTTCGGCAAATCCTGGTTGATGTCGTATTCCGGATTTTCAATCTCCTCCAAAATCAAATCCATAATTTCCTGCTCCGGTTTCGGACGAGAGTTTGGATCAATGTCGGTGGGTCCTAAATCATCCGGGTTGTTGTTCTTACCGGCATTAGAATCGTCACCGCTTCCGCCACCGTTTTTAATCTTGCTTAAAAGATCATCAATCTTTTTGGCTCGCTTTAAGTCACCTTCTTCTAAGGCTTCTTCACGATCTTGTATCAGTTCTGCTTCCCTGCTGTCCGTGTCGTCGTCGTCTAAGCCTTCTCCTGCCAATTCCTTTAGAGCACGAAGGAGGTTTTCCAACCAGGTAATGTGCGCCTGAATCAGCTCTGTCTTTCCTTCATTAGCAAAGGTAGTCTCTAAGCTGTAGGCATACTCCAAGCGATTCTCCACAAAGATCATGGAGTTTTCGATGGTGTCTCTTTCCGTAATGGCGCGAATGTAATAATGATAATCATCCATGCGCTCCTCGGTCTTATCTGTGGTAAAGTCACTCATGGCAAAGGGAACCAAATATCCCTCTAAAAGAGAGATTTCTCTTGCACTGTGAACCACACTTCCACCCTCGATATTGGTTAGATCCACAATCATCTGAAGATAAGGCATGGCTGCATCTTTATTCGTAGCATTTCTTGCCACCTTACGGGACATTAAAAATCCGGTATAATCCGCAGCCGTCTCACCTCGGCTCATGGCCTGCTTGGTATAGCTTGCATAAGAGGTCTCGCAAGCTTCATAAGCAGAATCAATGGTATTCGTCAAAGTCTCATCGTCGGAATAAAGTTTTAGGAAACCGCGATAATTCTTCATGTTCGAAAATTTGCGTCCCATATCAGGATTTCCGGATTCTGCCGCATCCCGAAGGGTATTTAATGTAGGTGACGGACCAAAGGAAGAAATATGAACGGCATCCACATAGTCCAATGAGCGATACAAGGCATCCGCCTCTGCCAATTGAATCGCCAATTCCGCTACCGGTTCTCCATAGTAATCATCAATGGCATCCTTTAATTCCTGTAATCTCTTTTCTCCCTCGTCCAGTGCTTTTTTTGCTTCATCAATTACATTCTGCTGTGCTTCCACACGAATCTGATATCCATGGTTCAGGATTTCCTGACTATAAGTCATATCCGTCCATGCATAAATCATATTCTGATCCGCTTCGTCTTCCTCTGCAAAAAGATCATTTAGGATTCTTTCATTTTGGCGGATAGAATCCAAAACAGAATCCAACTGAGTCTGAAGCTGTGCCTTAGCAGCGTCTTCGGCGGCTTTGGCAGCATCCAGTTCAGCGGCCCAAGCAGCCTCTTTTTGTGCCATATAAGAATCAAAATTCCCCTGTGTAATGTCATAATCCAAGAATCCGTATTGAGACAATGCTTCGTCGAATTCAGTTAATACTTCGATATAATTTACATAATCGGAATTTTTCTCCAAGCCTGCGATTTTCTTCTCTGTCTCATTTCTGTCATTTTGCAATTTTTCCAACAGCTTGGCCGTATCCTCTTTGTATTTTTCTTTCAGTGTTTTCCTTACATCGGATATCTGGCTGTTTAAACCTTCCAACTCACTTTGAGCAAGTTCAAGGTCTCTTTGTGTTGTCTCGTAGCCGTTTTTGTATTGCGCCAATCTATCGTATACTTGTTTTACTTTATTTAAGTTTTCACGATCTTTGGTATGCGTGTCTTTTACCGTAGATTCCTGATTGATTTCCAATTCGATTGAAGCAGCGGTTTCTGTTAAAGCAGCTACTACTTCCTCTTGTTTTTTGCTTTCTTTTTGCTTATTCAACCAAACTTCTCTTGCAGCGGAATAAGATGCGTTTTTCGCCGTTGTATTCTCCGCGGCCTTTTTCGTCCACTCATCCATAATGGACGTCAGTCGTTGCTGTTGCTTTTCATAGACTCTTTGAAGATGCTCGTTTTCGCTTTTTTGCTCTTCCATAGCCGATACATCAATATCCACACCACTGAGTCGTTCCTCTAAATAAGTCTTCAGTTCTGCAAGTGTTCGTCTGTTGGCAGCATCTGCCACATAGGTGGAAAGTCCCGGAATCTTGGCTAAAAGTTCATCCGCACGGGCTCCGAATTCCGCTTCGATTTCCTCTTGGAACTCTTTTAATACCGCATTGTTTGCAGCAAGGGTTTCATCAATTTTTGCAGTTTTTTTCTGATTATCGGATACTCTGGTCTGATACACCTGCTTTGCCTGTAACAGACGCTCCTGTCTGATTTGACCCTCTCGATCAAGTTTATTCTGAGCTGCCGTAATCGCCTGCTTTAACGCAGCGATTTCTCCTTCATGAGCCGTCTCCCATGCAGCAAGTTTTATTTGCCAATTAGCCAACTCCTCTTCATGACTTTTTTTTATGCCCTGCACCTTCTCCACATAGTTTTGCACCGGTGTACCATTTAATGAATTGGCATAGAGCTCGTTTTCTTTTTCCAAAAGCTCTGCGTATTTTTTCTTTGCATATACAGTAAAGTCACTTCCCGGTACATAATCGGTCAATCCGTTTTTTTCGCAATACTCAGGAAATCTTTCAACATCCTGAAGACGACGCACCATCGAATTCTTTTGCCGGGATAGCATCTCTGCTTCTTCCTCAGCTCTTTCATCAAGATGAAACGCATTTCTTATCCACTTCGACCATCTATCATACTGATGCTTAACCTCTTCAATTTCATTCTCCAAGTCACTGATTTTTTTGTTCATCTGGTCGATCCAGCCTTGGTAAGTCAGATTGGAATAACCAATCAACATGTCATAAATTCTTTTTGTTTGAGTCAGTTTCTGTCTTTCTGTATCAAGTTCTCTTAATGCAGCATCCAGTTCCTTCTGCGCTTTATCATCCACGCCTTCAAGGGAAGCGATTTCGGTAAGATTGATTTCACTTTCCGTTAATGCTCCCCTGGCTGCTACTTGATTTGACTCTATATTCAATCCATCTGCAGACACCAAGCTTTGATTCATTTCTGCAAGCTGTGTTTTATTTGCAGTTATTCTTTCACGGATTTCATCTGCCGATTCATCATCCGGATCTAATGTGGCGAGCAAACTTACATCATCGGAAATCGCTGTGGAAATCGTATTTTTTTGTTCTAAATAGCCTGCCCTTTGTTTTATGGTTTCTTCATTTTTCAAATAAGGAGCCATCTTGCTGATAATAGCTTCATATGTAGCAATGGTATTCTTTTCTTCGGTAATCTTCTTTTGAATACCATCCGGCTCCGCACCGTTCATATATGCATAAAGATCATATTCTGCTTTTGAAGCTGCAGACTGCCATTTTTCATCCCATTCATCTTCTTCTTTGTTAATCGCAGCCACATCATCATCATAGGCTCCCATAAAGGTCAAAGCCTCTGCGGCATATGTTTTTTTCTCAGCAAGAAGTGCAGAGTTTGCTTTTATGATTTCAAGCTGTGCCTGCTGTGCTTCCGTTAAGGCAACGTTAATAAGCTCCAATCGTTTTTCGATGGAGTTTCTGGTATTTCCATAGGCTTCTCTTCTGATTTCATCTTCTACGGTAACGGTAGATGCTTTTATGATAAGAACATCCAATTCATCTACTTCATCCTGTAAAACCGCAATCTGTGCCTCTAGACAATCCCATGCAGGCATCAAGGGCAGAATCATAGCATCCTTTGCTCTGATTTGTGCCTTATTCGTAGCGATTTGTTCCTTCATGGAGGAAATCATGGTCTCATGCTGTTCGATATATTTCTCACAGGCAATTACTTCTTCATGCTTTGTACTTACCTCATTTAACTTTGTCTCATAGGTAGGCAAATACTCGTTATAGGCATTATTTGCTTCCTCTAATTTGCGAAGGGATTCCTGGAAAGGCTCACTTAAAGATGCAATTTCTTCCTGCTTTTCCCGGATAGACGCATCGATGGAAGCATCGTCTAATGCAAGCTGAGAATAGAGAGCCTCCTTTAAATCATTATAGGACTGTCGCAATCCCTCTAATGAATCCCCTAAAGCCAAATCCTCCTGCAACTGATCCATCTCAGCTTTTAACGCTTTCCTTGCCTGTGTGACAGATTCCAAGTTTGCAGACAAAGTATCAATGATCTTTTGCGATACAGCCACCTGATGATCCAAATCCGTCTTCTTTTCCGGATCGTAAATCTTTCCCGCGTCTACCGATGCGGTTAATCGGCTGGAAGTATAAACATCTGCCTCTGCCTTTAATGCATCATGCTGTGTGGTCTCTGCACGGATTGCAGCTTCCAATCTGGCGATATTGCTTTCCCACTTTTCGATTTGAGCAATGCCCTCATAGTATTCTTCCTCACGGAGTTCTGCCTTTGTATAGCGATCTGTTTTTTCCTGAATTTCGGCAGCTAATTCCGCAAGCTTTGCCTCAGCCTCTTCTTTATTTGTTTTCTTTTGTTTTCGTAAGTCTTTGATTTCGTTTTTTAAAGCACCCTGAGAATCATCCAATTCCGTACTTTCATCCACGATCTCATCCAGCGCGGTATTCAAGCGATTATACTCTTCCTCAATGGATGTAAACTCCTCTTCCAAAACCGCCAGTTCCCGATTCAGTTGATAAAGCTTTTCCTCGGGATCCTCCTGTTTATAGGTAGCGTTTTCCTCATCCATCAGAGTCTGAAGTTCAGTATTTTCGTCCTCTAAAGCATTGATTTCCTGGCGTAGTTTTTTCACAGGTGCCTCAGCCCGATCGGAGGATGCCGACATCTCCATCATCTGAGCATTAATCTCCTCACGGCGAAGGGTAAGCTCCTCAATCAAATCCGAACGATTTTGAAGAAAGCTTCCTGTGATATTCTCATTTTGTGTCAGGTTATAATAAATCTCTGCACGGCGGGCGGCATCCACCTGTGCGGATACGTAAAGTACCGCATCTGCCTCCTCGTTTAGCTTTTCGTCTGCGAACTGGGTAAATAAGGCATTTAAGCTTTCCAATTCAGAGTCTGCTTTGTCCGTCACCTTATCCCGGACATTGGGGAAATTCCGCATTACCATCATAAGATCTGCGTATTCGATAGGGAAATTCGATGGAGAAAGCTTCATGGCATCATCCCAAAGATCCTCCAATTTCTTCGGGTCGGAAGATACTGTTTGATACTGCTGATAGGCTTCTGCTACATCCAAAGTCTCACGATCGTAAGTATCCAGATTATCGTATTCAAAAAACCATGAAAGCATCTGTCTGCGATAGCTTTCGGAAGATGAAGATGAATCCGTCTGCAAAAGATCCCTATAGTATTCCTCAATTCCGTCTAATTCCGGGATGTTTTCCATCTCATAAGGATCCGGAGTGGAGAATACATCCATGGGATTTCCTGATTCCGGATCTCTTGGAATGCCGTCATCTCCTACCACGCAGGTAATTAAATACGGGAACAAATCATTTTCCGTCACGCTTCCGGACGCAGCCGTAATATTATTTAAATTGGTGGCGTCTTTAATGTTCTTCCACTGGCCACCGTCTAACTCGGAGGTATAGAATGCAATATGCTGATCGTATGTATCTCTGGATTTTAGCGCCAACTGATAAACCTGAGGTGTGACACCCTTCGCGCTCATAAGATAGGTGCCCACGAAAAGCCATGAAACAGGCACCGTATTTTTTAATTTTACTGTGTAGTATTCATAGGTAATGGCCTTTGAAGCCTCTGCCTTTACCTGTGACATGGAAGCCAAAGAACCGTCAAAATGCGCAAAAATGCCACTTGTCACCAATATCACGGTGGCAAGCAGCATTGCTATCATTCTTTTTGCTCCCCGAATCCATTTTTTCATATCACTGAGTTAGAAGACAGGGGACGGTTCTCTGTCTTCCCCATATTGTAATTTTTCATCACTCTCATCCGAAGACAGAGAACCGTCCCTCTGTCTTCTCTTAATTAAAATCTATCACAGTTCATGTAACAAATCCGCAACAGTCCCCCTGCTACACCTACGCAAATACTTTGTCGATGAGCGTCTTGGTCTCCTCGTTCGGGCAACGCAAAATCACATTCCCCTTAAAATCTTTATCCTTTACAAGCATCTCTGCCGAATACTTCCGAAAGACTTTTTATCACTTCCTCTGCAGTGACTTTTTCCTTCTCTGACATAGTAAGGTTTCATTTCTAAATCCTTGTAAATTGAATCCATGTCACAAACTCCCCTTTTACTTTCTCTCAAAAGCTAACATGGTCAAATCATCAAACTGAGGTGCATCTCCCACAAAGGCATCCACATCCTGACGGACTGCCTTTAAAATATCCTCCGGCAAGTCGGTGGCATGCTCTCCCAATACCTTCTTTAATCGCTCCATTCCGTATTGTTCTTCCGAAGCATTGGTAGCCTCCGGTACGCCATCGGTGTATAAGAACAATTTATCGCCCACCTGTAAATCAAAGTCATCTCTTAAATAGGTCATGCCTTCCATGGCCGCAAGGGGCATCTTCTTCTTTGCCGGGCGAATCTCTTCCACACTTCCATCCGGATGCGCCACCAAAGCAAATTCATGTCCCGCATCGGAGTAAGCCACTTCTCCGGTATTTAAGTCCACCACACCAACCCAGGCGGTAACAAATAAAAGCTCATCATTATTTTCTGCCAGCTGGTTATTGGAATCCGTAAGCACGTCTTCCACTGCCTTTTCCATCTGCATATTATTCTTAATCAAGGTCTTTGCAATGACCATGAAAAGTGCTGCCGGAACACCCTTTCCGGAAACGTCCGCCATAACAAGACCGATATGATTTTCATCTACCATAAAGAAGTCGTAGAAATCTCCTCCCACTTCCTTCGCCGGATCCATGGATGCAAATATATCCATATCCTTTCGTTCCGGGAAGGGTGGGAAGATTCGGGGAAGCATATCCGCCTGAATACGGGTAGCGACATCTAACTCCGCACCGATTCGTTCTTTTTCCGCGGTGATGGTTTTTACCTCTTCGATGTAGTTTTTCATACGGAGGGTCATCTTTTCAAAGGCTTCCGCCAGCATCCGGATTTCATCATTTTCCTTGCGATTCCAGGTAAAATCCAAATCCTCTCCGTCGATGCTCTTTACTTCTTCCGTCAACTGCTGAATAGGTGCTACCAATCTCTGAGACATTACCCTTGCCAAAACAGCTACGGAAATAAGTACAATGAGCGCCATAACAATCACGTTTCGAATGGTGCTTGTCATAATTTCATCCGTCTGACGGGAAGCATCCTGTCCGATTTCATCCAACGTAGTCGCAAGTGCCTTGGTATCCGCATCCACGGTCTCGGAAGGAATGGTTACCACATAAGCCCAACCAACGGTTTGAAGTGGCGCACTTACCACATAGCTGTGCACGCCGTCGATGTTAAGCTCTGCCACTTCTGTCTCACCTTCAATGGCGTTTTTCAAAAAGCTGCCAAGTTCCGCATCCTCCGATTCACGAAGATCTGTCATATTCTCAAAATCCACGGCAAAAACTCCGGACTCCGCTGTGGAGCACACCAGTTCTCCGTCTTCGTTAATGATACAGATACTGGCACCTTCAGACTGTGATTTTGCTGCTTCTTCCACGGCATTTTCCAAGTTATCCAAATACATGCCCGCTTCTACTACAGCTACCAGCTTATCGTTATGATATACGGGAGCACCGCACATAATTCCGGTTCGAACTGTATGGGCATCACGGGAAAGCTTGGTAAAATAGGTTTCTCCCGTTTCTTTTACCCCCTTATACCAAGGTCGCTCGCTTGCTTCATAAGGGAGATATCCTCCGTTTTCATCAAACTTGGTATCGGAAATCAAATCCGCCATGATCATAATACCGGACTCCGTAGCGATACAGTCTGCCACGATGGGCTCATAACTTTCATGAACGGAAAGAAGAGTATCCTGCAAGTTTCCTAAAAGTCCCGTTTCTTTTTTAATCGCTGCAGAATTCTCATCAATCTTTGCGGAATACAAGAGCTGAACGGTCAAGGTTCCTGCATTATCCTTATTGGGACGCTTTACATCCACAGATGCATATCGACCTTCATTTTCATACAAACGGGTGGCATCTGCCGCAATGATTTCCACGGAACGTTTAAAATCCGAAAATACATCATCCGCCAAATTTGCTCCGGCTATCGTAGAAGCGGTAATCTGATTTAAAGACTGCCTCTTGGTGGTCTCAGAAGATGTACCTACCGTTTGCTGGCGCACCTGATCATGGGAATCTTCCAAAGTGGTTTTAACATTGGAAAGTCGATAAAAGATTAGAGTTGAAACCAGTCCTAAAGATAAGACTGCTACTGCGATAAGTGTAAGAAACACCTTTTTTCTAAGTGAAAAAAATTTCTTTTCCATAAGCTCTCCCGATTCATTTATTTCTACTTATTATTATTGTTTCCTGTTTTTATAAAATTCATTGATATGACGGCGAATCACATCAAACTGTTCCGTCACTTCATAGTCTTCCATATGGAGCTCCAAATTCCCTACCATATATAAAAATGCCCGTTCATGGACTCCGCACAGAGGTTGTAAACTTCCGAGGAAGAAACCCATGTCTTTTAGACGATGATACTGTTCGATAAACTCCGGTGTATCGATATCCAACATCAAATGATACACCCAACCATCCGGGTTTTTTCCATTCCTTATATGTTCATCTAGGAGATCTCCTATTTTTTCATAAAAATCATCTCCCACTTTTTTTACATCTATGGTGATATAACGATTGATTTCGTTTTCTCTCGATATAATAATTTCAGACTCTTCCGGAACTTTACTCACATTGGCATTGTCCGTTATATTTGCTACATTCTTTTCCGTAACTATATGATACGGAACGTTTAATTTTTCATAGATTGACGTTCCATAATCTGCCAGTTCCGTAGGCAAATATACCGTCACCGGTTTTGTATGTTCCACCGGATAGCAAAGAGTACCTGCAGAATATTTTTTGATTCTTTTCATTACAAAACTGTTTTCCATCACTTCCGTAAGAAAGCTTCCGATTTCATACCCCACCGGCTCCATACCGTAAGCCTCGCACACATGCTGGGTAATGGTATGATACATAGCAACGTGAGAAAACAAAGCCACAGGTTTTAATGAAATAGCCACTTCATAGGTGTAATCCACTAACGCTCCGGATAGTCCGAATCCTCTGTGACTTTTCCGAATCATCTGGGATGCAGGCTCGATGTAGTCATCTCCATGCTCTTTAAAAATTCGAAGCAGCTCGATGCCCGCGATTTGATTTTTGCAACCATCCGCCTCCTCAGATTCTGTCACTTCTTCTGCCACAAAAAAGATATACTCTTCCCCCTCTGCTTTTTTCCTTAAAAGTACCGGGTCGTAAAAGAATTTTTTAAAGTAACTGTTTTTGTGCTCTTCTTTTACGCAGGCAATCATGCCTTCCTCATCACCGGGCAAAAAAGCACGAAGCAAATAGGTACGTATCTCACCTGTCTTTTTATTTGTAAGAATCACCTTACGTTGAATGATTCCTTTTTTCTTAAATTCTAAAATATCTACCATGCATTCTCTTTTCTATAAGACCGCCACTAAGTTGTTGGCTCCGAAGGTTCTTGAAAATGTGATTTCTTTGGATAGTGTTGTTAAAAGCTTCATTCCCAAAGAATCATCAAACATAAGCTCCTCTTCCGAAAGAGTTTCTGTTTTTTCCCGATACCATTCCACCGGGTCAAAAACTTCTCCGCTGCACCGAACGCGAATCAGCACATCCTCTTCATTTTTAAATATTCGAACATCGAAAAACTTTTGCGGATCGTTATGGAGACTGCGCTCCGACATAATGGTTAAAATCTCCTCTACAGCCAAAGGAATGGCCATGGATAGCTTTGGTGAAATTTCGTTTTCCTCACAAAAGGCCCCCACCTTCATGGATGCTTCCGCAGCGCTTTCCGCCGCCCCGGATACGGAAAAAGAAATAAAATTTCCTTCATCCATACGCTTATCCAGCATTAAAACTCCCTCTTTGTTTTCATCTTTCTTATTCAAAATCCCGGCTACGAAATACATCATCGTAATGGTAAAAATATCCGCCATCATAAAAGAAAGAATATAGACCTTTGGAATTGGACAATTTAACAGTAATGCAGTAATCACTACCACAAATCCAAAGGAGCGAAGGAAGGTTAACGCATTCGATAACACCACTCGCTTCAAAGATGCATATGCTTGAATGTACAGATTTACCATTCCGCTGGAAATCAGGCCCAAGGCCGTCAATCGAATAATCAAAACCGAATCCTTTAACAAAGCATCCGGAATACCGAAGGCTCTTGCCACATAAGAGGCAAAAACAAATAAACCGGCAAACATCACCGAATGAATGATAACGGAATACTTCGCACTGCTTCTCACAAGGGTGAGAATACTTTTATTGTCCCTTTCTCCGTAAAATACTCCGATTAGCGGAGCCGTGGTCTGTCCCACACCTAAGGTGGTGGCGTTGGTTAAATTGATAACGGAACAAGCCACTGCAAAAATGGCCAAGCCATCGGTTCCGAATACTCCTACCACCATCTTATTTAGCATCATGGTACGAAGCATATTCCAAAGGTTATTTAATCCTGAAGCACTTCCAAGTTTTAAAACTTCTGCGGTCAAAGGCAAAACCTCTTCGGTAGGAATCTTTACCATTTTTATCTGTCTGCCCTTCCCGTAAAACAGAATCCACACTCCTACCACATCTGCAATCAATGCGGAAATCATGGAGGCAAATCCCACACCGGTCAACCCAAGTCCAAGTTTTAACACCACAAATACGGATACAAAATCTAAAACTGCCATAAGTGCAAATACCCTTGTGGCAATCTTTGATCTGCCATCCACCCGTAAAAAATTAAACGGAAAATACATCAAGGTATAGACGAATCCCAATGCAAGTGTGATAAACACATATACCTTTGATAATTCATACATGGATGCATCCGCTCCCAAAAAAGTCATCATCGGATGCATAAAAATCAGTAGCAAAAGAGAAATCGCAGCCGGCATGATAATGGAAGAATAGAAGGCAAACTGTTCGTATTTTCCCACCTTTTCCAAGTCATTTTGTCCAAGAGCCACGGAAGCTGCGATGGCTGCTCCGATATTGATCAGACATCCAAACATATAGTACAAAAAGCTAAAGGAAGAAGTCAGACTCATAACTGCCAATGCTTCTTTTCCCAACTCCCAGCCAACAATTAAAGTATTGTAAAAGGCAATGGAAGAAACCTCCAAAAGCACAACTATGGTAGGCACCAAATATTTTTTTAAGATGTCATTGATAAAATAAGTATTGCTTTCTAACATAGCTCTCCCATCCGCTTCCTAAGACTTATAAGTTCTTTTTTATGGTAAGGATATTTTGTCCGTCCTTATACTCGTACTCCACCTGATCCATACTCTTTTTCACCATAAAGATTCCAAGACCTCCGATGGCTCGCTCCTCTGCGGATAAGGTGATATCCGGATCCTCCTTGACCAGCGGATCGTATGGTATTCCGTGATCCATAAAAGTTAAAGTAACGGAAAGAGGGTCCTGTGTAACCTCCGCACGAATAGTGGCAGGACCCACTTCGGGATTGTAGGCATAGTGGGAGATATTTACGAAAATCTCTTCCACTGCAATGTCCAACTGGATTTTCACCGCAGGCGCACAATCAAATGCTTCTAATTGTTCATTTACAAAATCAAGAACCTGATATAAGTTCTCATCTTTTGCCTCAACATTCAGTTCTTTCATTTTTCCTCCTTATTCCTACAACTCCAAATCCGCATAGATATCCAAATAATCCAAAAGCTGTGCAATCTTTTTGTCCGTAGCAGGAGTAATGAGCACTGCCCACTCCGTATTTTTAATATACGCACAAGTACAGTACAGATACTTTCCGGAAGAATCCTCGCTGATGTATGGATATAAGGTCATCTTGCTTCCGTAAAGATACTCATCCGTCTGGGATACACAGGCCACATTCATCTTTTCCTTGCTGCCGTTATTCTTAATCACGCCCTTTTCTCCCACTTCGAATCCGTAGGATGCACTGCCACCTGCAATCTGGGACATGGTGGAAATGCCTTCTTTTTCTACCAGTCTAAACTTCGTGTACTTTCTGCATCGGCTGACTGCCGCCAATGAAACATACTCCCGGCTGTCATCCTTTAAATACTGGCGATATAAAAAAGCATTATGGGCATCAATCAGTTCCTGTAACAGTTCTTGAATCCTCTTGTTCAAATCATCGTTGCCATCCCCATGTACATCCTGATATGCGGTTAATGCCGCAATCACTGCTGCCCCGTCATCTGAGGATAATGCATTCGGATCTACTCCTAAAGCATCTTCGATAGCCAGATTGATATTGTCCGTATTCAATCCTCCGGGGCCTGTACCGTTATTATCTCCTCCGGTACCGCCTCCTCCGCCGTTAGTACCGGAAGTACCGTTTGGATCCGTAGGTTCTCCGTCTGAATCTCCGTCTCCTATGACGCTATTTGGATCAAAGTCGCCCGGTGCAGTAGTTCCATAGTGATCTGCAAAATCACTGTTCGGTACCTCCTGGATGGCTTTTTCCACCTGATTGATAACACTGGCAGGTGCATTTATCGCCTCTAAGTCCGGAAGCAGATCCTCTAACTTCGGTGAACCTAAATCCTTCAATGCCTCAATATCATCGGAAAGCTTATCCCATTCATTATCTGCAATGTGCTGTTTGGCGTCATTATATATCTTGTCTGCCACGCCACTTGGAGTATTGGCATCAAATGCTTCAGCCTTTTGAGCAGCGGAAGCATTTGGATCGTTAATTACATCACGGCCTGCCTTTTCCGCTTCTTCTGCCTGACGCTGTGCTTCCGCAAGCTTTCGCTCTACTTCTTCGGCCGCATCCAAATCACCGTTATTTAATGCATCCAAAAGTTCTGCTTCATAGTTATCAATGGTAACGTTATAATCCGTTCCCTCATCTTCTAAGTCACCGCCTTCTGCAACGGTAGCCAACAGATTCTGAAGCCAAACAATATGTTCATCCAGCGCTTCTTCTGCGTACTTTCCAAAGGCATCTGTTGATATACCGCTTCGAAGAGACTCTGCCCGATCGATGCGCTCCTCCACAAACGCTATGGCCTCTTCTGTTGGAAGACGCATGGCCTTTGCCTTAATAAAACTCTGTAACTCCGCAGCCACGGAAGATACGCCTGCTTTCTGATCTCTTAAAATCTCATCCAATGCGGCCTGAGTAGTGGTGGAATATGCAGCTGCCCGCTGATAATCCTCGCCTACGCCTTCATGCACGTAAGAAGCAAATTTGGAATCTGCGGTAGGAAGTAAGGTATTATCTACCATGGAAAGCTCCCTGGTCTTATGTGCGATAACATTTTTTGTAATATTATCCAAATCCACTAACTGGCGAAGGATCGGTCGTACATTTGCCGCCCCACTTGGTGCATTATCAATCACCTTGTTTGCCAAATCATACTCGGTCTGGCTGGCTATGGTGGTACCACGCATCAGTGCCTGTTGCTCATAGCGATACATACTTTCGGTACAAGCCACGATGGCTTCCTCTACCGCGTTTGTAACGGCATCCTCCGGTGTAAATGTCTCACTTGTATCCCATCTCTGGTTAAAATCACAGCCGATGGATGTGGTGCCCTCTGTCACACATTCATACAAAAACAAAAGCGGGGGTCCCACAAAAATGTTTAAATCGTCGTTTTCCACCAGATTGTAATAGGCCTCATACCGACGCAGAGAATCCAAACTGTTTTCCACATTGATGGCTTCATAAGCCAGTTCCTTATCCTCTGCAGTACCCGTCAAGCAAAGTTCCCGATACAGCCCCCGGATATTATTCATTCTGGCATCCACAGTGTTTGTCACATCATCATGAATCTGGGATTTATGAATCCAGACCTTACGGAAAATCTGGGAGTAGCTGTTAAAGGTATCCATAGACCTTGGCATGCTGTTAATCTCTTTTTGCCAGGCTTTTTCTCCGTCCCAGCTTACACCTCCACGAATCAATCTGGAAAGTTTATATTTTCTTCCACTGTATGCATTATGCCCGCCAAAATTGTAATGCATCCATCCATCCGCATAGGCTGCGGTATCAGCCATAAGTTCAATGGAATTTAAGAATCCCCAACCGGATTCCTCCATTCGCCGATCTCTCGTGGCGTCTTGGGCATAAAAAGCGATATCCGTCTTTCTGGCACAGCTTAAAATATAGTCACAGGCCGTCTTAAAATCCTCTTTTGTAAGGGTCATAGCCGAAGAATAATCAACATTACTTGTTGCCGTATAATCATAGAGTGTATCCTGTTCAAAAAACCTGCTGATTTCGTAATAAAGATACTTTTTTGAGTTAGAGGCGTCATTGGGGGATACCACACCACCGTTAACCATAGCCTTTAAAGCAGTAAGCTCCGGCAAGTCATCCAAAGAATAGGGATTTGTAAGTGAAAAGACATCCACTTCTTCTCCGGTTTTTGCTCTTCTTGGGATGCCATCCTTTCCCACCACAATATCGATATAATAATTGGCCATACCGGTCTGGGTGGTAACGGTGGTAGCATCTCCCGCAGTAATCCCGCCAAGAGATGTATTTTCTACCGCTGTCTCCTCATATTCCGGCACATTATCGGAAACCGGTAGGATATCATCTAATCCACTGGCTCCGTAAATATTCTTCCAATAGCCGCTGGAAAGTTCGGATTTATAAAGCATGACCTGCTGATTGTAGGTATTCATGGATTGTACCGCCATCTGATAAAAGGGCTCCGTTATAGACTGAGCATCCATAAGCCATGTACCGATAAACAACGTCCCGGATGGGATGGGTGAATCTGCAGGCAAGGACATAACATACTGCTGATAGGTAACCATATTGGAGGTATCCAGCATCTGGGTATATCCTCTGTCCGCACTGCTTACAATATTTCCCGCATTGACTTCCGCAAGAATGAGGTCCTCCAATGTTTCCATATCCACAAAAGGCGAAGAAACCTCCTCTGTCAATCTGTCGTAGATATCAATGATGCGACTGTCACTGACTAATCCGGATGGAGTAAAGTTCGCATGCATATAATCTACGATGAGCTGTCCGATGGAATATTCCGTACTCATGGACTGATCGCTGTAATCAAGTCCCGGAGAAAGAGGTGAAGTATCCCTGAAAAACAGTGATTGTGTCGTCCAAGGGTTCACTTTAGACATATCGCTGTCAATCGCGGAAATTAAATCATATTCTGTATCGGTAGTCGTGTAATTTAAATAATGAAAAACCGCAGTTGCATATTTATCACTATCGTATTCATAAAATGTGTAGTCGCCATTTGCCAAAAGTGCCTGCATAATATCTGACACTAAAACCGCACTGTAATTGGTACCCTCTGCCTTACTATTTGCAATCGCAGAAAGTACTTTCTCCTGGGAATACGTTACCGAATCCGGTAATACCTTTGGATTATTTTCTTTTAGTTCTGTCGTCGAAAAGTTTGCGAAATCAGTGTTCCCCGTTCCCAAACCATCCAGATTAAGTCTCAACCGATTCGTGATGTTCTTTTCCACCATCTCAGAGAAAACCGCATCATAGGCATTGGCAGCCGCTACCTTACCCGGCAGTCCATCAATTCCAAAAAAGGCAGAAAAATCCCCGGCGCCGAAAAACATAATCGTCGCTAAAATAAGAGCCAATATTCTTTTGTAAACTCTACTTTTCTTTTTCATAAAAACGCCCTTATGTTAAATCTTTTAAAGGATCATTGGTATCAATAGCTTCCTGTTCCGCCTTTATTGCCTTTTCATAAGTTTCTGCAATCAGCTGAAGCTGAGCGGCACAGGCAAGATCTGCTTCCGTACCGTTCTTTTTCATCTTTTCAATGGAATCCAATGCCTTTTGGTATTCGCCTTCCATTTTTTCTTTACGCTGTGTCCGTACTTCCTGCTCCTGGAGGATATCCGCACTGGCAATAACCACTCGCATATTCTCCGGCGTAGTAGAAAGGCCTCTGCTTTCCAAAATCGCTAACGCCCACTGTCCCGTAGGACTTCCATAAAGTACGGCATCGGATAACTGATCCGCCGATTCCTTGTAAATCTCATCGCCATATTGAAGCAGTGCCTCCTGAATTTCTTCCTCTGAAATTCCTCTTTCATCTCCGGTAACAAACTGCTTCTTGTTTTGATATGCAGTGATTTCCGCTTCTAAATTGGCAATTTCATTTTTCACCTGTTCGATAGCGGCATCGGAAGCTCCATTTTCTCTTAATCTTTCCAGCTCACGTATCTTTTTCACCACATCTTTTTGTATCTCTATAATGGTGGCGTCGATTTCCTTTGCCATCTCTTCCGCACGCTTTTTACGGATGACATCCTTGGCAGCTTCCATAAGGATGGTATCTCTGGCTGCCACTTCCTCGACAGAAAGTCCCGACTCATCCATCTCTTCTCCGCTTGTCATAGTGGCAAGCATCTCCTCAACCGCGCTTGGTCGATTGGCAATCATTGCATCGATTTCTTCGTCTGTCACATTGGCACTGATCAAATCGATTTCCGCATCCAATTCGTCGATGCGATTCTTGTAATAGGTCATAGCTGACGTATCCGCTTCCCCGGAATTTGCACTCTTTGCGGCATTGTACATATCCTGCATCCGATCACGCTCAGAGGTCAACTCCTGTGCCTTTTCCCGAATCACTACCTGACGGGCAGCCATACGCTGCATGTCTTCATTGGTAATCTCGCTGTCCACATAGAGATTATTGGTGGCAGGATCCAATTTTGCACCACCGATGTAAGTGCCGTCTTCTCCGAACATTCGAAGGGTCAGTTTGTCCAAATCATTTCGAATAAAGGACATATAGGTAAATGCACTCTCCGCATCCACCAAATCATTGGTAAACAAATACAGGCTCTTTTCTGCCGCCATGTTGTAATAGACCGCATCTAAAGCTGTATTATACTCACGATGTATTGCATTCTGATCAAAGGTATAGCGAACACGGATCATATCAATATTGGTATCATCCTCCACCGTATAGGTACCGATGATAGGACGACTGTCAATATCCTCCGTATCATATCCAACCGTTATATTTAAAGGGCCGTAAGAAGACTCCGGATCAATGGAACAATCATCAATAAATTCACTGCCGTTATACAGACGGATAAATACATTATCCACTTCTTCCATTGAGATTTTTAAATGACGGATGGAATCGGATACTGCGGTCCGACTTCCAATCTGTCGATTATCCGCCCATAGCTCATAATGAGTGATATTGTATTCAAAGTTTTCCGGTACATCCACATAGAGGATAAACTCTTCTTTGGATACGATGGAACGAATACTGTAGGTAGCTCCTTTTTCTATAATGGCTGTCATTTTGTTTAAATCATTATCCGTGGTATCCTTCTTATCCGGTGTGCCAAGACCCGTTGCTCCGGCTACGGATAAACTGTCTTCCGCAAAATACGCACTGGCAGCACCGCAAGTGGTGCGATCCAATGCAAAAAGTGCTTTGGAATAAGAAGATAAGGTGTCATTTAACGTAGACTTGGCAGACTCATATTCATCCAAAATGGTCTGGCATTCTTCGTTGGACATAAGTCCGATGGCATTCTTTGCCTCTGCTTCCAAAAGAGAAGCCTTCTGTGCGGCCAAATCCTCTTTAGCTGTCTGGTAGGCATCTCTGGTATCCATCATGGTGTCATAACCGTCAGAAACCATAGAGCGAAGATCCTCGCATGCATTGTCATATTCCTTTACAGCCGCCTGATAATCCAAGGCCGCAGAATAAAGTACGTAAGGATCGTCCTCAATATAGCGAACACCGTCCAGATCTCCCTTTAACCACTCCTTTGGAAATCTAAAAAACAAAATCTTCCAGCTTCCTGTCCATGGGTCATCTATTTTTTTTAAGAATGCATCATAGTCCTTTTTAAAGGCACGCTTATTTACGGAGGAACCGGCCTGAATCTGCTCGATGTAACCACTGATCATCTTGATATTGCCACCGTATTTCGAGTTCATTAAGTCATAATTGACCTCCAAAGAGATATTGCATAAATCCATCTCCTGCTTGGCTTCATAGACAGTCTGATCATTATCAATGGCATAGGCCGCCAAGGACTCCACCGTATCCGCATTCATATTGGTAGAGATGAACTCCTCATCGAAAGCATATCCGCTGGTTACGGAAAAACCAACCATTTTTCCCATTTTTTCTTCGGCACGAAGAAGGGTCTTTTTCTCCTTGGCCAAATCTTTTTTTAATCCATCCAACTTTTTCTGCTGTTGCTTTACTTCCTCCGCAGATACGTATCCTAACGTCTCTCTGGCCTTACTCTTAAGCACCGCCTCAGATAAATTTTTGATACGATCGTTTAAAAACGCAATCTCAGCCGTACTGTTAATAATGGTAATATAGGTTGTGCTGACAGTCTCGTACTCCGTAAGCTTTTGATCTGTCCGCTTATGCTCTAAGGTTTTAATATTATAATCAAGCTTCGTAGGCTTAAATTGAAATTCAAAAGCCTCTGCTTCATTAGGTGTCGTAGGGAATTTAAAGTTAATCAACGGTGACCAGCGAAAGGTACTCATACTACGCTCGCGTTCACGAAGAGAACGAATGGCAGACGTACGTGCCGCCTTTTTGGCCTCAATCTGGATATCCAAAGACTCGATTTTTTCGGAATTTTTCACAGCAAGAGATTTGGCTGTGGAAAGCTTTAACCTGGTGGCGGCATAAGCGCAGTCTCCCCCTACCGGCAAAAAAGTTAGCTCTATGATACACATAGCCGCACATAACAGTGCAGCTATGGTACGTTTCAATAATCCTTTATGAAATTTCATATTACTCATATCATAATTCTAGCACGCTCCACGTAACAAAAGCGCAACGGGCAAAGAAGACTATTCCACGTCGCTTAAATCCTCTGCCTGGATGAAATAAAAGTAAAAGGTATTCATCCCCTGATCACCCACAAAGGTATAAGAAAGTCCGTCCTTATGATAGGTGTGCAAATATACACTGTACTGCGTATCATAATCCGACACTTCCATATACTCATTAAACACGGAAGAGATAGTCATATCCGGCTCACCGGACATTACGGCTCCCTCACTTTTTTCATTTAACTTCAAAATCGCCAGCAGCTCCGGAAATGTTCCGTAGCTTCGACCAACGTACACCGGCTCTCCCAATAACTCCGTTAAGGTATTAAAGTCCTTTGCCGGCTCATCCGCTGTGGTAAAAGAATCCTTTAACACATAAATGCCCTCAACGGATGCTTCCTCATCGATAGACTCCGGATCCAAATACTCCACCGTCATGGCAGAAATATCCGGCATGAAACGTACTCTTTCGGAAGATGTTTCATAAAGCGTTAAATCACCGGTATAAGCCACAGCCAAATCGCTGGCCTTTTTTTCAAGCAGGTCACTGTACTTAATGTCATCCATGGTAAACTCGCCGGTAAAGATGGGATTGTGACCGAAGTCATATAAAGTTCCATGGCCCTCTTTTTTGTTAAAGGCAAAATTGCCCTCATACTCTAAAGAACCGTTTGGACGATAAAGCTTTCCCTCTCCGCTGTATAGGTTCTCATGAAATGCACCCTGATAGTGAAGGGATCCGTCATCATAGTATTGAGTACCCTCACCCTCATACATGGAAAGTGCAAAGTTCCCCTGATATACTACATATCCCGCAGGGTTGCGAAGCTCTCCCACTCCGTTGCAGGAAGCATTGGATACTTCACCCTCATAGGCAAGATACCCGGACTTTCCCTTGATACGAACGGTACCCTTAGCAAACATTAAAAGGACGTTATTGTAGCTATAGGTCTTGATTCCGTCGTTGGCGCGTCCCGGAAAAAGCGCACTCCAGGAACTCATAATATACACCAAAGAAAGCACACCGATGACCAACACTGCAGCAAAGGCTAACCGCTTGGATACCAACCATCTGCCGATGGGATAATAGTCATGCTTATCCCTGGGGCGAACATTTAAAATATTGGTAAAAAAGCTTCGTAAGCCCTCTGTTAATCTCGCCTTTAAATAGTTGGGCGAAAGAAAAAGCTTAAGCCTGGTAACGATGGGCAGTATTCGTGTTTTTAATGCCTGAATTAAAATCTGAAATAAATTCATACACTACTCCATATGCAATGCACCGGTATAATCCTCCGGCACCGCCTCATCCAAATATTTCTCACATTCGAACAAATACCACTTTGCGACCTGATCCTCCGGAGACTTGCGTAATATCTCAGAAAAGATATTTCTGGCAAAGTAAAAATCTCTCTCGTAAAACAGTCTTAACGCCTCAGCAAAATTCTTTGCCCCATCTTCTCTTAAAAATCGAACCGTCACAGGAAGAGCGTCCAACACTTCATATAGTTTCAAATCTTTTCCGTCATCTGTGGTCACAAATCCAATATAGCGAAGAGACTCATCCGGCTTTTCATGGACACGAAGGTCTTCCGTAATCACAAGTGGCAGACGCATCTTTAACAGCCATGCCGACAAAGCATCCATAAACTTACTGTTCGCGGAAGTCATATAAATGCTGGCCTGATCTTTTACACCTACCACACCGTATCGAAACGGTGTGTAATGTAATAGCATGCAAGCCGTACCCTCAATCTGTCCCCGGATCTGTCGGATCTTCTGAACATAATCCGTTCCAAATGATACGGTATCTTTTTCCTCTTCCAAAAAAAGATACTTCATCAAATCAAAATTATTTGTATGAGATACAAAAATACCGTTATACTTATCCCTGCATCTTTCCAAATCCTCGTACATCTCGATAAAAGCATCTCTGTCCCGCTCCCGCATGGACAAATCACCTACCACAGACAAGGTGGCAATGGTTCCGTTTTTGCTGACATACTCGTTACCCTTGATCTCCGTAGCATCGGAAAGGCCTAGGATTTTTTCCATTCCCTTAGGGGCAAATTTATAATATGCCTCGTAGGTAAGCAGCTTTTCCCGACTGATATTTCGAATATTCTTTTGAATCTCGAAAATACTGTTCCAGGTCATATTCATATCTTTTCCGATAACAAGAGGCTTTTGCGTATCCGTCTCTCCACGAGAAAGTTTTATAAGTGCATCCTGTAATATTTCTAAATCCTTATGCTGTGCCCGAAGCAGGAATATAAGAAATGCGCTTGCTAACGCAAAAAGCACCAAGAGCACTGCAAGCATGATAAGATTCGTTGATGTAGCATAAAGAGCAGATAAATCTGCTTGGGCTACCACCAAAGCACCATATCCGATTAAGCCGGCCTTAGAAAGAGGAACAGCAACAAAAAAGGCGTTCTTTCCTTCATATTTTCCCCATCCGGTTTGTATGGATGATGTCGAAACACCGGTTGAGATTATGTTTGCAGCTTCATCCCCATATTTTTCAGAAATGCTGTCAAAATTATTACCGTCACTTGAAAAAATAACTGAATTGTCCGTTGATATAATATCCACAGTCTTTGTAAAAAACTGTTTATTGAAATCTAAATCTCCCATTCGTACCAAACGGCTTGCAATCACGCCGTAATCGGAAGAAGAATATATAGATGTATCGCCTAAATCCGTTAATTCATATCCGTCAAACACGGAGCTGACCGTCTGGGACGCCCACAGAGAATAGCCGTTTTCCGATGCTGTTTTTCCATCCGCAACATACAAAATATACAATGCCGCAAAAGCAACAAAAACCAGGCCTTCTCCCATGGCTACCATGTAAGAAACCCGTTTTTTACGATACAAAAGATAACAAACGATAAAGATCAAAGCCACACCGCAAGCAAACAAAGCAAGAACAAAAGAAGCCGATACCCCCGCTTTTACCAAAGCAATGGCCGGTGTGATTTTCATAGATAAAAATGCTGTTTTTGCTTCCGTATCCACAGCAAATTCACCGGCTAATTCATTATCCATGCGAAGGGTTAGCCCATCACCGTAAACGCCGTCGCCGTAGTAACGAACACCCTCACTTCCCTGAGATGTTACTTCCTTAACATTCGCCTCACTTTTCTCCCATTCCGAAACTTTTTCCGCAGTAATTGCTGTTGTTGAAATAGGCTCCAACTGTGAAGCAGACACGGAATACACATAGATCATGCGACGATTATCGGATATTCCGGTAAAATAAAGCTGATCCTCTGTCACGGAAAAACCGGACAATTCCACAGGCAAATCAAACCGAAAAGGCGCCGTAACGGCTGTCGGTTCCATATCGGTATTAAAGGATACTACTGCATATTCCGTAATATCCCTACCGTTATCATCTATCTCTTTCTTAAAAACAACATAAGGATCCTCATCAAGAAGGGCAATCTGCGCCGTATGATAATCTGCAAGATAAGCAAGGCTTCCCGTATGAAAATAGGAAGCGATTTTCGTCCCCTCCAACTGATAAACAATTCCCTCTTTTGGACCGTTATCCGTAACATAGACATAGTCGGAGGATCTCGCCACGTGATTGTTCACGGAAAATGTGTCGCGAGAATTAAACTGCACATATAGAAATGTTGAAATAATTAGAATACCAAGCCAGGCAGCAGATATTACCGCCCATTTTTTTATTATGTCAGACATATATCCGCTCCCCCCGTATATATCCTTTTACTGAGTCAAAGACTCCAAACCGATCCTCTCGAAGCTACGAATGAATAAACGCAACCAAGGTACATCGCCAAAGATTAAATTGGTCAAAAACGTTAGCACCACAAAAATCGCCAACACGATACTGACTCGGAACAATATGCGAAAAATCGTATCTTTATTACGTAGTGCCCAAAGCTTGATACGAAGAAAAATACCTCCTCCACGCTTTGGTGTCATGGCAGCGCGAACGTCTTTGTATAATTCCGTAAAGTGAAAATAAGTATTCCGCTCTGTTTTCTTTTGAAGCAGAATGTAGCTGTTGGCACGTCGATCCGCCTTGGATGATAGAATATCCAAAAGAATCTTGGCACACTCCCGGACACACTCCATTTCACCAATCGTCTCATCAAACTCAGACAAGTCAATGCAATATCCCAAAGAAATGCTGCGATCGGAAGCCAAATGAATCTGACGCTGTTTTAAAACAAGATGCAACAGTTGCCAGGGCAGATTGGAAGTCATGCAGGAAACAATTAAGTTGATGCAGATTTCCTCGCACTCGGCAAGTGTCAGTGCATCCCCACGATAAAACTGATACAAAGGACGCTCAGGTACATAAGGATAGACAATAAAGTAGTGACCACCCTCGGAATACATATCATAGTAGGTGGGTGTTTCAATATAGTCCGCATCCGCATAAGCAGATATAATCCCGTGAACCGCCTCATGATTCTCTAAGGTAAGTACCGTATACTTATTTTTGTTTTTACCGGCAATGTCTTCACAAATCAGTATCTCCCCGCTCTTGCCGGATTTCACTACGGAGAGCGTCTTTAACTGCATCATTTGATCATACCGGAAAGCGGATTCTTATCACCGGATTCGGCTGCCGCTTCTAACTGTTCAAAGCCTTTCTTTTCAACAATGGCATAAGCGTAAGTACATACAGAACGCTTATCCGTGCAATAAATTCGAATCTCATACACACCGGTCTTGGAAGGTGCGGTATAAACACCGTCAGCGGAAATCTCTCCGCTATCCGGCTCTGTCAGCTCGTAAGTTAAGCTGCATTTTTCCATGTTATGGAAGCGAACACCAAAGTAGTGATTTTCTTTGGTACCCATACGTACGGTAGGCGTCTCGGGAGAAATACTCATATCCGTAGTATCCTCTGCCACTCCAAGCTCTCCGCCACCCGGGAACTTCACTGCCACCCAGCGATAGGTTAAAAACAGATAGTCCACATTTTCCAAAAGACGAACGCCAACCACGAAGCTACCTTTGTCATTTAATACTTTAACTGCAGTCTCCGCATGAACCACGGTTCTTTGACTCTTTGCAAATATATCCGGATTTCCGTAAATGGTGCTCTTGGCATTCTCACCTAAGGAATCATCCTCCTGAATATATTCATAACCGACTTCCACGTAGACATTGCCTCCGCCCAAGCCATGAACGATTTCACCGGAATAGCAAATATCTCCGCGACGGGCATTTTCATCCAACGGAATCTCTACGGTACCCGTAGCAATCTGTGGAGCATCCAAAACTCCTTCCGCGTGGAATAAAGGTTTTTTGTCGATAAGTCCTGTATTCTTTGAGCCACCTGTCTGAAGTCCCATTTCACGAACGAAGTAGGTCATATAATCGCTTCGCTGCATATCCTGAACGGGAGCAGTCATATAATGCTTTGCGGCTGCTTCTTCAATGGTCTCGATAATATAGGCACTGTCGGTACGAACCAAATGAATATCTGCAAGACGGATAAAGTCTTTTTGTCCGCCTAAGTTTTTCATTTCCAGATTCATTCTTCCGATCTCACGATTTACCAACTGCTGTGGCTTCTGGGAGGAAAGTAACACTTTTAAAGTGAAGTTGCCGGGAACAGGAATGGCTCTGTCATTTTCATAGCCTGCTGCCGTTCCGGTTTTTAAAATAATATTGGTTTCAAGGGCAGATGTATCCGTAGCCTGCATCCAAAAATCGAAGGTTACAGACTTACCCATGGAAAGTCTCAAATCCTGCACATCCACAGTAATCTCACCACTGCCGTCCTCCGTAATAAAAGCAGGCACCTGTAAAACTCCATGATAAGTAAGGCTAACGTCCTCATCCGTAAGCTTCTCCACCGTTACCGTGCCCTTCACCAATCTGCCACGGCTAACGGTAGCCGGCATGGCAAAACTAATCATATAGTGATCACTGGAAAGAAGCACGCCCTGAGTCAAAAACTCCTTGTCCATGGTAAATTCCATCGGGATATCCTCTGTATCCATAAGGAATAATTCATAACCCTCACGTATTCTGTTGTATTGGAATTCCTGACCTTGATCTGACTGATCGATGGAATAAACCTTGTGCGTAGGCTCTTCCGTATATCTTAAACAAAGACTTACATTTTCACTGCGAAGTTCCTGAAATCCCGTTAAAGAAGAAAGCTTTTTCACGTCGGAATTCTCCACCACAATTTCACGTCCCATACCATCGATGGCAACGCCGCTTTCTACCAATACGGACAAATCATCTAAACTGAATACCCCAAGTCCGCATACCACGCCGGAACCATATAAAAGACCGTTTAAAAAACGTCTCTTATTGTTGAAATAGTCCTGCTCCGCAGTATAATCTGCGCTGGATAAACGTTTCTTCGGGTAATAACGATTCCTTTCGAAAGGATAGATCTGTGTATTATTCATAAACTCTCCTTTTTGGCGACAACTCCTCAAATCGTCTGCCGTGCAAAACCCCTAATCTTACAAAAAATATATCACTGCATACGTAACAAAAGCGCAACATTCTATCCCACAGGTATGGTATAACGAACGATGGTTCCCCGTCCCGTATAAATAATATCCATATCCCCATTACACATAAGGCGGATTCGCTCCTTGGTATTGGAAATACCGATACCTCTGTGTTTGGCCTGTTGCGGTGTTTCGTTTTCCTCTCCCGTGCCGTTATCCGTCACTTCCATAATCACATGGTCACCTTCCAAACGGGTACTGACGGTCACCACACCCTTTCCGCTTTGGGTATCGATTCCGTGGCGCACCGCGTTTTCCACCATAGGCTGCACGGAAAGAAGGGGCACATAAAAGTCCTCATAATCAATATCATAGCGTACCAAAAAATCCACTGTAGGTTCTATTTTTTCCAACTCAATGTAATTTTTGATATAGTCCATCTCTTCGGAAAAAGGAACACAATCCGCACTTACCATGGAATTAATCCTGGCCCTTAAATGGGTGGAAAAATTCTGCAGGGCATCTGCTGCCAATCGCGGTTCCTCAATACATAATTGTTTGATGGATAACAATACATTGAAAATAAAATGCGGTCGCATCTCTTTTTGCAAGAGCTTGATTTTTAAGCTGTTAATCTCCTCGTCTTTTTGACGAAGCTCTTCCTCCAGCTCTTTGATCCGCTCATTTTCTCTTTTACAAAACACGCTTTCTCTCCCTATGTTTGTGTTCTATTCTTCCTCTGTATCTGTCTTTGTAAATGCAAATTCACTTCCTGCATCACTTTTTTCATCCAACCAATATACGTGTTCCTCTAAATAATAAACACTTCCCGTACCGTTTGTATAAACCTCATCGGAAGTTACAGACGCATCCGGATCGGACTCATAATCCGGGATATCATAAGAAGTATGAACCCCGTCTTCATAAGATAAACCATAGTCATCCTTTACTGCCGTAAACTCATAGGTATCGATATGAGTCATCTCTTCGTCTGTCACATTAATGGTACAAGCATATTTTTTTCCACTCTTTTTTTCAATCACTAAAGTGGCGGTGCCGTTTTCATCAACGTAGTTCCCCTCCCACTTGTAATTTACAGGCGGTTGGAATGCCTCTAAGTTCGCATCCGTTTTGTCTTTGCAGGATGTTAAGGATAACATCATCAGGATACAAAGAAGTACTCCCGCTGTTATTTTTTTCCTTTTCATGATTCTCTTCCCCTAATTCTTCATCATAAGCTCTCCGGTCCGAAGTTCCGACCAGGGATATTGTTTCATATACTCACCCATAAAAAGATGAGCTGCTGCAGGATCTTTATCCATATAACGATAATAATCACAGTCAATCCTGTTTACATTCACTGCAATCTCATTATGTTTTTTTACCACCATATCCGTGATGCCAACTTCCTCAAATGTCTTTCTTAGATCCGAGGTAAATGCACGGATCTGAGACATCTTCGAATTGGTCACATCCTCATCTTCCCAA
Source organism: Lachnospiraceae bacterium (assembly GCA_036723975.1). Taxonomy (GTDB): domain Bacteria; phylum Bacillota; class Clostridia; order Lachnospirales; family Lachnospiraceae; genus JAILEN01. The sequence goes on from DAIMGJ010000005.1 coordinate 110,049, forward strand.
AGGGCGGCAATCAACTCGCCGGTACTGCAAAAAGCTCCCCGGTTATCCACCAGATAGGCAAAGACCTCTTTGCTCTTTGAACGTTTAAATACAAGAGGTGCACCATCAAAAAAGACTTCAAAGTTTCCGAAGCATCGAACCGCCACCTTCTTCTTCGATGAGGTAGGATGCCGAAGATTTTCAATGCATTTTTCTACTTCTTCTTTTGAAGCCGGCTTCATCAAATACCCACTGGCATACAAAGAATAAGCATCCAGCGCATATTCACTGTGTCCCGTAACAAATACGATATTTAATCTCGGTTGTAAAAGAGTCATCTCCTGTGCCAATGCAAGTCCGTTCATTTTCGGCATTTCCACGTCTAAAAATGCCACATCCACAGGATGATCCCTCAAATAAGAAATCGCTTCCTCAGGAGAAATCAATCCAACGTGATTTCCCTCAGGATCTATTTCTTTTAATGTTCCTATCATGGCGTTTACCGCCAATTGTCTGTCGTCTACTGTCAGCGTATTCACTCTCACTCATCCCCTGTCTGCCGAAAGTGTGGAACTTTTATGTCCTCACCGGTGTGCAAGTTCGGCATTTTTATCATTCGCTTATAACAACATTTTCCATCGTAATATTTTTCAGTTCATTCGGATACTCATCCGCAGATACCTCTGAAAGCTGAGTATAGGTATTGGATACGTATGCATAATTCCCTTCATATTCAATCAAAGTCCTGCGACTTCCCTGTTCAATGGCATAGCCTGTTGTACCCTTTGGAATCACACCGATAACTCCGCTTCCCGTAGGAGTATCCTGTGCATTGTACATATTTAAATCAAAATCCGAAACAATGGTGTACTGATAGTAAGGTCCTTCTCGAAGATAAGCAGCAGACTCCTCTTCTGCTTCTTCTTTTAAAGCATCTTCCTCATCACTTAAATCTTCTTCTGAAGATGTGTCCTGAGATGCAAGCTCGTCCTCTGTCAGTTTTTCCCTCGTCGAATTCTCCTCCTCTGCATGCGCCTCCTCTAAAAGCGCTTCCAGTTCATCGCCGCTTTCCGTGGATTCATCAACCGAAGTCTCCTCCTCTGAAGCCTCAGTTTTATCCGGTTCTTCCTCCGTCTGACTCTTTGATGAAACCAGTGCAGATAAAAGATTGTCATCTAGCTCCTGTGCATGGGCAAATACTCCAAATCCCAATCCTACGCATCCCACAATTAAATATGCAAGAATTGCTGTTCTAATCCCCTTTTTTCCGTCCATGTTCTTCCCTTCTCCCGGCAAATTCAAAAAAATGTTGTCACTATTATAACATAAGCCTATCGAACGAAGTAAGTATTCTTCGAAAACCCTTCCGTTTCATCTATCCAGTAAAGTTTATTATTTTTCACTGAAAAAGTCCCCTTCCCGTCGGTATAGACTTCCTCTTCCAATGCGTTTCCGTAGGTATCATAAGAAACCTTGTACTTCATACCATTTTCATAGGTTATGGAATTTCCGTTTTTTCGTCCTTCCATCTCCCAATAAAAAATAGTATCTTCGTCATCTCCGGCGGTAATGTTGATCGTATATAAATCACCATTTGCCACGATGTCTGCGTATATGCCATTTTCGTCCTTGTCCTGCCATTGACCGATGTACTTACGATTCATGTCAAAGATTCCGGAGTACCCTATAAACGCAATCAGGATTACACAAGCGCACACAACAAGAACAATGATTTGTTTTTTATATTTTTTTATCATTTTTTAAATGTCCTTTTTTAACAGTGCCGATAAAATATCGTTTTTCGCTCCCAAACGACCAACCTTTACACATTCCAAATCCGCTGCGGTAGCAATGTCGTCCATGGTAATCTCCCGATTCTCTGCAGCCGCAAAATAAGCTGCCTGAATCGCTGCATTTTTGATACTGGAACCGGACAGTTCCACAGCACCTGAAAGTGCCGCAAAATCCACATTCTTTGATAATGGGGCGTTTTCAGGAAAGGCCTTTTTCCAAAGCATTTCTCTGGTGCCTGCATCCGGAATACCAATAGGAATCAAATAGGTCATGCGACGTTTAAATGCAGCGTCGAAGTTTTGCATATTGTTGGTGGCTAAAATGGAGATGCCGGAGTACTCCTCAATTCTCTGTAACAAATATCCGGTCTGTTCATTGGCATGTCGGTCGTTGGAGGAAGATACATCCGTACGTCTGGCAAACACAGAATCCGCTTCGTCAAAAAACAATACCACGTTGGAATTTGCAGCCGTATCAAAAATGGCTCCCAAATTCTTTTCCGTCTCTCCAATATACTTGCTGGAAATCTGTGACAAATCCACACGATACAAATCCAGTCCCAGCTCCTTTGCCAACACTCCCGCCGCCATGGTTTTACCGGTGCCCGGAGGTCCGTATAAAACAACGGAGACCCCTCGACCGTAGGGCAGTTTTGCGCCAAAACCAAAGTCGTCATTGACCCGTCCCTTAAAGCGTACACGATTCATGGCCATTTGAAGCATTTTTTTACTTTCTTCTTCTATAATCAAATCATCCCAGTCAAAAGGAGTGGAAATCTTTTTCGCATTTTCTCCGAATCCAACAGAACAAATCTGACGAATCTGGTGTTCCAGTGCATCCTTATGAATTACAAATCCATTTTCTTCTGCAGGTGCTACCTCCACTGTGTTTTGCATCGCCAAAAAGATGCGTCCCGGATTCATGGTATATTTTGATACGGTTTCCATAAGATCCATATCCTCTGCAAAGATTGCAGATGATTTTTTTGCAGCCTCTTCCCACAATCTCTTTTGGGACATCAAATCAGTCTCCGGAACCGCGATACGATAAATCTGATTTGAAATACTCTGATAGCACTCCTCCTTCAGTCGCTTTTCACTTCCAAAAATCAAAAGATCGGAATAGCGAAAAAACTTTGGAAGAATTGCCTGACGATTTAGAGTCTTTTCCGAAACATTATAGATATATACCGTAATTCCAAACAAAGCCTCTCTAACGCAAAGTTCGTCCACAATGGTTGCTTGCGTCCGCTCCGGCAAAGAAGAAAACCGAATCCAATCCACAGCAAAAATCGGTGTGGCAGTAATTAAAGATAATCTGGATAGTAAAAATCGTTTTCCGCACCCAATTTCTCCGGAGATTTCTAAAAGCCCAGCATTCCCGTTTGAAACGGTTTGTGCATAAGAAAGCACCTCTGTAAGTTCTTTTAAAACCTCCGGATGGCATACATACTCTTCGTCACTTAAGGGTGTCAAAAATCCACCCACCATCTCTAAGGACGTATCATCTGCTTTTGCATCGCAAAGCCACTTATACACCGTAGATTTTAACAGTATAGAACGAGATAAGGCACTTGCATCCTGTCCGAAACGATTCTGTGATTCCGTATTTTTTTCAAGAAAAATAGAATTTAAATAAGATGTATCATCTAAAAGAATGGCAGAAGAATTCTCTTCCTCTGCAAGAAAAAGTCGGCCAAAGTCAAGGCAAAGTCCAAGAGTAGGACACCACTCTTCTGCAGACTTTCCAAGTAAACGGGAATAGATCTGCGCGTATTTTTTTGATGTACAAAATGAAAACGCGAGTAAAAAAGAAAGCTGCTCAAGGGGTGATAAGAGTCCGCTTGCAAACAACCGGGAAATCGGCGCAATAGTCTCTGTCTCTTCCACCGTTTTTTTGCTTCGCAAAATCAAATCTTCATATATTCCGCGGATTTCTCCTCTCTGAGGAAATATAACTCTTTCATGGGGTTCCATGGCATACATTAAATCCGCATCGGAAACACAAGCCCCCACCCGAGATGCAGCTTCCTTTTGGTCGTGTTCTGCCTGCCAGACGGAAATCACGCAAAGCATATCCACAAATTTTAAAAACTGATTCCGCTCATCCTTCGCCGAAGAAAAAGGTTCATCTGTCCTCGTCGGAAAATAACTTTCAATAATACTTTTCATATCACAAATCCCCATATGATGCCTACATTTCTTATAATAAATTACCACTTCAAAAGGTGTAAAACCACTAAATCGCTAATACCGCTTCCTTAAGACGGCCACGATACAAGGTCTTTTCGTCAATTCCTGTGACCTTGGTTACAAATGGAATAATCCCATCATTGGCGGCCACGAATCGAATCACCGTATCCGGCTTCATGGTCTTAGAAATAATTCCAATCATTTCCTTTAACAGATAGATAGCGGATAATCCCGGATCTTTTGCGGTAATTAATAAGTCTAACTGCACCGTTGACTCATCTACCTTAGAAGCGATAAGGCATCCTAACAATTTGTCCTTTTTCCATGCACATAGGCTATAGTCGTCTTCGTAATTAAGAGACAAAATTTCTTCTCCCACCTGCTTATTTACAAAAGTGTGGAATTGATTTTTTTGTGCTCTTGACATTTGGGAAACAGGCATAATATCCATGGTAGCCTTTAAGTCCATCGCCTTCTTGGCCGCCGAGGAACCCATGATATCCTCTAATGTCAAAGAATAATGAGACTCGCCGCCAAACACCCCATAGCCCAATGCTTCAAAGAACGCATCAAGTTCCGGATTCCCATCTTCATAATTGGCAGACACCCCCATCAAGTTGGTTTTATCTATGGCGCCACGAACTCCGTCAAGTAACAGGCGACCGACACCCTGTCGTCTTTCATCTTCAGATACATATAGCCAGTCTATATCCGCTGTCACATCTCCCAATTCAAAGGACACCACGCCACAGGGCTTTTTGTCCTTAACTGCACCAATGGAATAACGCCCCTGCCCCGTCACAATGGATTCATCCGGCAACAGATGCATAAATGCCCCTTGGTTCTTCGCAGTTATTCGCGTAAGTTTCATACTAGCTCTCCTTTTTCAGTTTTGGACACTTTTTCTCGTTATGAAGGTATTCCTCCTTCTTCTCGCCGTAGACAGCGCATTCCAAACCTAAATTATGAACACAATCCACACACTGTGGTATGCTCAATACCTCTATGTCTTCTGCCTTCATGATAAAGCGCTCTGCAGCCAAAGCCTCATCATCCATTTCTTCCATATCCATTACTTTTTTATCCATTGACTTATCGTCCATTTGTTTTCCTCCCAATTGATATCATTTCTTTTTTTTATGCATTTGGATCATCCCCGTCGCTTCGTTTCAAGCGAACCACTAAATGGATACCACCTTTAAATTCTGCGGTTTTTTCGCTGGTATAATTGACTCCATAGTCGGTCTGCTTCAAGCTGTTGCTGGAAAGCGGAATCTTCTTTGCATGATCCTTATCTGCCAATTCTGCTTTTACAATCTCAAATTCCGGTTTGTCAAAAATAATCTCTGTTTCACGCTGGTTAGCGGTAATAAAACACTTCTGACCTTTCTCACACAGAATCGTCAGCATAATCGGCGAATCCAATACACCAAAATAATCTCCATCCCCTCGGTATCCGGTACTGGAGAAGTTTTTCTCCTTAAATGTCGTACCTTGCATTTTGTTCAACTGATTCACAAGAAGCTGCTTATTATCCTTGAAGTGCTTCTCCGGATCCAAGCCGAGGTTCTTCAGTACGTAGTCACCACACATACGGAATAATCTACACTTCTGCGGAATACTGTCATGCTTAGCATTTTGCTTAAGCAGGGCTATGGTATCCTGGATTTCTTCTTCCCATTCTTCCAGTTTTTTTTGAAGCTCTGTTTCATCATGGATATGCTTTTCATATTCTTTACGCTTTGCCGCTAATCCCTCTTCGCGATTACGAATATACTGATTGATGATGGCGGCATTGCCGGTTTTAACATACGCAGTATCGCTTCGTTTGAAGGTATGCTGAAAGTTATGCCCATAAATCTGGTGAAACTCATCAGTATTCATATCATTGGTCGGATTCTTTTCAATTTGTTCCCATACGTCATAACTGTTCAGAATCTTATACTCTGAAATCTGAGGATCCAGTTTTTCTATTTCACGGTTGGAAGCTTCTACATCCTTATATTTAGCGCGATAATGGTCTTGGAATTGTTTCTTTGTTTCTTGAAATTTGGAATTCTTCTCTTTTTCTTCGCGAATACGTTTGGCCTCCTCTGCCTTTTTTGCTCGTTCCGCAAATTTGTTTTCTTTTTTCTTCTTTAATTTTTCCTGTCGATACTGTTGTGCCTCTGTCTTTCCGGTCTCTAACAGTGCCTCGACGTTATCCTTATTTGTAGTGACTTGTTTGACTGCATTGGCATATGCGGCATCCATGCCTTTTGCTCGTTCAAATCCACTGTTACGAACATTTAATACCTTGCGATAATAATCCGCCAAGGTCGGGTTTGTTGATTCAACTGTCTTTGCCTTCTTTTCCAAATCTTCATTGGATAAACCCGCCACATCCTTCTTGGCAAGCATGGTGTAGTAGGGATTCTGCATCAATTGCTGCTGAGCAATCAGATACTTTTTCACCTGCTCTCCCATAGCGATTGCCGTACGAATTAACTCACCACGGTTGCTGTTAATACTCTGAATTTCACTGGTACTCACTGCTTTGCAAAAATCAGCCTTAACTTTATCTAACATAGCAAGCACTTTAAAATTGGCTTCCAGATTGTTCGAGAATTCCGCATCATTTTTTATTTTAAGAGTTCTGATAGTAGCCTCAAGTTCAAACGCCTCATCTTGCATGGTGGCGGCATCAATATGTTTGGCTTCATCGATGAGCTTACCCAGGTTTTCCGGTTCCGGTGGTTGGAAGGACTTCGCCTTTTTCCGATATTCCACCTTTTTCTTCATATTTTTGGCGCGCTTGCCCTTCTTATCCAAGGCATTTAGCTTGGTGCCCTTCTTATGCTCCTCGTAAGCTTTCTCAATGGCCTTTTCACGCTGAGCATCCGTCAAGAGCTCCAAATCCTCCTCCACTTCCAACCGCTGAAGATTCTTTTCCACTTGAATATGATTGGAATTGAGATCCTTATTCTGTTGAATGTTTAGGGAATCCTGCACGGGACCGGACATAAGCTGAGCCGTATCCTCCATATTCGCAGTTTCTAAAATATTCTTGTTTTTTTCAAGCTCCAAATTTTTAAATTCATCCATATCACCACTCCTACAATTTGCTACTCTCTGTTGTTTTATTATACACGATATACTCTTTTATGTTAAAAAAATGTTCCTATAACACTAGAAGACAGAGGGCCATTCCTCTGTCTTCTTTTAAATTTCTTATGCCTGTGGCTTTTGTGCAGCCGCTGCAGCATCCTGTTTTTTCTTTGCAACAGCGATTTGTTCCTTTAACTGCAGGCATTTATCCTTTACACGGCCTGCGGTATTCGGTGAAGTAATCAACCGGGATACCAGTTTTAGTGCCGTATCATAATCCTTGAAATAGATTGCCATATTTGCCAGCATAAACTCCAATGTATTGGAATCCATTCCGTAAAAAGGCGGTGTCTCCTTGGACATACACTGGGTAAATCCTTCGTACGCCTGCTGATAGAACTGAAGCATCTCTTCCTTCATGGCGTTCTTTGCCTCAAGCTCCTCTGCCGTCGTCTCCGGCATCTCCTTAAGCATGGCGCGCTGAAGCCATGAAATCTTGAGACAGATATAGGCCTTTTCGGATAGTTTCACTCTTTTTACCATGGCAGAAACAAGTGCCAGTTTATAGCGGTCAATGGCCTCGTCGTAGGTATAGATAGACTGCTCCACAGCACGAGGCTGAGGCTTGAAGTTTTCACCTACCTGCTCGCGAATCCACTTAATCTGCGTGTTGGAAAGCGGCTCAAACGTCTTTGTCATAGCTGCATAACCGCAATCCGGGCAGGCAATCACATCATACTTAATGGTATCTATCCCCTCGTGACGCGGGCGTAAATCAAACTCCTGACCGAGTTTTTTTGCTTTTCCGGTTTTTACCATGAGTGCCTTAAATTTTGCATCACAAACCGGGCAGGTATATTCCTTTGCCAACAAAAGGTCTTCCTCTGTAAGAACCTTTGGCGCTGCCTTTTTCGGTGCTGCCTTTTTGCTAGTTTTCTTTTCTTCTTTTGTGATGTCGATTTCCCCTTCGGATTTGATTCCGAACTTTTCCAAACCTGCTAATAAATTCATAACATACCTACTTTACTATCTATACATTGGCAACTGATTAATTATTCGTGGGAAGCTTAAACGAACTCTTCAAAGAGACGATTCGGTTAAACACCGGCGCACCCTCTTTGGAGTCTTTGCTGTCCACGGTAAAGAATCCGTTTCGTACAAACTGGAAACTGTCATATACCTTTGCCTCCATAAGAGATGGCTCCACAAGAGCATCTTTTATAACGACAAGTGAATTCGGGTTCAAATTCAGACTGCCATCTTCATTATATACTCCAAGTTCCTCATCAACAATATTTTCATACAAACGAACCTCTGCTTTTTTTGCAGTGGTCGCTTCCACCCAATGGATGGTACCTTTTACTTTACGTCCATCAGGAGCATTTCCACCCTTGGTTTCCGGATCATACGTACAGTGAATTTCTGTCACATTTCCTTCTACATCGGTTTCATATCCGGTACAGGTAACAAAATATGCGTTCATCAATCGAACTTCATTGCCCGGGAAGAGTCTGAAATACTTCTTTGGAGGCTCAATCATGAAGTCCTCTGCTTCAATGTAAAGCTCACGGGAGAATGCAACTTCTCTTTCACCCAAAGCTTCATTTTCCAGGTTATTCTGCACAGGTAGCATTTCAACCTGTCCTTCCGGATAATTATCGATAATAAGTTTTACCGGATGAAGAACCGCAAAAGCACGGGGGCGCTTCATCTTTAAGTCCTCGCGGATACAATACTCAAGCATTGCATACTCAGCGGTAGACTGTGCCTTGGATACACCACAAAGTTCCACGAACTTCTGGATGGATTCCGGTGTAAATCCGCGACGACGGAGTCCTGCGATTGATACCAGTCTCGGGTCATCCCATCCGTCTACAATACCGTCTTCAACCAACTTTTTGATATAGCGCTTTCCGGTAACCACGTTATTTAAGTACATTTTTGCAAACTCAATCTGACGTGGCGGCATTTCGTATTCCAACTCACGAACCACCCAGTCGTAAAGCGGTCTGTGATCTTCGAACTCTAAAGTACAAATGCTGTGGGTGATTCCCTCTATCGCATCCTCAATGGGATGTGCAAAATCGTACATCGGATAGATGCACCACTTATCTCCGGTGTTATGATGATGCATATGAGCCACACGATAGATAATCGGGTCTCTCATATTGATATTTGGTGAAGCCATATCAATCTTTGCACGAAGCACCATGCTTCCATCCTCATATTTGCCGGCTTTCATATCTTCAAAAATCTGTAAGTTTTCCTCAATACTGCGATCGGAATTCGGATCCTTTTTACCCGGTTCCGTTAAAGTTCCGCGGTATTCACGAATCTGATCTGCACTCAAATCGGAGCAATAAGCCTTGCCCTTTTTAATAAGTTTTACAGCGCCTTCATACATCTGATCAAAATAATTGGATGCAAAATAAAGGTGCTCGCCCCAATCTGCTCCCAGCCATTTGATATCTTCTTTAATGGATTCCACAAACTCGGTCTTTTCTTTTGTAGGGTTCGTATCATCAAATCTTAAATGAAAAGTTCCGTTGTATTCTTTTGCAAGTCCGAAATTTAAAAGAATGGACTTTGCATGACCAATGTGTAAATAGCCGTTTGGTTCCGGCGGGAAACGTGTGACTACGTGGTCGTAAACGCCTTCGGCTAAATCCTTATTGATTTCGTTTTCTATAAAATTTCTGCTTACTCTTTCTTCGCTCATTTTCTATATATCCTTAATCTTCATTTTTAACGTGAGTGTGTGTAAATAAGTGTTCGTTACAATATTCGTACGCGCCATCGCACTTACTGCAATAACGGAATTCCAATTCAGGATTAGACACATCCGTTCTTCCGCAGATTGCGCACTTATGGCGCACAAGCTGTCGTGGTGCAGGCTGCACCGGTGCTTTATTTTGATTCTGCGGTGTTTGTGCTTTTCCGTAAGGGCTTTGGTTCATGCCACGCTGGTAAGCCACTTTCCGCTTAATCTCTTTCGGCGAAACCCGTCTTAAATTTCTGGTGGACAAGAAGAAAATCAAGAAGTTCAGTAAAGAACTTACGATTGCAACTCTTCCGCCCCAGTCGGAAATCAAAAGTTCAAACCCCACAAATACAAGATAAACAATAGACATCCACTTCATCTTGATCGGGATAAAAAAATACAACAGCACTTCCATATTCGGATAGCACATAGCAAACGCCAGGAATATGGACAGATTGATATAGTGGGTGGAAATATTATTTCCGATGGCCACTAATTCTCCGAATGCATAAAAATTGATCAAATAATAAACAAACGCACCGGCAATGGTAAACAACATTCCGCCAAAGATATACACATTAAAACGGAAAGTTCCAATGGTTTGCTCAAGTATTCTTCCCAACTGCCAGTAAAAATAAATCATAATAGCAGCAAAAAGAATTGACATCATTCCGCTTCCTACCGGAGGTGGAATCAAAACCCAGGTAAACAGTCTCCAAATTTGGAAATTATGAATAATAAAATGAGGTTCTAATTGTAAAAAACTTATAAGGCTGGGATATCTTCCCGAATATGCACTCCAAAGTTCCAGAAAATATCCGATAACATAGCCACCAATCAGGTAGTTAATCAAATTCGGAATGGCATATTTACCGATTTTTCTCTCCAGTTTATCTAACATAAATACTCCTAAGTTACATAGAAAATCAGTTTTAAGTATAGGTTCAAGGCGCCCCTTTGTCAAGAAATCACAAACAATCCCGACATTTAAAACTACAAACCTTTCATTTTGTCAGTTGTTTTTTTTCGACCCACTTTTTATAATAGGAAAGATTCGAATAGATTAGAAAGGTATATTTATGAATAACACGTTCTACAAAGTAGGAATTGATATAGGTTCCACCACAGTAAAGGTGGCCTTCTTAGATGAAAACGACAATCTGATTTTTTCCGACTACAAGAGACATTTTGCAAACATCCGTGAAACCTTAAAGGGATTGATGGAAGATGCTTACAAAATAACCGGTGACGCCTGCGTATACCCTGTCATTACCGGTTCCGGCGGACTTACCCTTGCAAAGCATCTTGATATTCCGTTTACCCAGGAAGTAATCGCTGTGTCCACAGCATTGACCCACTACGCACCTCAGACCGATGTAGCCATTGAACTTGGTGGAGAAGATGCAAAAATTATCTATTTTGAGAACGGAAACGTAGAACAACGTATGAACGGAATCTGTGCCGGCGGTACCGGTTCCTTTATCGACCAGATGGCTTCCCTTATCCAGACCGATGCGTCCGGTTTAAATGAATATGCAAAAGGCTATCAGTCCATCTATCCCATTGCGGCTCGTTGCGGCGTATTTGCGAAAACAGATATCCAGCCGTTGATTAACGAAGGCGCAACCCGAGAAGACTTATCCGCTTCCATTTTGCAGGCCGTTGTTAACCAGACCATTTCCGGTCTTGCCTGCGGTAAGCCGATTCGCGGCCATGTTGCATTTTTAGGAGGTCCTCTTCACTTTTTGGATCAGCTTCGTGAGACCTTTGTCCGCACATTAAAATTAGACGACGAGCACACCATTATTCCAAACAATTCTCATTTGTTTGCAGCGATTGGTTCTGCTTTAAACTATAAAGAAGATCAGTCTCAGGACCTTTCCGCTATTTTGGAAAAGTTGTCCGGTGAACTTCACATGGAATTTGAAGTAGCACGTATGGAGCCGCTTTTCGAAGATGAAAAAGCTTACGAAGAGTTCTCTGCCCGTCACAACGGCAATCATGTAAAAACCGGAGAAATCTCTACCTATAGCGGTAACTGCTACTTAGGTATCGATGCCGGAAGTACAACCACCAAAGTTGCTTTGGTCGGAGAAGACGGATCCTTGCTTTACTCTTTCTATGACAATAACAACGGAAGCCCGCTTATGACCTCCATTCGAGCAATGAAGGAAATCAATGAAAAGCTTCCGAAGGACGCACATATCGTTCACTCCTGCTCCACCGGCTACGGCGAAGCACTGTTAAAGTCTGCATTCCAGTTGGACGACGGTGAAGTAGAAACCGTTGCACACTATTATGCGGCTGCATTCTTCGACCCTGAAGTTGACTGCATCTTAGACATCGGCGGTCAGGACATGAAGTGCATCAAGATTAAGGATAACACCGTAGATAGCGTTCAGTTAAACGAAGCTTGCTCTTCCGGATGTGGTTCCTTTATCGAAACCTTTGCAAAATCCTTAAACTACTCCGTTCGTGATTTTGCAAAAGAGGCGCTTTTTGCAAAGCACCCCATTGACCTTGGTACCAGATGTACCGTATTTATGAATTCAAAAGTAAAACAGGCCCAGAAGGAAGGCGCATCCGTTGCGGATATTTCTTCCGGACTTGCTTATTCCGTTATTAAAAATGCATTGTTTAAGGTAATCAAACTTTCTGATGCAAAGGATTTGGGAAATCACGTTGTTGTTCAGGGTGGTACCTTCTACAACGATGCGGTCTTACGTTCCTTCGAAAAGATTTCCGGTGTAAAAGCCATTCGTCCGGATATCGCGGGTATCATGGGTGCCTTCGGTGCGGCGTTAATCGCAAAAGAACGTTACGAAGATAACCCTACCTCTACCATGCTTTCCATGGATGAAATTTTAAATCTGACATTTGAAACCAGCCTTACCCGTTGTCAGGGCTGTAACAACCACTGCTTGCTTACCATAAACGACTTCGGAAACGATCGTAAATTTATTACCGGAAACCGTTGTGAAAGAGGCCTTGGAAAAGAGAAAAACAAAGAAAACATTCCGAACCTTTACGACTTTAAATACAAGAGGCTCTTTAAATACAAGTCCATCCCGGCAGATGAAGCACCTCGCGGTGTCATCGGAATTCCGCGTGTATTAAACCTTTATGAAAACTATCCCTATTGGGCAGTCTTCTTTAAGGAATTAGGATTTAGCGTAAAGCTTTCTCCCCGTTCCACTCGTGCCGTATATGAACTTGGTATTGAATCCATTCCAAGTGAGTCCGAATGCTATCCTGCAAAGTTGGCTCACGGACATGTACAGTGGCTGATTAATAACGGCGTAGAAACCATTTTCTACCCCTGCATCCCGTACGAAAGAAACGAGTTTAAGGATTCCAACAACCATTACAACTGCCCGATTGTTACGTCTTATGCAGAGAATATCAAAAACAATGTGGATGAGATCACCTCCGGGAAAATCCGATTTCTAAATCCGTTTTTGGCTTTCTCTACGGAAAAGATTTTATCGGATCAACTGGTTAAGGTATTTGACAAAGAGTTTTCCATCTCCGAGGGAGAAGTTCGTGCCGCAGCTAAAAAAGCCTGGGCAGAGCAGGAGTCCTTCCGAAATGAAATGATGGCAAAAGGTGAGGAAGTTTTAAACTACTTGAAAGAAACCGGTCGTCGCGGAATCGTTCTTTGCGGACGTCCTTACCATGTGGATCCGGAAATCAATCACGGTATTCCGGAGTTAATTACTTCCTACGGTATGGCTGTACTGACCGAAGACTCCATCTCTCACCTGGGTGAGTTGGAGAGACCGCTTATCGTTATGGATCAGTGGATGTTCCACTCAAGAATGTACTCTGCGGCCAACTACGTTAAGAAAACCGAGAACCTGGATGTTATTCAGTTAAACTCTTTCGGTTGCGGACTCGATGCGGTAACAACCGACTGTGTTTCCGACATCTTAACCGGTTCCGGAAAAATCTATACCTGTTTAAAGATTGATGAAGTAAATAACCTTGGTGCAGCAAGAATTCGAATTCGTTCTCTTCTTGCAGCCATTCGCGTACGCGATCGTCGTAAGGTGGTTCGCGAAATAAAGCCTGCAAATTACAATCGTGTCATCTTTACGAAGGAGATGAAGAAAAACTACACCATTCTTTGTCCCGAAATGTCACCGATTCACTTTGAACTTTTGGCTCCGGCCTTTAACGCTGCAGGTTATAACTTAATCGTACCGGAAATCCCCGCAAGAGAATGTGTGGATGTGGGATTAAAATTCGTAAACAACGACGCCTGCTACCCTTCGCTAATTGTTGTAGGACAGTTAATGGCAGCCGTAAAGAGTGGGGAATATGATATGTCAAAAACCGCCATTTTGATTTCTCAGACCGGTGGCGGATGTCGTGCATCAAACTACATCGGATTTATCCGTCGAGCATTAAACAAAGCCGGCTATCCGGATGTACCTGTTATTTCCATTAATATGGTAGGTTTGGAAAAGAACCCGGGATTTACATTTACTCCAAAGCTGTTACAGCATGGTTTGTATGCGTTAATCTTCGGTGATATCTTTATGCGTTGCTTGTATCATACCAGACCTTATGAGTTGGTGGAAGGCAGTGCCAATGCCTTGCATGAAAAGTGGAAGAAAAAGGTTTTGGAATTTGTCACATCCGATCATATGCTTTCTCACAGAAAGTACAAAAAGATGTGTCGTGAAATCATTCATGATTTTGATACTCTTCCACTTCGTGATGTGAAAAAACCTCGCGTCGGTGTCGTAGGCGAAATCTTAGTTAAATTCCTTCCGGCAGCCAACAATTACCTGGTTGATTTGCTGGAATCCGAAGGTGCAGAGGCGGTGGTTCCGGATTTAACGGACTTCTTACTCTACTGCTGCTACAACGCAAACTTCAGGACAGAAAACCTCGGAAATTCCAAGAAGTCACAGCGTATGAATAACATGCTGATTAACTTCTTTGAATGGTTAAGAAAAGAGGCGCGACATGCCTTTGAGGAATCCGAGAGATTTACCCCTCCGGCTCATATCGAAGACTTGGCCAAAAAAGCCGAGCCGATTGTTTCCATGGGAAACCAGACCGGCGAGGGTTGGTTCTTAACCGGAGAAATGTTGGAGTTGATTGCAGACGGTGCTTCCAACATCGTCTGCATCCAGCCATTTGGATGTTTACCAAACCACGTAGTTGGTAAGGGTGTTATCAAAAAGCTTCGCCATGAGAATCCAACCGCAAACATCGTAGCCATCGATTACGATCCGGGTGCTTCCGAAGTAAACCAGTTAAACCGAATCAAACTTATGCTGTCAACAGCGATGAAGAATTTAAATAAGTAATAAAAAAATCGTAGAATACTTTTGCCGGGGGAGCGCCAAAAAAGCGCCCTACACAAAAAGATTCTACGATTTTTTAATATAATCTTTATTCCTCTGCTGTTCAAAGCGGAGCATTTAGTTTAAATACTTTGCTACGGAGGCGTCGTTTGCGTAGACGTCGTTTACGCAGTCCTCCACATCAAGTTTCTTTTGCACAATGTCAGTTTCATACAGCCAATCCGCTGTTTTTTGAAAATCTTCAATATCATCTTCAGTAATCGCTACGGGGTAGCAAATATCCTCTAATATGGTCTCTATCATAGATGCATCCAGTCCGTACTTATCTGCATAGGCTTCTGCATACGCACGACGGTTATTCGACACTTCCTGCACCGCTCTTGCATACTGCTGGAAGAAAATCTGTACAATGTCCGGATTCATTTCAACATACTCCATGTTTCCGAATACCAGATTTTCACATTTGTATACACCGGTTCCGTCTGCAAGAACCTTTCCGACATTCCGCGCCTCAGCTTTTGCCAACGTAGGCTGCCATGTAACTACAGCATCAACCTTACCGGAGGAAAGCGCATCAAGCTGGTCGGCCAAGTCAATATCTACAAGATTTAAATCATCCGCAGGGATACCTTCCTCTTTCAAAAGGCGGGAGAAATAATCCTGTGCAATAGAACCGACCACCAGGCCCACGCGTTTTCCTTTTAAACCCGATACGGAAGAAATTGAAGAACTGTTTGGTATCAACACTGCCTCCGTTTTTTCCCCGTTATAGGCAACACCTAAAATGTAAAGATGCTGGCCATTGGCAACTCCTGTGATGGTCGGAACATTTCCCATAACTCCAATATCCTGGGATCCTGCTGCCACTGCCTCTCGCTCCGGCGGCCCTGATTCAAATTCCGTAAAGTTTACTTCCACATCTTTATAACCGGCTTCTTTTAATGCTTCTTCCAGCCATCCTTTGTCCTGAAGCACCGTTATCGGCAGGTACCCCGGAATTGGTTGCAAAGCAATATTTAAATGGGTGGTCTGATTTAGAATATCATTGACCGCTTTCTTTTTTTCTTTTGGAGCCGTCTCGGATGAAGACTGTGTCTGAGGATTTGTATAATCAATAACTTCCACAGATGTTTCCACGCATCCCGTAAAAAACATAATTCCCAGTATCGCCGATATCAATAATCCCGTCGCTTTATTTCTCATGTAAATCCCTCGCAATTATTTTAAGCATATCTTTCCGATAGAGAGATTTTAACACATTTTATTTAATCTGCGAATAAGGCTGTGGAATAATAACGATCACCGCTGTCCGGGAGAAGTGCCACAATGGTCTTTCCTGCGTTTTCCGGACGCTTTGCAAGCTCAATGGCACCAAAAAGTGCCGCTCCTGAAGAGATACCTACAGAGATACCTTCCTTCTTTGCAAGAAGCTTTGCGGTAGCAAATGCATCATCGTTCTTTGCACGAAAGATTTCATCATAAATATCGGTATTTAGTACATCCGGAACAAATCCTGCACCGATTCCCTGAATCTTATGGCTGCCCGGTCTGCCTTCAGAAAGTACCGGAGAGTCATCCGGCTCTAAAGCTACAACCTTAACGTTTGGATTCTGAGATTTTAAGTATTCACCGGTTCCTGTCACAGTTCCGCCGGTACCTACGCCTGCAATAAAGATATCTACCTTTCCGTCCGTATCTCTCCAGATTTCCGGGCCGGTGGTTGCTCTATGAATTGCCGGGTTTGCAGGATTTACAAACTGTCCTGGAATAAAGCTGTTTGGTGTTTCAGCTGCAAGCTCTTCTGCCTTTGCAATCGCACCCTTCATTCCCTTTGCGCCTTCTGTAAGTACAAGCTCTGCACCGTATGCTTTTAAAATATTTCTTCTTTCCACGCTCATGGTTTCCGGCATGGTAAGAATAATGCGGTATCCCTTCGCGGCAGCGATGGCTGCAAGACCGATACCGGTATTTCCTGATGTAGGCTCAATAATGACGGAACCTTCCTTTAATAAACCTTTGCTTTCAGCGTCTTCAATCATTGCCTTTGCAATACGATCCTTTACGCTTCCCGCAGGATTAAAGTACTCTAGCTTTACTAAAACCGTAGCTTTTAAATCCAATTCCTTTTCAATGTTTGTTACCTCCACTAAAGGTGTGTTTCCAATTAAGCCTACTGCTCCTTTGTAAATGTTTGACATAATATTTTTTATTCCTTTCCTATATTACTCTTTTTAAATATTTTACTGCGCTAAATCCGTTTTCCAGATCCGCAATAATATCATCAATGTGTTCTGTTCCAATGGAAAGACGAATGGTATTTTGATAAATACCCTGGTCTTTCAGTTCCTCTTCGGATAACTGTGAATGGGTGGTGGATGCCGGATGAATCACAAGAGATTTTACATCCGCTACATTTGCCAAAAGCGAAAAGATTTTTAAGTTATCAATAAACTCCCACGCTTCTTTTTGTCCGCCTTTGATTTCAAAGGTAAAGATGGATGCTCCTCCATTTGGGAAATATCGTGCATACAATTCATGGTCCGGATGGTCCGCTAAAGACGGATGATTTACCTTTTCTACCTTTGGATGATTCTGTAAAAATTCAACAACCTTTTTTGTATTTTCCGCATGTCGCTCCAGGCGAAGGGATAAGGTCTCAACCCCCTGCAATAACAGGAATGCATTAAAGGGTGAAATGGTAGCTCCCGTATCGCGAAGCAAAATCGCACGAATATAGGTTACAAATGCTGCCGGTCCAACAGCATCATAGAAGGATACTCCATGATAGCTTGGATTCGGATCTGCAATGTTTGGATACTTTCCGCTTGCCTTCCAGTCAAATCTTCCGGACTCAACGATAATTCCACCAAGGGTGGTTCCGTGACCGCCAATAAACTTTGTAGCAGAATGTACCACGATATCCGCACCATGTTCAATGGGTCGAATGAAATAGGGTGTACCAAATGTATTATCTACAACTACCGGAAGACCGTGCTTATGAGCAAGGGATGCAATGGCATCAATATCCGGAATATCACTGTTTGGATTCCCGAGGGTCTCTAAATAGATGGCTCTGGTGTTATCCTTAATGGCTGCCTCTACTTCTTTTAGGTTATGTGCATCTACAAAAGTAGCTTCCACGCCATACTGCGGAAGGGTATGTGCCAAAAGGTTATAGCTTCCACCATAGATGGTCTTTTGTGCTACTATATGTCCGCCGTTTGCTGCTAAAGCCTGAATGGTATAGGTAATGGCTGCTGCTCCGGAGGCTACCGCAAGTGCTGCGCTTCCACTTTCTAATGCTGCAATTCTTTTTTCCAAAACATCCTGGGTGGAATTGGTAAGACGTCCATAAATATTTCCCGCATCCGCAAGGCCAAATCGATCTGCTGCATGCTTGCTGTTATGGAATACATAAGAGGTGGTCTGATAAATCGGAACCGCTCTCGCATCCGTGGTCGGATCTGCCTCTTCCTGTCCTACATGTAACTGTAATGTTTCAAATCTGTAATCGCTCATAAATATTTCCTCCTAACATACTTGGTATCTCTTTGATAGTTATACCCTACCACGATGCTAGGTATTTGAAAAATTCTTATATTTTATGATGCGTTATAGTTTTTTCCTATACAGCGCAGGAGATTCTTGTTTATTCCTATGTGCTTATTTTATAACAAATCCGCCAGGGTTTTTGAATTCATATAATCATTTACCACTTGATCCAGTCCTGACCAAAATGCAATTGTTTTACATTTCTTTTTCCGTTCACACTTCGGCGCACCCTTCGCCAAACAGCTTACCGGCGCCAAGTCCTTTTCCGTACATCGAAGGATTTCTCCTACAGTATACTTCTCCGGTTCACGAGTTAAACGATAGCCACCGCCCTTTCCCTGAATTCCTTTTACAAGGTTATTTTTGGTAAGATGTGGCAGGATTTGTTCTAAGTATTTTAAAGACAATTCCTGTCTTGCAGCCACATCCTTCATTGGCACATAGCCATCCTTTTGGTTTGTGGCAATGTCAATCATGACACGAAGTGCATAACGTCCCTTCGTTGAAATCATATGCTATTCTCCCTGCATCTGATAAAATTCTTCTGTCTCGTCGATATCATTTACCGGCGGAGTCAGTCCTTCTATCACTATACCATTTTTCTCTGCATAATCCCACAGTGCAGCATGGATTGCCTGCTCTGCCAAAAGAGAACAGTGTACTTTTACCGGCGGAAGTCCGTCTAAAGCTTCCATGACAGCTTTATTTGTTACCTTTAATGCTTCTTCCACGCTCTTTCCTTTTACAAGTTCTGTTGCCATGGAACTGGTTGCTACTGCGGCTCCGCATCCAAAGGTTTTAAACTTTGCTTCACGAACAATCCCATTTTCATCGATATCTAAATACATTCTCATAATATCGCCGCACTTTGCATTTCCTACGGTACCTACACCGGAGGCATCTTCAATCTCGCCCACGTTTCTTGGATTGGTGAAATGATCCATCACCTTTTCGCTGTATTCTGTTACCTGACTCATAATTTACTCCTTTGTACTGTCCGGCTCCCGTAGGGCACCCCCCATACTGCCTCGGCCGCTTCCGCTTACCCTCGTTGTATGGTCTCTCCCCTACTCGCGCCGGGAATATAGATTACTAATTCTGTTTTTTTGCAAAATCCTCATATAGAGGAGACATGCTTCTCAATCTATCTACGATTTCCTTCAACGCTTTGATAGTATAATCAACATCCTCTTCCGTCGTTTCTGCAGAGAGGGTGAGGCGGACGGAGCCGTGAGCGATTTCATGAGGAAGTCCAATGGCCAAAAGTACATGGGATGGGTCAAGTGAACCGGAGGTACAGGCGGACCCCGATGAAGCGCAGATACCTTTTTGATCCAGCATAATAAGTAACGATTCTCCTTCCACGAAGCGGAAACAGGCATTCACATTATTGGAAAGTCTTGCCTTTCTGTCTCCATTGATTCGTGCATAGGGGATTTCTCTTTCGATTCCTTCGATTAATCGGTCACGAAGCTGGCTTTCGTAAGCAATGGTTTCTTCCATTTCTTTATTTGCAATCTCAACTGCTTTCGCAAATCCGATAACACCGGCTGCATTGGTGGTTCCCGCACGTTTGCCACGCTCTTGGGCACCGCCATGAATCAAGTTTGAAATCTTAACACCCTTTCGAATATACAAAAGGCCGATTCCTTTCGGGCCTCCTAATTTATGACCACTGGCAGAAAGCAAATCAATATTCAGCTCGTCCACATTGATCGGCACATGACCGAAGGCCTGAACTGCATCGGTATGGAAATATACCCCTGCTTCGTGGGCGATTTTCCCAATCTCAGCAACAGGTTCAATGGTTCCGATTTCGTTATTTGCAAACATAATTGAAATTAATATCGTCTCCGGTCGAATGGCGTTTTTTACATCCTCCGGTGAAACAAATCCGTTTTCATCCACATCCAAATAAGTGACTTCATATCCGTGCTTTTCCAAAAACTCGCAGGTATGAAGCACTGCATGATGTTCAATCTTTGATGTAATGATGTGGTTTCCTTTATCTTTTAATGCATCTGCCACACCTTTAATGGCCCAGTTGTCGGACTCACTTCCGCCACCGGTAAAATAGATTTCTCTTGCGGTTGCACCTATAGAGTTTGCAATCGCTTCTCTCGCATTTTCAACGGTTTGAGAAATCTTTCCCGCAAAGCTATATGCGCTGGAGGGATTTCCGTATTCCTCGCAAAAATACGCTTTCATCTCTTCAAATACTTCCGGACGCACGCGGGTTGTTGCCGCGTTATCCATATAAATTCTTTGACTCATTTTTAAGCCTCCTAATTCCTACTTAACTGGTAGGAATTATATCTCTATTTTCCTACCTCGTCAATAGGTATTTGCGACATAAAAAAGGAGACAAAACGGTCTTTGCCTCCCCTATTACTATTTATTTAACTCTTTACAAATTGTATCATATTTTTCCTCATCAAGGATATAGAACTTGCGATACAATGCGCAACAGACAATCATCATCAAACACGGTACTACGGTCATAAAAATAAGGAGCCCGATTCTTTGGGTATCCGTAACGTGTGCGATCACGTTCGCAATCAAATTGGAACGCTGAATCGCATTGATTTCTCCACGTTCTGCCTGATTTTCATACATCGAAATCTGATTGGTAAAATCCGTTACCTTAAAGATCATATAAGATAAAGAAGCAATCAAAACAGATACCGCACTGGCCAATTTCGTCAAAAACGGACGCATGGAAGTAATAATGGCTTCATCACGTGCTCCATGCTTCCACTCATTGTATTCTACCGTATTGATGATAGAAATCATCATGATAAGGTAAAGTCCGTACTGTCCGAAGTTTGCAAGCATAAATCCGATGGTGAAGATCCAAAACTTTGTCATAGTAGCTTCCATCAAAAGTCCGCAACCAAGTTGAATCACATAACCGATGGTACCGATAATCCCCATATATAACACCATCTTATCTCTGTGCAATTTCTTGGAAATTGCAGGATAAAAGATCATCAAAACGGCGGTTGCCATCATACCGATGGTGGTAAAGGTAGAGTAAAGTCCACCTTCGTATCCAAATTCAAAATAAATATAGTTGGAACCAAGTCCGGTAAGTACAATACCATTTCCGGTTTCCTGAAGTAAAAACACAAGACACATCCAAAGAAGCTGGTCATTTCCGGTAATGGTTGTCCAAATCTTTTTAAAGGATACCGGAGGTGCCTGAGTTTTCATATCGTCTCTGTTTTCTTTTACACCAAATAAGGTAAAGCAGATAAAAATCGGAGTGATAATACAAATGATAAGTGCGATTCTTCCGTATGCCGTCTTAGCACTACCACCCAATGCGTAAGCACCGGTGGTAAGTACCGGGATAGCAACAGACGCCAGCACGTTTCCAATTCCTGCAAACAATGTGGTACGTGCCGTAAACTTATCACGCATTTCTCCGTCAGAAGAAAGTGCCGGAACCATGCCCCAGTAGGAAATATCATTCATCGTATAGGTAATGGAATATAAAAAATACATGATTCCAAAAAAGATAATGAAGTTCCAGCCGTCAAGATTTGTGTTAAACATCGCAGTCACAACAATACAGGTTCCGATAACACCGATGAGTAACCAGGGTTTATATTTGCCGTATTTGCTTCTTGTGCGCTCAATAATATTTCCCATAATCGGATCATTAAATGCATCAAAGATTCGCGCCGCTACCATAATTGCGGTTACCGCACCCAGCTGTGCGTTGGTTAAGTTTCTGGTGTACATGATAAACAACAGTAAAAAATTTGTAAACAATGCGTAAATCATGTCACGACCCACGGTTCCAAGTGGGTAGTTAATCAGGTTTCGTTTGGTTTGTTTTTCGTCCATATAATAATCCCCTTTATAATACATGGTTTCGCTATCTGAATTTTCAATCAATGATTGAAAATTCTATATTATCTATTCTAATCTGCTAATTCCATCGTCGATGTACTGGTCGTATGGGACGTCGTAGCCGATGAACTTTACATTGCCAAGGTCTAGCTGGGCAGTGTTCATTACAAGATGCTTTGCCACGCAGACACTATGGTCTTTGCGGATGAAAAAGACTACTTCATTTAATGGGACTTCAATTGAAATCTCTCCGGACGGTATCACATCCTCAAAGAAATTTTCTCCGTCGAAGCGTACTTTTATCATTTCTTCCGGTAAATACACTTTACGACGGGTTGTACCGGATTCCAAAACAGGCGCAATCATAATACCTTCTCCCACCATCAACTGATCTTCTGTTCGCCTTGCATTCTCATCCCTCGGGAAAACAAATCCAAGTGGCTTCATATACATATCTTTGTTTTGCAATGCCTTCATAAACTCCGAATAGATATACGGAAGCAAACGATAACGAAGGGCAATCACCCGTCGAAAATCATCAACATGCTTGTAACGATAGCATTCCTGATTCTTCGTACCAAGGGCGGAATGATTTCGCATCAGCGGCGTAAAATCGGAAAAAGCCAGCCAACGAAGCATTAATTCTCTCGAACAATTTCCTCCGAAGCCTCCGGTATCCGCACCGGTATAAATAAATCCACACATATTTAAAGACGCCATATGAATCAGGTTCTGACGAAGCATCTCAAAGGAAGAATGATTGTCTCCCGTCCAGATACCACCATATCGATGAGCTCCAATATAGGAAGAACGGCTAAAAAGTAAATAACGATTCGGAAGTAACCGCGACAGCCCTTCTCCGGAAGCACGTGTCATCATGGCACCGAAAAGATTATGCACATCGTGATGGCACATTTTCCTTCCACCTACCTTGTGATAAAAATGATGATAATCATGATAAGAGTTATTCTTGCTTCCCTCTTTTTTCTCTGCACGGGAAGGCATTAAAAAGTCCAAAGCCTGATCCAGTTTACTTTGCTTTGTGGAATACTCACTGTAAAAAACGGAAGGCTCGTTCATATCATTCCAAAAGCCCTCAAATCCCAGTTCTGTCAGTTTATGATACTCGTTTCCAAACCACTCTCTGGCTTCTTCTTGGAAGAAATCCGGAAAGTGGGTCATCCCCGGCCAAACAGCTGCTTGGAAATTTCCGCCCTCTTCATTCGTAGAAAAATATCCCTTTTCTACACCGGTTTCGTAGGTTTCATTTCCCGGCTCCACCTTCACTCCCGCATCGATAATAGGCACCAAATGGATTCCGGTTTGTTTTTTCTTTTTCACATATTCCTTCATGTTTGGAAAGCGCTTTTCATTAACGGTAAAGTCGATATAGCGATCCATATAATCGATATCCAAACACACATAGTCCAGCGGGATTGCGGCTTTGGCATATTGATTTACAACTTCATCAATATCCTTATAATTTTTATATCCCCAGCGGCTCTGTCCGTATCCAAAGGCCCAAAGTGGCGGCACAAAGGAACGGCCAATAATATTCAAAAACTGTTTTGTCACATCATAAGCACCTTCACCAACGATGGAATACAGTTTTAAATCCAAAGACTCCACTGTAACATCCAGACGCATACTTTTATCCACATCGATATCAAAGGTCACACGAGCCGGTGTATCAAAAAAATATCCCACAGCAGTTTCTCCGTCAATTACGAAAAAATTATGGGCGCCATACATGGATTTCATCGACTGTCTGTGATGAGGATCGTCTGTATTGTAACTGATATAGGATCTTCCTCGTTTATTGATACCACCCATGGTTTCTCCCAAACCATAAACAATATCATCTTTTGAAAGAGGATAAGAAAATTTTAAGAAAGATTTACCATCCACGGATAACACGTCTTCATCGGCCTGTGTATCCTTAGATGCATCCACAAAAGAAATGGTATCAAGCGCATCGCATACCGCATCGGTCTCAATCGGTTCGTCAAAAATCTTGCAAGTAATCATCCTGTTTATTCCCCCAAGAATGCTACAAATTTCAAACTTCTCTTCCATTATAAAATTTTAAAATTATAGTTGCAATAAAAAAGACGGCTCCTTTTAAGTACCACCTTAAATACATTGAAAGCCATCTTTATACATTATTAGCACTCTTTCTAAAAGAGTGCTAAATTTTTATTGACTTTTAATTTTTTCGGGGTTACACTATCTTTCGAGGGTGAATTATTATGAGATTTCCCCTTATTATTTTTGAAAAAAATATTTTTACATAAGGAGTGATTGCTATGGCAAAAACACATGGAAGCTTGTCCATTACAAGCGAAAATATTTTTCCGATTATCAAAAAATGGCTCTATGAGGATCACGACATCTTCTACCGTGAGCTCGTCAGTAACGCTTGCGATGCCATTACCAAATTAAAGAAATTAGACATGATGGGCGAGTACTCTTTGCCGACGGACTTTAAGGCAAAGGTGGACATCATCGTTTCTCCGGAAGATAAGACCATCACTATTAAAGATAACGGTCTCGGTATGACAGAGGACGAAGTCAACGAATACATCAATCAGATTGCATTTTCAGGTGCAACGGACTTCTTAGAGAAGTACAAAGACAAAGCAAATGAAGATCAGATTATCGGTCACTTTGGTTTGGGATTCTACTCCGCTTTTATGGTGGCAGACGAAGTACATATTGATACACTTTCCTACAAAGACGGTGCAAAGGCTGTTCACTGGGAATGTGACGGCGGTACCGAATACGATATGTCCGAAGGCGACAGGTCAGAAGTCGGAACTACCATTACTCTTTTCTTAAACGAAGATTGTCTTGAATTTGCAAACGAGTATCGCGCCCGTGAAGTATTGAAAAAGTACTGCTCCTTCATGCCGACGGAAATCTATCTTTCAAAGAAGGATGCTCCGGAAGAATATGAAACCATCAATGTCGAAGATAAATTAGACACCGATACTGTCATCGAAGAGATTCACGAGGATGCAAAATTCGAAGAAAAAGAAAAAGAAGACGGCACCAAAGAAACCGTTGAAGTTTCACCGGAAAAGAATCAGCTTAAAATTGTAAAACGTCCGGTACCGTTAAATGATACAAATCCGTTATGGACAAAGTCTCCCAGCGAATGCACCGATGAAGACTACAAGAAATTCTACCGTGATGTTTTCCTTGATTTTAAGGAGCCGCTTTTCTGGATTCATTTGAATATGGACTATCCGTTTAACCTTAAGGGTATTTTATACTTCCCGAAGATTAACACAGAGTATGATTCCATCGAAGGAACCATTAAGCTTTACAACAATCAGGTATTTATCGCCGATAACATCAAAGAGGTTATTCCGGAATTTTTGATGCTTCTAAAGGGCGTCATTGACTGTCCGGACTTGCCGCTTAACGTTTCCCGTTCCGCTTTGCAGAATGACGGATTTGTAAAGAAGATTTCCGAGTACATCACAAAGAAGGTTGCCGACAAGTTAATCGGTCTTTGCAAAACAGAAAAAGAAACCTATGAAAAATACTGGGATGATATCGCTCCGTTCATTAAATACGGCTGCTTAAAAGATGAAAAGTTCTGTGACAAGATGAACGACTACATTTTGTTTAAGGACATCAACGATAAGTACACCACCCTTCCGGAGCTCCTTGAAAAAGAAGAAAAACCGGAAGATGAAAACAGCGATGCTGAAGTTGAAAATCCGGATGGCACTGATGCAAAAGAAGCAGATGATAAAGAGCCGGAGGATACAAGAAAAACTATTTACTATGTAACGGATAAAAACCAGCAGGGACAATACATTTCCATGTTCAAGGATCAGGGAATGAACGCCGTCATTTTAGACCACAGCATTGATACTTCCTTCATCACTCAGTTGGAGCAGCGAAATGACCAGTACAAGTTCATGCGAATCGACGCTGACCTTACAGAGTCTTTGGTAGAAGAGACTTCCGAAGAAGAATTAAAAGATGCAAACGATACCTTATCCGCGCTTTTCAAGGATGCACTTGGAAAAGATTCTCTTACCATCAAAGTAGAAAAGTTTAAAGACGCTTCCATCGCATCTGTTTTAACGGTAGATGAACAGGGTCGTCGTATGCAGGATATGATGAAGATGTATGGTATGTCCGGAATGGACCCGGCTATGTTTGCAGGTCCGGAAACCCTTACATTAAACGCAAACCATGCATTAGTAAAATTCATCACAGAAAATAAAGAGAACGAGAACGCAAAGACATTTGCAAAACAGCTATATGATTTGGCAGTCCTTGCAAACCGTCCGCTTGCACCGGAAGCAATGCAAGAATTCGTGGCTCGCTCAAATGAAATCATGATGTTGTTAACAAAATAAAAAGTGTACACAGGGGGTCTGACCCCCTGTGTACACTAAAAAAAGAGAGGAATAGAATGAGGTGACCCCTCAAAGTTAGACTTTTTTACGAGACGACTTTGGTCGTCTC
>DAIMGJ010000006.1:0-120537 GCA_036723975.1 Lachnospiraceae bacterium
GTGTCGTAATCTCTCGCTGGAAAAACTAATAAATTATATTTTGGAAGAAAAGCACAAAATATAATTTAAGTTTTTCTCAGTTCGAGATTCAAGCCACTTCAACACATTTATAATAACTGTGCGCTATTTTCTCTATACTTCGCTAACTAAGCAGACGGTATGCGAAATTAAAATTGCCCTGCAGTTAAATAATAACAGGTTGAAGCTCCTTGAGATAAGAGCCAATGAAATAGAAATCTGTTTTGCAAAATATTTGCACGAGGCGCCACGGAAGGCGCCGAGAGTGTCGCAATGAAACGGAATGAATTAAGACACGGTGCAAATATTTCAAAACAGATTTCGTAATTTCATTCGGCGAATATCTACGGAGCAAAACCTTTGTTATTTAACTGCAGGGCACAATAAATTATACTTACGCTTAGCAACAGCATAATCATTAACGATGATGTAATGCGGTTGCGACGTTGATTGCGTGATCGGAACAACGTTCCAAGTCGGTGGACATATCTGTAAATACGACGCCGGCTGCCGGATCGCATTTTCCTTTCATAAGTCTTGTGACATGGTTTTCAATCATCTCAGACTGAATCTGGTCAACCAGTTCTTCCTGAGCTTCACAGGCCGGAAGAAGAGCAAAGTTTTCTGTAGTAAAGATTTCAATGGACATATCGATAGTTTTTAATGTGGCATCGGTAATGGCTTTGATTTCTTTTCTTGCAGGCTTTGACATATTGTCTTTTGCACGTCCGATTTTCTGACGGTATTCAATAATATTTTCCGCGTGATCGGAAATTCTTTCGAAATTTGAAGCAATAATTGTAAGCTGGGTAGCTCTGAATGCATCGGCTTCGGAAATGTCTAAGGTACGAAGCTGAATCAAACGATCTGTAATCTCATGTGTCAGGTAATCTACGATAGCTTCGGAGGTTTCGACTTTTTCGATTAAATCATCTTCCTTTGCAAAGAAGCATTCTACGGAATCTTCCAAATTGTCTCTTGCGATTTTTCCGAGTCGCTCAATTTCTTTTACAGCCTGAGCAATAAGTACGGATGGTAAGGTGTTTTGCGCATCCACCATGTAAAGAAGATGCATTTCTTTTCTGGAACGATTCTCTTCCGGTAGAATAGGAATAATCTTTTCGGATAGGGCAACGATTTTGTCTGAGAATGGAAGCATTACAACTACGGAAAACATAGCGAATAAGGTATGGGTGTTCGCTATCTGGCGTCCGATGTTGTTCGGCGAGAGAGAACATATGCCATCCAAAATCTGTGGGAACAGAGTGATCAAACAGGTGATAATTGCTGCACGCAGTAGGTTAAAGATTAGGTTTAAAACTGCAGTACGTTTACCGTTACGGTTGGCGGTAAGTCCGGCTAAAATGTTTGGCGTAACGGAACCGATTGCTGCACCGATTACAAGGTACACAGCTGTTTTGTATTCCAGAATTCCCTGCATGGCAAATGCCTGAAAAATAACAACAGATGATGAAGAAGACTGTAATAATGCGGTAAATGCTACACCAAAGAGAATGGCGATTGCCGGATTCTTTAAGTTGTCTAAAAATGAAATAAAGGTCGGCTCCTGGCTAAGGGGCTTGATGGCTGCCTTGATTAAGCCAATACCTACAAACAACATACCAAATCCCATGATGATGGAACCGATGTGCTTTGTGCTTGCTTTTTTGATGAATAAAAACATGATGGTTCCGGTGAATAATAAAACCGGAGCAAATGCTGTTAAATCAAAAGCTGTAATTTGTGCGGTGATAGTGGTACCGATGTTGGCACCCATGATAACCGCAATGGCTTCGGTAAGCTGCATCAGTCCTGAGTTAACAAAACCGATGACCATCATATCCGTTGCGGATGAAGACTGAATTAAAACGGTAACGGCGATACCAAGAAATACCGCCATGATTTTGTTAGATGTAACTTTTTCAAGTAAAACACGTAATTTATCGCCGGCAGCATTTTGAAGACCGGATGACATGATGGTCATACCGTATAGGAACAGGCCGACACCGCCTAAAAGTGAGAAAAATTGAGTAAACGTCATAAGAATTAACCTCCACAATTCTTTCCTTATTATTTATTCCCTATATAGTCCGTATTAAGATTAACGAATATACATTGATTTGTAAAGAAAAAACTTGGTATAATAGACATAAGTATGGAGGAGAGGACTATGGAAATTATTGGAAACGAGTTTAAATTAGAAGAGCTTATACCAATGTTTGATGCGCCGAATATGTCTGAGCAAAGACTGTGGGATGAGATTGAAAAGTATTTAAACAAAGCGGACATTGCTTTGCGTCTTCATATCGGATTGATAGAAGTGGATATCAATATATCTGAAAACATTTTTGACTTAATGGGACGTGATGCCATTTATTCTGCACGCTTCGGTCCCGAATCACCCAACAAGATTACATTAGAATATCCTGTGGTAAACAGCGGTCGTGGAACAGCTTATGTATACCCTTTGGAGGGACATACGTTTACGGAGAGCGAAAAGGGAGATATTTCTTCCCTTGGAATGGTAATATATCAGCTTATGAGCCGTTCTCGTTTAAAGAAGTATTTGGAACAGTCCAAATATACGGATATGTTAACGGGACTTAACAATACTCCCGGAATTACCATGCAAGGGAAAAAACTGGAAGCTCTTTCTGAATTGGAACGTTATGCCGTATTGTTTATGAATGTTCGCAATATGGGGTTTGTTAATAAAGTATACGGAAATGTCATCGGAGATTACGTGTTGACCCAGTATGGCAAATATTTATATGCACTAAGCCTTCGGGATCAGGGATACGTAGCTCGCCTTGGCGGTGACAATTTCCTGTGCATAGTGAAACGTTCTGCTTTATTGGAGTTCTTGGATGATATTTCCTGCGTGGATATTCCGGTGGAAACCATGGATCGAAAAGATACTGTTTCCGTAAAAACCTACACCGGAGTATATGTATGTCAGGTAGGAGATGACTGGGGACGCGTGATGCAGGGAGCGTCATCTTCCTGTTCCTTTGCCAAAAGGATTGTTTCCAAAGAACCGGTGTTCTTTGATGAAAAAATGAACGAGCAGTCCATGCAGATGCGAAAGATGATGAAAGATTTCCCTCAGGCGATGATGAACGGTGAGTTTTTGGTTTATTATCAGCCCAAGGTGGACATTTATACCGGAAAGATAATAGGAGCAGAGGCTCTTTGCCGTTGGAATAAAAAAGGCCGTTTGATTGCTTCGGAGGAATTTGTTCCGGCTATTGAACAAAGCGGAATGATGCTGGATTTGGATATGTTTGTATTGGATCGTGTTTGTGAAGCTTATACGGATTGGCAAAAAAGGGGACATAGTTTCAATTCGATTTCCGTGAATCTTTCAAAAAATGCGATTTATAACAAGAATGCGATACATCGCATTAGAGATGTGTTGGATCATCATCAAATTCCGCCAAACTGTCTGACTATCGAGATTACCGAGGATTTGGAAACCAGTGAAATGTCCTCGGCTTTACAGTTTTTGGAGAAGATTAAACTGTTGGGGTGCAAGGTTTCTTTAGATGATTTTGGAACCGGACATTCTTCTTTGGAAGTATTAAAGAAGTTTGATTTCGATGAAGTGAAGCTGGATTGCTCTTATGTTGAGAATATGGCAGATTATTCAAGAAAAGAACGCGTGGTATTTGATGCTTTGATTCGACTGATTAAAGAGTTACAGATTCCCTTGGTTGCGGAATGTGTGGAGAACGAGGACCAATTAAACTATTTGCGGGGAATCGGATCCACCATAATGGTTCAGGGTAATTATTATTATGAACCAATGTCAAAGGAAGCTTTTGAAGCTTTGCTGTAGATTTCTTGACATTTCTTGAATAGTTGCATACAATTAAATAGCAAATGTCACGGGAGATATTGCAAGGAGGCTTACTATGGCAAGTACAAAGGATGCGTTTTCCTGCTTAAAACTTGAAAATCAATTATGTTTTCCACTATATGCATGTGCCAAAGAAGTGATTCGTAATTACAAACCTTTTTTGGACGAACTGGATTTAACCTATACCCAGTACATTACCATGATGGTTCTTTGGGATAAAAAAGAAATGAATGTGAAAGAAATCGGCAAATGCCTTTATCTTGATTCCGGCACTTTGACACCTCTTTTAAAGAAGTTGGAGTCTAAGGGTTACATTGAACGTCATCGTTCCAAGGAAGACGAACGCAATCTGTTGATTCGTATCACGAAAGAAGGAGAAGAATTAAAGATTGCGGCACAGTCAGTACCGGAGCGTATGGGTAAGTGCATCGACTTAAGTGAATCGGAAGCGAAAGAGCTTTACACATTGTTATATAAAGTGCTTACAAAATTTCATGAGGAAGACTAATCTATGAAGACTTGGTTGGAAATTCGAAAGGGAGGAGATTTTATTTCCCTTGGAGAAAAGTTCCATATTGACCCGGTAATAGCGAGATTACTCATCAACAGAGGGATAAAGGAAGCAGATTTTGCTTCCTTTTTAAGTTGTAAAGAAGAATATATGCACCATCCTTCTTTGATGTTGGATTTGGATAAAGCCGTATCTATTATTCTAATAGCGGTCTCCGATAAGAAAAAAATTCGCATTATCGGAGACTACGATATCGACGGCATCAATGCAACCTATATTTTATATAGTGCTTTTTTGCGTATAGGTGCTGACGTAAGTTATGCCATTCCGAGAAGAATTGAAGACGGCTATGGTATTAACCCCGAAATGGTTGAGACCGCATATGATGACGGAGTAGAGGTGATAGTAACCTGCGATAATGGGATTGCAGCGTTTCCGGCAGTGGAAAAGGCCAAGGAACTGGGAATGACGATTGTGGTTACGGATCATCACCAGATTCCTTACGAAGAGGTAGATGGTGAAAAGAGAGAATGTTTGGTGCCGGCCGATGCAGTAGTGGATCCTCATCGAAAAGAAGATACGTATCCATATCCTGAAATTTGCGGAGGTATGGTGGCGTGGAAATTGATGCGGTTGTTGTATGAAAAGGCAGGCATCCCTGTGGAGGAAGCGGATGATTATATGGAAAATGCCGCTTTTGCGACTGTTGGGGATATTATGCCACTATTAGATGAAAACAGAATCGTGGTAAAACGGGGCCTTAATCGAATGGGTCATACCAAAAATGTTGGGCTTCGCGCTTTAATTGCCCAAAGTGGATTGGAAAACATACCTTTAAATGCATATCATTTAGGCTTTGTCTTGGGACCTTGTTTTAATGCATCCGGAAGATTGGAAACGGCGGATTTGGCGATGAATCTTCTCCTGGAACAGGACGTAATGAAAGCCACATCCATCGCCGGAGAACTTGTGACTTTAAATACCCAAAGAAAAGCCATGACTTCCAAGGGCGATGAAAAAGCAGTGGCAATTGTGGAATCTCAGGAGACTTTGGATAAGGTCTTGGTACTTTATCTTCCTGAACTTCACGAAAGCTTATGCGGACTTGTGGCAGGACATATTAAAGAAAAGTATTATCGACCTACCTTCGTTTTGACAGATGGTGAAACCTGTGTCAAAGGCTCCGGACGGAGCATTGAAAGCTACTCCATGTTTGAAAAGATGAATGAGTGCAGGGAGTTGATCTTGAAATTTGGCGGACATCCCATGGCAGCGGGTCTTTCTTTGCAAAAAGAAAACATCGATGCGTTTCGCAGTTACCTAAACGAACATAGCGGTTTGTCGGAGGAAGATTTGAATGAAAAAATACATATTGATGTAAAACTTCCGCTTTCTTATTTATCTGAAAATCTTATTTCGCAATTGGATTTGTTGGAACCATTCGGGAACAAAAATGAAAAACCTTCCTTTGCAGATAAGAATGTTTTCGTTAAAAAGATTACATATATTGGAAAAGAAACAAAATATTTAAAATTCTCCTTTGAAAGTGGGGGCAGACGAATTGATGGTCTATACTTTGGAAATGCCTTTGACTTGGAAGAACAGTTAAAAGAAAAGTTTGGAAAAGAGGAATTTGAAAAAGCCCTGGCTGCCCAAGATAATAAAATCAGACTATCTGTTTTATACTATCCGCAAATCAATGAATTTCGCGGAGTTCGAAATATTCAGATTGTCGTAAAGGACTATTTGTTGTAAAATGTAGGATGTTCGAGCGTATCGAAAAAATCTCTCGGGAGGAATTTACATGAAAGAATACTACAATTTCTTATCTTCGGATAAGGAACAGACGAAAATCCATGGCGTAAAATGGATGCCGGAAGGAGAACCAAAGGCAGTCATTCAGCTTGTTCATGGTATGATTGAATATATTGAACGCTACGATGAATTCGCTGAGTTTTTAAACACAAAGGGATTTGTAGTTTTTGGTCATGATCATATTGCTCACGGCGAATCTGTCAAGAGCCACGATGACTGGGGTATTATGCATACCGATACACCATCTGAAACAATGGTGGAAGATATGTTTACCAACTATAAATTAGTAAAGGAGCAGTATCCGGATTTGCCGTATTTTATTTTGGGACATTCCATGGGATCTTATCTGCTTCGCCATATGCTTATTTTAAAAGCATCTGATTTTACCGGTGTTAACGGAGCCATTATTATGGGTACCGGTACCACTCCGGAGAATATGGCAAAACTTGGTATGACGGTTCTTAAAGTGTTAAAAACATTTAAAGGCTGGGACGGAAAGTCACAGATGGTTGTAAATATGATGTTTGACGAGAATTACAAAAAATTCTCTACCGACGGAAGTAATCCGGAAAACAGCTGGTTATCTACAAATGTGGAGAGCGTGAAGAAATATTACTCCGATCCGAAGGATACCTTTACCTTCTCCTTAAACGGATATCGATTACTTGTAAATTCTTCTTCTTTTGTAAGTAAGTTGGAAAATGTTGAGAAGATGAACAAGGATATTCCTGTACTTTTTGTGTCCGGCTCCGATGATCCTGTTGGTGCATTATCCGTTGGAGTTAACACTGCATACGAGACCTACAAGCAGGCCGGTGTAAAGGATGTATCAATCCATTTATTTGAAGGAATGAGACACGAAATCCTACAGGAAGTAAATCGTAAGGAAGTATTTGAGTATATCTACTCCTGGGTTTCGGATAGAATGTAATTTTTGTCCCGGTGGCATGTGCTGCCGGGATTTTTGTAGAAAGGTTTATTTATGGAAATATTGGAACGTTTTTTAAAATATGTTAAGATTCATACCACCTCTGACGAGGAAAGCGGCCTGCATCCTTCTGCAAGCCGTGAGTTTGATTTGGCGAAGGTATTGGAGGCGGAGTTAAAGGACATGGGACTTTCTCAGGTTACTTTAACCGATACCTGCTATGTGTATGGATTCTTGCCTGCCACCGAGGGTATGGAAAACAAAAAGAGTATGGCTCTTGTTGCCCATATGGATACAGCGCCTGATTATAACGGAGAGAATGTAAACCCTCAGATTATTGAAAACTTTGACGGAAATGATGTTGTTCTGACCGGTACCGGTGCAGTACTTAAGGCAAAGGATTTTCCGTCCCTTCCGTCATTAAAGGGACGTACACTTATTACCACAGACGGAACATCGCTTTTGGGCGCGGACGATAAAGCCGGCGTGACTGAAATTATGACTGCGATAGAACGTATTATTTCCAAGGGTACTCCTCATGGTGATATTTGGGTTTGCTTTACACCGGATGAAGAAATCGGAGAGGGATCTTTAAACTTTGATCTTGGCATTTGCAAGGCCGATTTTGGATATACCGTTGATGGAGGCGTAGAAACTGAGATTTCCTACGAGAATTTTAACGCCTCCGGAGCTGTTTTTGAAATTCACGGAAAAAACGTTCATCCGGGTGATGCTAAAAATATTATGTTGAATGCCGGTAGAATCGCATGTGAAATTGCCATGCGTTTACCTCTTTTATCTGAGACGCCTGCAACGACGGAAGGAAGAGAGGGCTTCTATCATTTGACGGATATGGAAGGAAACGTGGAGTTTGCAAAACTTTCCTATATATTACGAGATCATGACATTGATATTTTACACAAGAGAGAAGAGAAGCTTCGCCAATTGGAAGAGGAATTTAACCGGATTTACGGAGAAGGTGTGGTTACTCTTACCATTAAGCGTTCTTATGACAATATGATCTCTGTAATGAAAGACCATATGGATGTGGTGGAACTTGCCAAAGAGGCAATCAGATCCCAGGGAAAAGAGCCGTATTCCGAAGCTATTCGTGGCGGAACAGACGGAGCGACCCTTTCTTTTTTGGGTATGCCATGTCCAAACCTTGGAACCGGCGGCTATGGTTTTCATGGACCTTTTGAGCACATTACCCTTGAGGGAATGGAATTCGCCGTAAACACACTGATATATATTATGTCACACCCGTTGGATTAAAATTAATAAACTTTTCAAATTCTTAAAAAAGTGCTTGCTTTTTTATACAGGTTATAGTAATATCCTCTTGTTGCTGTTTTAGCCACATAGGATATGGTTCCTTGGTCAAGCGGTTAAGACGTCGCCCTCTCACGGCGAAAACAGGGGTTCGATTCCCCTAGGAACTGTTGTTTTGAAGACTCCCAAGTGTTACTTGGGAGTCTTCTTATTACACATATAAATAAAATGCATAAGGAGGAAACATGTCGAAAAGCAGTGATTATGAAAAGAAAACCACTGATTTTGTCCAGCCGATTTTGGACAGAATGGGGTTTGAACTCTACGACGTGGAATATGTAAAGGAAGGCAGTGATTTTTACCTTCGTATTTACATAGATAAAGAAGGTGGCATCACTATAAACGATTGCGTGGATGTTACCCGTGAGATGAATGAAATCTTGGATAAAGAAGATTACATCAAAGATCCTTTTATTTTTGAAGTATCTTCACCGGGATTGGATCGTCCTTTAAAGAAGGATAAAGATTTTGAACGCAATATCGGAAAACAGGTAGAACTTAAAACCTACAAACCTTTTGACAAGCAAAAGGAATTCACCGGTATTTTAAAGTCTCATGATGCAGACAGCGTGACCATCGAATTTGAAGACGGTGATTTTACATTTTTAAAGAAAGATTTGTCGTTGATTCGACTTGCTATAGATTTTTAATTTCTTATTTCTAAAGGAGGTTTAAAATGGATAAGAATGAACTTTTAGCTGCACTTAATATTATGGAGTCAGAGAAGAATATTGATAAGGCTTCTTTGGTAGAGGCAATTAAGCTTTCTATTTTAAATGCATGCAAGAACTATTACGGTACTGCAGATAATATTGTGGTTGAAATCGATGCAGAAACCGGAGATAACCGTGTATATGCTGTTAAAAAGGTTGTTAAAGCAGAGGATTTGGAGGATGAGGCTTTAGAGCTTACCGTTGAGGAAGCACAGGAAATCAACTCCAAGTTGGTAGAAGGTGACGAAGTTCAGATTGATATTGATACGAAAAACTTTGGTCGTATCGTTACCAGCTCTTCAAAGAATCAGATTATTCAGAAGATTCGCGATGATGAAAAGGCAACCATTTACAATGAATTCTATGAAAAAGAGCATCAGGTTGTAACCGGTATTGTTCAAAGATACAATGGAGATAATATTTCCATTAACCTTGGAAAAACCGACGCTATTCTCACAAAAAATGAACAGATTGAAGGAGAGCGTTATAAACAGACAGATCGTATTAAAGTATATATTTTGGAAGTTAAGAATACCCAAAAGGGTCTTCGGGTTCGCGTATCCCGTACACATCCGGAACTTGTTAAGAAGCTTTTTGAAGAAGAAGTTACGGAAGTTAAAGAGGGAATTGTTGAGATTAAGGCAATTGCCCGTGAGGCAGGTAAGCGCTCCAAGATTGCAGTTTGGTCCAATGATCCGGATGTTGATCCAATCGGTGCTTGCGTAGGTCAGAATGGTAGCCGTGTAAACGCTATTGTTTCCGAATTACACAATGAAAAGATTGATATCATTAACTGGGATGAAAATCCTGCATACTTGATTCAGAATGCACTATCACCGGCAATGGTTATTTCCGTTATTGCTGACAATGACGAAAAAACAGCTAAGGTAGTTGTTCCGGACGATCAGTTGTCACTTGCCATCGGTATGAAGGGTCAGAATGCTCGCCTTGCAGCTCGTTTAACAGGATTTAAGATTGACATTAAATCTGAAACACAAGCCAGAGAATCCGGCGACTTCATTGAAGAATATGATGAAGAATATGATGATGAATACTACGAAGAAGAGTATTATGACGACGAAACCGAAGAATAAACCGATGCGCAAATGTGTCGGCTGCAATGAAATGGTGAAAAAAGATTCACTGATTCGTATAGCAAAAGATACTTCGGGGGATTTTGTGATAGATGAAAATCAACGCATTCAAAGTCGCGGGGCATATATTTGTAAAAAGAAAGAATGCCTTGAACGAGTATTAAAAAACAGAGGCTTGGAACGTTCGTTGAAGTGTAAGATATCCGACGATTTTTATAATGAAATAAAACAGGTGATAGACAGCTTATGAATATGGATCCGGTTTTGTCACTTCTTTCCCTTTCAAAAAAGGCGGGAAAAATAAAGGCAGGAACTTTTCAGGTGGAGGAATCTGTGAAAAAGTACAAATCTTTTCTTGTGATTTGTGCATCTGATTCCAGCGACAGACGAAAAGATGATGTAAAAAATATGTGTGAGTTTTACGAGGTGCCCTATATTATATACGGTACAAAGGAAGAACTTGGAAAATGCATTGGGAAAACCTCTAATGCGATTCTTTCCGTCGATGACGAAAAACTTGCTTTATCCATTATAAAAAAGGCAGACAAGAACTCTTTTTAGTTAGGAGGATTTTAAATGGCAAAATTGAAGATTAAAGATCTCGCTGAAGAACTCGGTGTTGACAGTAAAGAAATTATTAAATTTTTAAATGATAACGGTTTTGAAGCAAAATCTTCTACCAAAGGAATCGAAGATGAACAGATTAACTTGGTAAAAGGTAAATTTGCTGCGCCTAAGGCGGCTGAAAAACCGGTAGAAAAGGCGGAAAAGCCTGCAGAAAAACCCGCGGAAAAGCCGGCGGCAAAACCTGCGGATAAAGCAGAAGAAGGTGAAGAAAAGCCTAAGAAAAAGAAGAATATTTCCGTAGTTGTAAATACCGGATATTCTCGTGCAAACGGCGGACGTCGCCCGGAAGGCCGTCCCGGTCAGAGACCGCAGGGAGACCGTCGCCAGGGTGGCGGACAGAATCGTCCTCAGCAAAGAAACGATCGTGCAGGATTTTCGCCGATTAAGCCTCGCCCAATGAGTGAAAGAACCGTTCGTCCGCAGGCTACACGTCCGCAGCCGGAGGAAGTTGAAGTTAGAGAACAGAGTACCGAAACAAGAGAGTTCTCTAAAGATCGTCAGGACAGAAGACCTGCTCAGGCAAGAAACAACGATTTTGGCGGAAACAGAAATAACGACCGTACAAACAGAAATAATGATCGAAACAACGACCGAAACAACGATAGAAACAAAGATCGCAATAACGATCGCGGATTTCACAAAAATAAGCCGACCGCTGCAGCGGAATCTCCGGAAAGCGTAAAGGGCAAGGATACATCCAGAGACCGTAACAACCGTTCAAAGAAGGATAATCGTGAACATGATGCTTTGGGTAAGAAACAGGAGCGTTATGTAAACCTTGAGAAAAACGGTGGTAAGAAAAAGCAGAAGTATAAGAAAGATACTCCTACCAGAAATGAAGATGAAATTCTTACCATTACATTACCGGAAAAGATTACGATTAAAGAATTGGCTGAAAAGATGCTGATTCAGCCTTCTGAAATCGTAAAGAAGCTCTTTATGAAGGGTCAGATGGTAACCGTTAACCAGGCGGTTGATTTTGAACAGGCAGAAGAAATTGCATTAGAGTTTAACTGCGTTTGTGAGCAGGAAGAAAAGGTTGATGTTATTGCAGAACTCTTAAAAGAGGATGAAGAAGACGAAAAGGACTTGGTTGCACGTCCTCCTGTTGTCTGTGTAATGGGTCACGTTGATCACGGTAAAACATCCCTTTTGGATGCTATTCGTGATACAAAGGTTACAGATCGAGAAGCCGGTGGTATTACACAGAAAATCGGTGCATACGGAGTTTCTATCAATGGACAAAAGATTACTTTCCTTGATACACCGGGACATGAGGCATTTACAGCTATGCGTATGCGTGGTGCTTCTTCTACCGATATTGCAATTCTTGTTGTTGCTGCAGATGACGGTGTAATGCCGCAGACGGTTGAGGCGATTAACCATGCAAAGGCTGCAGGTATTGAAATCATCGTTGCTATCAACAAGATTGATAAACCAAATGCTAATATTGAACGTGTAAAACAGGAACTTTCCGAATACGAGCTCATTCCTTCCGAATGGGGCGGAACTACCGAGTTTGTTCCGGTATCCGCACATACCCATGAAGGTATTGATGATTTGTTAGAGACCATTTTGTTAACTGCAGAAATTTTGGAATTAAAAGCAAATCCAAAACGTCTTGCCAGAGGTCTTTGTGTGGAAGCTGAGCTGGATAAGGGCCGTGGTGTTGTTGCCACAGTATTGGTTCAGAAGGGTACCCTTCGCGTGGGTGATCCGGTTGCTGCCGGAAGCTCCTACGGTAAAGTCCGTGCGATGATTGATGAAAACGGAAGAAACGTAAAGAAAGCCGGTCCTTCCACCGCGGTAGAAATCCTTGGTTTAAGTGAAGTTCCCAATGCCGGAGAAATCTTTGTTGCTATGGATTCCGAGAAGGAAGCAAGAGCATTTGCGGAGACCTTTATTAATGAAAACAAGAATAAGTTAATTGAAGAAACAAGAAGCCGTATGAGCCTGGATGATATCTTCTCCCAGATTCAGTCCGGTAACTTGAAAGAACTTGATTTGATTGTTAAGGCTGATGTTCAGGGTTCTGTGGAAGCAGTCAAACAGTCTTTGGAGAAGCTTTCCAACGACGAAGTTGTGGTTAAGGTGATTCATGGTGGCGTTGGTGCCATCAATGAGAGCGATGTTATTTTGGCATCTGCTTCCAATGCAATCATTATCGGATTTAATGTTCGTCCGGATCCGGCTGCAAAACAGACTGCAGATCATGAGGGTGTTGACGTTCGTTTGTACAAGGTTATTTACAATGCCATCGAAGATGTGGAAGCAGCTATGAAGGGTATGTTGGAACCGATTTACGAAGAAAAGGTTATCGGACATGCAGAGATTCGTCAGATTTTCAAGGCATCAGGTGTTGGAAATATTGCCGGTTCTTATATCTTAGACGGTTCCTTCCAGAGAGATTGCAAAGTTCGTATTACCCGTGACGGTGATCAGATCTTTGAAGGTGCACTTGGTTCTCTTAAGAGATTTAAGGATGACGTTAAGGAGGTAAAAGCCGGATACGAATGCGGTCTTGTATTCGACGGATTCGATGCTATCCAGGAAATGGATCAGGTTGAGGCTTATATTATGGTTGAGGTACCGAGATCATGAGTCATAAAAGTGTAAAAAGTACAAGATTAAATGCAGAAGTTCATAAAGAACTTAGTAATATTATCCGTGGGGAAGTAAAAGACCCACGGATTCATCCCATGACAAGTGTGGTAAAGGTGGATGTGGCTGCAGACTTAAAGACTGCAAAAGCATACATCTCCGTCCTTGGCACGGAAGAAGAAGCAGAAGAAACCATGAAGGGATTAAAGAGTTCAGCCGGTTTCATTCGTCATGCACTTGCGAAGAATTTAAATTTAAGAAACACACCGGAGATTGATTATATTTTGGATGATTCTATAGCTTACGGTGTGCATATGTCTCATTTGATTAACGAGGTAGTCGGAGAGAATGATAAAGATTGATGATGTCTTAAAAGATGTAAAAAGAATTGGAATTGCCGGACACGTTCGCCCGGATGGGGATTGCGTGGGCTCCTGCATGTCTGTATACAATTATATTGCGGATAATTATCCGGATGTGGAACTTCATGTGTATTTGGAGACGATTCCGTCTATTTTTAAGTTCCTGAAAAATACGGACAAGATTGAAGAAGCTACGGACGAGCAAAAGGAATTTGATTTGTTTATTTGCTTGGACTGTCGTGAAATTCAGCGACTTGGAAAGGCAGGAGCATACTTTAAGGCTTCAAAGAAAACGCTTTGCATCGATCATCATTTGGGAAATAATGGATTTGCCGAAATGGAATACATTGTTCCTGATGATTCTTCCACCTGTGAACTGGTCTTTCGGACCATGGATGAGAAAAAGATTACCAAGGAAATAGCAGAATGCTTATACCTTGGAATGGTACACGATACCGGTATTTTTCAGTATACCTGTACCACGTCTGAAACTATGAGAGTGGCCGGAATTCTTATGGATAAGGGCATTGATTATACTCGCATCGTTGATGAAACCTATAATCAAAAAATGTATTCTCAGCAGTTGATTATGGCAAAGGCATTGTTAAAGTCAAAGCTGTATCTGAATGATAAAGTGATTGTTTCTTACATCACGAAAGAAGAGATGGATGAGGTTGGTGTGCTTCCACGACACTTGGAAGGAATTGTGCAGCAACTTCGAAATACAAAAGGTACGGAAGTAGCTGTCTTTTTGTACCAAACGGAGGATACGGGATACAAAGTATCCACTCGAGCTACAGGAAATGTGGATTTGAATGTGTTAGCTCGAAAATTCGGTGGCGGCGGACATGCGAAAGCTGCAGGTTTTTCTATGCATGAAAACCCGGAAAGCTGCATT
Organism: Lachnospiraceae bacterium; assembly: GCA_036723975.1. Classification (GTDB taxonomy): domain Bacteria; phylum Bacillota; class Clostridia; order Lachnospirales; family Lachnospiraceae; genus JAILEN01. The sequence continues at coordinate 14,759 of DAIMGJ010000006.1, forward strand.
CGTAAGATTGTTGCTGAGTTAGAAAAGGTTTTATAAAACATGAAGAGCGGACTTATTATTGTTTATAAAGAAGCTGGTTTTACTTCCTTTGATGTGGTGGCAAAACTTCGCGGCATATGTAAGACCAAAAAGATTGGTCATACCGGTACCCTTGATCCATCAGCGACAGGGGTACTTCCTGTTGTTATAGGAAAAGCCACAAAAGCCATTAATTACATCGAAGATCATGATAAGACCTATGTTGCCGGAGTGACCTTTGGCAGAACCACGGATACTTATGATGGAGACGGAAAAGTGCTTTCTTCTTCCGATGTTACAGTGACAAAAGAAGAGTTTTTGGAGTGCATAAAGGGATTTATTGGAAAACAAAAACAGATTCCGCCTATGTATTCCGCTAAAAAAATCAACGGCAAAAAGCTCTACGAATTAGCCAGAGCCGGGATTGAAGTGGAACGAAAACCGGAAGATATTGAAATCTTTGAGCTTTCATTATTGGATTTTGCTTATCCGAATGCAAAGATTTTGGTATCCTGTTCCAAAGGAACGTATATTCGTTCTTTGATTCATGATATGGGACAAGCCTTAGGCTGCGGAGCTTACATGTCGTCCTTGGAACGCACCAAGGCCTGTGGTTTTTGTAAGGAGCAAAGTCACACGCTGGAAGAATTGCAGAATTTGGCGGATGCTGAAAAATTGGAAGATGCGATTTTACCTTTGGATGAAATGTTTTTTTGCCCGAAATGCTATTGCAGTGCCGAAGCCAATGTATTTGTGGAAAACGGCAATACAGTACCTTATAAGTATGTGACCTTCGACGAAACAGACAGTGCAGGCGGGTGGTATCGAACCTATCACAGTGACGGTCGTTTTGCCGGATTATATAAAAAAGAAAAGGATGGCTTAAAACTGGAAAAGTTTTTTTTGGAATAATATGGAATATATAAAGGGTTTTAAAGACTTAAAATTTCATAAAGATACTTCCGTTACCGTTGGAAAGTTCGAGGGAATTCATCGCGGTCATGAGTATTTGGTGAAAAAAATCGTTTCCGATGCAAAGAAAAACGGTAGAGAATCGGTTCTTATTTGCTTTGACAAGTCTCCTCGGTATTCTTTCGGTACAAAAGAGGAAAGAGAGTTAAAAAGTCTGATTACCAATGAAGAACGTGTGTATGTCCTGGAACACGCAGGACTTGATTATATCGTAGAACTGCCTTTCACAGAGGAAGTAAAATCCATGGAGCCGGAAGACTTCCTTTCTTTTTTAACAGATACGTTTTGTATGAAGTACATGACTTGCGGAACGGATTTTACATTTGGAAAAATGGGTCGTGGAAATGTGGCACTTTTAGAAGATCTTCACGAGAAAATGGGCTTTGATTTGGAAGTGGTTACAAAGCTTAAAGACGTAACAAGAGATATTTCAAGTTCTTACGTTCGGGAAGAAATTCTTCTCGGAAATGTGAAAAAGGCAAATGATCTTTTGGGCTATTCCTATTTTGTATATGGCGAAATCGTGCATGGCAATCACATTGGCACCAAGATGAAAATGCCGACGATTAACATTTTGCCTACTTCCGATAAACTATTACCACCGAACGGAGTATATGTTTCCAATGTAATCATTGACGGAAATACATACCAAGGAATCTCAAATATCGGACTGAAACCAACGGTAGAAGAGAAGGAAAAGCACATTGGAGTAGAGACACATATCTTTGATTTTGATAAAGATGTGTATGGAAAAGTGGCAAAGGTGGAATTCTTGGATTTTTTACGTCCGGAAAAGAAGTTTCCCTCCATGGAAGAATTGTCTGCTCAGATTTTGCGAGATATAGAAGGTGCAAAAGCTTATTTTTCTTAGATTTCAGTCATTTATTACAAAAATATTACAAAATGTTGCAAAAAAGCGTTGACATATTGCATTTTGCTTGATATACTCAAACATGTTGAAACGGTGGTTATGAAATAATCACTGTTTTATTTTTCGTAAATGTTACATTTTTTGAAAGGTGTTTTATGAGACGTAGTAATATTATTCGTGCATTTTCAGTTGCGTGCTGTGGGGTTATGCTGATTGGTTTCTGCTATGAAAAAAAAGATGAGACTTCTGTCGCTTTGGCTGATTCATCAACAGCGGGTATTTCTTCTGTTATTTCCGTTGATGTGGATTCAGACAGTAAAGCATACGCACTTTTAACCAGTGATTCTGATGTAGTTGTTACAGGTACCGCGGACGGAACAGTATACGGATATACCAATATCGGTATTGCTCAGGTAGACGGAAACTTAAATATTCGTAAAGAGGCTTCCGAAAACGGAGAGATTATCGGAAAGATTAAAAATGGCGGTGCGGTAGAGATTTTAGATACCGCAGATGGCTGGGTACATGTTTCTTCCGGAAAAGTGGAAGGATATGTCAGTGCCGATTATATTGTTACAGGCCAGGAAGCTGTTGACTTGGCAAACCAGTTGGTTGCTTGGGTTGCTACAGCAACCGGTGACGGACTCCGTATTCGTAGAGAACCGAATACAGATTCACCGATTATTATTAATGTTAGTTCCGGTGAAAAACTGGATATGATTGAAGATCTCGGAGATTGGGTTAAGGTTTCCATTGATGGTGATGAAGGATATGTATCTGCTGATTATGTTACCATTGCTCAGGAATTAGAGCATGCTATGACATTGGAAGAGATTAACTTCGGTGCAGGTGTAAACGGAACCAGAGCTTCTCTTTGTACGTTTGCTTTACAGTTTGTCGGAAACCCATACGTATGGGGTGGTACATCACTTACAAAGGGTGCCGATTGTTCGGGATTTGTTCTTTCCGTATTTGCAAATTACGGAATCTATTTGCCACACTCATCCAGAGCACAGGCAAATTGCGGAACAAAGATTTCTGCATCTGAAGCACAGCCGGGAGATTTGTTCTTCTACGGAAGCGGATCTATCAGCCACGTTGCCATTTACATTGGTAACGGACAGATTGTACATGCGTCTAACCGCCGTACAGGAATCAAGATTTCATCCGCATACTATCGTAACCCGCTTAAGGTCGTACGCATTCTTAACTAAATAGTAATTTAAACTACTAAATGGAATTTCATATATAATACTATATGCTGAAATTCCAATTTACATGTTATTTATAAATATACTCTTTACAAAAGAAGGTATTTTTGTTAATATAATCGGCGTGTGAGTTTACCCTTGCTCAGTGTATCGACACTCCAGCGGACGCTTAGCAGGTGGTGTATTAAAATTTTAGGAGGAATCATAGTATGATCACAAAAGAAAAGAAACAGGCAATTATTGCTGAATACGCTACAACTGCCGGAGATACAGGTTCACCGGAAGTTCAGATCGCAGTTTTAACTGCACGTATTGCAGAGCTTACCGAGCACTTAAAGGAGAACCCGAAGGATCATCATTCTCGTCGCGGACTTCTTAAAATGGTTGGTAAGAGACGTAATCTTCTTAAGTATTTAAAGAATACAGATATTGAGAGATATCGTTCATTAATCGAGAGATTAGGTCTTAGAAAATAATTTTGTTTTCAAGAGCGGGGTATTTTTATATTCCGCTCTAATTTTAATTGCAGGCATGTCTTCCGAGACCACTGATAATATCAGAAATGTTATTTCTTGTATTTTCAGTAGTTTCGGCTGCCTGCACAAAAAAGCTATAAGGAGAAAGAATATGGCAGCAAAAACATTTACAATGGAACTTGCCGGACGTACCCTTCGTGTAGACGTAGGTCGCGTGGCAGCACAGGCGAACGGAGCAGTACTTATTCAGTATGGTGAGACTACGGTTTTATCCACTGCAACCGCATCCGATAAGCCAAGAGAAGGAATTGATTTCTTCCCTCTTTCAGTTGAATTTGAGGAAAAGTTATACTCTGTTGGTAAAATTCCGGGAGGATTTAATAAACGTGAGGGAAAGGCATCTGAGAATTCTATTCTTACTTCCCGTGTTATTGACAGACCGATGCGTCCGTTATTCCCAAAGGATTTCCGAAATGATGTTACATTAAACAATATGGTTATGTCTGTTGATCCACAGTGTCGTCCGGAAGTTGTAGCTATGCTCGGTACAGCTATGGCAGCAACAATTTCCGATATTCCGTTTGACGGCCCATGTGCTATGACACAGGTTGGTATGGTTGACGGTAACTTTATCATTAACCCGTCTCAGGAACAGTGGGACAAGGGTGACTTAAAGCTTACAGTAGCTTCTACCTCTCAGAAGGTTATCATGATTGAAGCCGGAGCAAATGAGATTCCGGAAGATAAGATGATTGAAGCTATTTACATGGCTCATGATGTGAACCAGACCATTATCGCTTTCATCAATCAGATGGTTGCAGAAGTTGGTAAGCAGAAGTTTACTTATACTTCATGCGCAATCCCTGAAGAGATGTTTGCAAAGATGAAAGAAATTGTTACTCCTGCAGAAATGGAAGATGCAGTATTTACTGATGTTAAGCAGGATAGAGAAGCAAACGTTAAGGCAATTACAGAAAAATTGGCTGAAGCATTTGCTGATAACGAAGAATGGCTTGCAGTTTTGGATGAAGCTGTTTATCAGTATGAGAAAAAGACAGTTCGTAAGATGATCTTAAAGGATCACAAGCGTCCGGATGGCCGTGCAATCGACCAGATTCGTCCACTTTCTGCTGAAATTGATTTAATTCCTAGAGTTCACGGTTCTGCAATGTTTACCCGTGGACAGACACAGATTTGTGATATCGTTACTTTGGCTCCGCTTTCTGAAGTACAGCGCATAGACGGCTTGGATGAGTTCGTTACTGAAAAACGTTACATGCATCAGTACAACTTCCCGTCATACTCTGTAGGTGAGACAAAGCCTTCTCGTGGACCGGGACGTCGTGAAATTGGTCACGGTGCTTTGGCTGAACGTGCATTACTTCCGGTATTGCCTTCAGTGGAAGAGTTCCCATATACCATTCGTGCAGTATCCGAGACCTTTGAATCAAACGGATCTACATCAATGGCATCTACCTGTGCAAGCTGTATGTCACTTATGGCTGCAGGTGTTCCGATTAAGAAGATGGTTGCAGGTATTTCTTGTGGTCTTGTTACCGGAGATACCGATGATGACTACATAGTACTTACAGATATCCAGGGCTTGGAAGATTTCTTCGGAGACATGGACTTTAAGGTAACCGGTACAAAAGATGGTATTACCGCAATCCAGATGGATATCAAGATTCACGGACTTACCAGACCAATCGTTGAAGAAGCAATTCGTCGTACAAGAGAAGCAAGATTCTTCATTATGGATACATGTATGTCCAAGGCAATCGCTGAACCACGTAAGGAAGTATCTAAATATGCTCCAAAGATTATTCAGATTCGGATTGATCCTGCAAAGATTGGTGATGTTGTTGGACAGCGTGGTAAGACAATTAACGAGATTATCGAACGCACAGGCGTTAAGATTGATATTACCGATGACGGTGCCGTATCTGTATGCGGAACGGATCCTGAAAAGATGGATGAAGCCGTTAAGATGATTCAGATTATCACAACTGATTTTGAAAAAGGACAGAAGTTCACCGGTAAAGTAATCAGCATTAAGGAATTCGGTGCTTTCGTTGAATTCGCTCCGGGCAAAGAGGGAATGGTTCACATTTCTAAGATTGCCAACGAAAGAATTGAGCATGTAGAAGATGTTCTTACTTTAGGCGATACCGTTAATGTGGTTTGCTTAGGCAAGGATAAGATGGGAAGAATCAGCTTCTCCATCAAAGACGCTGAAAACTAAAATTTATTGGCGCATCCTTAAATCTTTAAGGGTGCGCTTATTTTATGTTGAGGTATTTGGTTTTGAGTAAAGTAATCGTAATCGGTGGTGGCGCCGCAGGAATGATGGCTGCATATTCGGCCGGCCTTTGTGGACATGAGGTCACTTTATATGAAAAAAACGAAAAACTCGGAAAAAAAATATATATTACCGGAAAAGGCAGATGCAATTTTACCAATGCCGTAACAGTGGATGAGTTTTTAAAACATGTGGTTTCCAATGAGAAGTTTCTCTACAGTGCGCTTTATACTTTAGACCCTGATGGTGTTATGGCGTTTATGGAGCAGTGGGGAACCCCGATAAAGGTGGAACGGGGGAATCGTGCGTTTCCTCAGTCCGATCATGCATCGGATATTACCAAAGCCCTAAAAAATGCAATGGATTCTGTGGGGGTTAAGATCTGCTTAAATACCGAAGTTGAGGATATACTTGTCGCAGATAACAGAGTCGGTGGTGTTTTACTTGCAAACGGGAAAAAAGATCACTCTGATGCTGTAATTTTAGCAACGGGAGGACTTTCTTATCCAACTACCGGTTCAACGGGAGACGGCTATACCTTTGCGGAGCGTTTGCGCATAAAAGTGGAACCTTTGTATCCGGCGTTGGTTCCCTTTGAGGTAAAAGAAAAGGATATCTTAGACCTACAGGGGCTTTCTCTTAAAAATGTATCGGTTAAGGTATGCGATGATAAAAAGACCTACTACGAGGATTTTGGCGAAATGCTGTTTACACATTTTGGTATCAGTGGTCCTCTGGTTTTGTCAGCTTCTTCAAAGGTTACGAGTATTCTGTCCCACAGCGTACTTCACTTTTTCATAGATTTTAAGCCTGTCTTAAGTTATGATAAGTTAAATGAGAAACTGCTTCGTATGATTTCGGAGAACCCCAAAAAGAAGGTATCTTTTGTGCTTTGTGATATGCTTCCGAAGAAGCTGGCACAGGTGGTAGAGATGCGTTTGGATATTCCGCCAAAAAAGAATCTTTCTGATTTAACAAAGGAAGAACGACATCAGATTATTTTAGGATTAAAAGAATTTCATCTTACCCTTACAAAGACCAGAGGGTTTAAAGAAGCAATCGTCACACAGGGCGGGATTTCCGTAAAAGAGGTGAATCCTTCTACAATGGAAGCAAAGAATGTCCCCGGCCTTTTTGTCTGCGGAGAGGTGTTGGATGTGGATGCCTTTACCGGAGGATTCAATCTTCAAATTGCATTTTCAACCGGATATTTAGCCGGAATCAGTATTTCCTAGGAGGTTAACATGGGATTTAATGTAGCAATTGACGGACCTGCAGGAGCAGGCAAGAGTACCATTGCAAAACGATTAGCAAAGGAACTTGGATTTATCTATGTGGATACGGGAGCAATGTATCGTGCCATTGGATTATATATGATGCGAAATGACATTGACGGAGCGGATGAAGAAAAAGTGTCTGCTGAAGTGGAAAAAGTGCGTGTGTCTTTGGCTTATGAAGACGGAGCACAGAAGGTGCTTTTGAACGGTGAGGATGTTTCGGGACTGATTCGTACCGAAAAGGTTTCTGCTATGGCATCTCAGACATCTGCTTATCGTAAAGTGCGTGAGCATCTTTTGGACTTACAAAGAGATATGGCGGCAAACAATGATGTATTAATGGATGGTCGTGACATTGGAACCACGATTTTACCAAATGCGGATGTAAAAGTTTATTTGACAGCATCTGTAGAAGAACGCGCAAGACGCCGCTATGAAGAATATCTGTTAAAGGGTGAAGATGCGGATCTTGAAGAAATCAAGGAAGATATTCGAACCAGAGATCATAATGATATGACAAGAGCAGTATCTCCGCTGAAAAAAGCGGATGATGCAATTGAAGTTGATACGTCTCATATGACCATAGATGAAGTGGTGGAGCACATAAAAAGTCTTTGCAAAGAGAGAATGTAAATGAGAAAAGTAGTGGTTGCGGAAAGCGCAGGCTTTTGCTTTGGGGTAAAGCGTGCGGTGGAAATAGTGGAAAATCAAATAAAATCGTGTCCCGATAAACCTATTTATACTTACGGACCCATTATACATAATGAAATTGTGGTATCTGAGTTTGAATCAAGCGGAGTAAAGGTTTTGGAAGAAGATATGCCAATGGACTCCGTAACACCCGGAATCGTGATTATTCGTTCCCACGGCGTTGCCAAGAGAGTAATTGCGGATTTGGAGAAAAGAGGCTTTGAAATCGTAGATGCTACCTGTCCTTTTGTTTTAAAAATCCATAAACTTGTGCAGGAATTTGATGAGTTGGGATATCAAATTGTGATTGTGGGAAATGAGACACATCCTGAGGTTAGCGGTATCATTGGTTGGATTCCCAGTGGGCAATATCATTGTATTTCTTCCCCGGAAGAGTTTGATGCTTTGAATCTTCCAAAGGATAAAACCATTGGAATTGTATCGCAAACTACCTTTAATTATGATAAATTTCAAGAATTGGTTGAAATAATACATCAAAAAGGGTATGATATATGTGCTAAAAATACAATTTGCTCTGCGACAGAAGAAAGACAAAAGGAAGCGGTTCGTATTTCTCAAAATTCAGAGGCTATGATCGTCATCGGAGGAAAATCCTCCTCCAATTCCAGAAAACTTTTCGAAATATGTCAGGAAAATTGTAAGAATACTTACTTTATACAGACAAAAGATGATTTAGATTTGTCGGTACTTCAATCCATTGACGGTGTAGGTATTACAGCGGGGGCTTCCACCCCAAAAAAAATTATTGAGGAGGTTCAAGAGAAATGCCAGAATTGAGCTTTGAACAAATGTTGGAAGAATCTTTTAAAACAATAAGAAATGGAGAAGTGGTTGAAGGTACCGTTATTTCAGTTAAACCTGATGAGATCGTATTAAACATCGGTTACAAATCTGACGGAATCATTACACGTTCCGAATATACCAACGATAATAACCTTGATCTTACAACAGTAGTTAATGTAGATGATCAGATGACCGCTAAGGTCTTGAAAGTAAACGACACAGATGGAGTTGTTTTACTTTCTTATAAGAGACTTGCTCAGGAAAAGGGCAACGAGAGATTAAAAGAAGCCTTCGAGAATCATGAAGTATTGAAAGCAAAGGTTGTTCAGATTTTAAAGGGCGGTTTAAGTGTTGTTGTTGATGAAGCAAGAGTTTTCATTCCTGCATCATTGGCTTCCGATACTTTTGTGCGTGACTTAAACGAGTTTAAAGACAAAGAAGTTGAATTTGTTATCATCGAGTGTGATCCTCACAAGAGAAGAATCATCGGTGACTGCAAGCAGGTTCTTATGAAAGAAAAGTCTAAGGCTCAGGAAGAAGTTTTAGGACGTATCCATGTTGGTGATGTTGTTACCGGTAAGGTTAAGAATATTACAAACTTCGGTGTGTTTATCGATTTAGGCGGTGTTGACGGTCTCCTTCATGTATCTGAAATGTCTTGGGGAAGAGTTGAGAATCCTGCCAAGATGTTCAAGGTAGATGATGAGGTTAAGGTTTTCGTTAAGGAAATCAATGAGAACAAGATTGCACTTTCCAAAAAGTTCCCGGATGAGAACCCTTGGAACGAAGCTTCAGAACGTTTTGCAGTTGGTAATGTTGTTAAGGGAACCGTTGCCCGTATGACAGACTTCGGTGCATTTGTAGAATTGGCACCGGGCGTTGACGCATTGCTTCATGTTTCACAGATTTCTAACGATCATATTGAGAAGCCTGCTGATGTGTTAAAGGTAGGACAGGAAGTGGAAGCTAAGATTGTTGAGTTCCGCGAGGAAGATCACAAGATTTCCCTTTCCATTAAAGCTTTAACCGCTCCTGCTGAGGATGATGCAGATGTAGCTGATGTTGATGTTGAAGCTGTAGCTGAAGCAGAAACAGAAGAATAAATAATTGGATTTGGGGGAATCTGATATGGATAATTATGAGAAACTCAAGGCAGATGTCCTTGCACTTACAAAGATTGATTTAAACGCATACAAAGAAAAACAGATGCGTCGTCGAATTGATTCTCTGGTTACCAAAAGAGAATGCAAAAGCTATGATGAGTATATCGCATTGTTAAAATCCAATAAGGAAGCCTTTGATGAGTTTATCAACTTTCTTACCATCAATGTTTCCGAGTTTTATCGTAACCCGGAACAGTGGGAATTAATGCTAAAGGATTATATCCCGGAATTGATTCAAAAGTATGGTAAGAATCTTAAGATTTGGAGTGCCGCCTGCTCAACCGGTGATGAACCGTATTCACTTGTTATGGCATTGTCCAAATACATTGATATCAAAAACATTCATATCAATGCGACAGATTTGGATAAACAGGTGATCGCTCAAGCTAAAACCGGTATTTATTCCGAGAAAAGTATTGAAGGTGTTCCGGAAGAGTACAAAAAGAAATATTTTACCAAAATCGGACAGTCTTACCAGATTTCCGATGAGATTAAGCGCCAGGTTACTTTTAAGGAGCATAATCTTTTAAGAGATAAGTATTTGGACGGATGCCACATGATTGTATGCCGTAATGTTCTTATCTACTTTACCGAAGAAGCAAAGCATGATGTTTATCAGAAGTTTGCGGATTCTTTGGTGGACAACGGTATTCTGTTTATCGGAAGTACCGAGCAGATTATGGACTACAAAGGTCTTGGATACAAGAGAAGAAGTTCTTTCTTCTACGAGAAACTTCCAAAATAAAATTTAGGGATGAAGCAAAGGCTTCATCCCTTTTTTAGTTTTGAAACATTTGATGAATATAAACAGACAGTTTTTCTTTTGAAAGAGCATTGGGGTCGGATAATACAAAACATTCTTCTTTTTTTGCTTTTCGTATTCGCTCTTTTTGTATCGTGTGCTTTAATGATTTTGGAAGCAACAGTTCTTCGTCTTCCACATAATAATAGTCTTTATAATTTGGTAAATAATATTTTAACTTATGGTCGTATAGTTTTAAGCTTCCATACAGACTGTTTTCTTTGATACAAAAGAAGCCGTATTCATTTAAAAGGGAAAAGGAAAGGTTTAAAGGTTCTTCATAAACTGCCTGAAAGGAGAGCTCCTTTTCGCCAATTGTAATGGAATGTACAAGCGGCTCTTTATTTTCCAAAATTGAAAAATCCAGAATAGAAAGCAGGTATACCAGTCCTTTTATATCTTCCATGTTATGGAGGAAAAGAAGATCTTCTTCTGCGTCGTCCGGATAAAGTGCTTGCTTTTTGTAGATTTCGATTAATTGTCCGCCATTGTAGGTGTCTTCTCGAAAAATTCCCAAAAACTGCTCGATGTCTTTTTGTTTGTAATGCTCCAGATTTAAAAAGTGTTTGTATTTTTTCACGGTTTTAAACAGATCCTGAGATGATAAGTGTTTCGTGTCGGAAACCATATGGTTTGCTGTGAATCTCTTGCTTAGGAAAGGAAGATCAAAAGTATCTCCGTTAAAAGTAATCAAACGATTGAATTCTTTGGCAGTTTCGGAAAATTTTAAAAGGATTTCTTTTTCCTCGTCTTTTGACCGTGCGTAGTAGAGATGAATGTGAACCACATCCCCTTTTCGATAACCAAGACCAATCATATAAATGTGGCAGTATGCTGCGGACAGACCGGTGGTTTCGATATCAAATAATAAATCATCATCTTTTAACAGCTCGTTTAGATGATGCATATGAAATTCGTCCGTAGAAAAAGTGTAGCTTTTGATATTCATAGACTAATTATAGCGAATGGGGAAAATAATTCAATTTATTAAGAAATGCTTTAAATTATAGGGAAAGATGGTTATAATTTTAAAGGGTGTGTTTAAATACACCTAAGTATGAATATGTATGAAAATACTCTTAAGGGTAAGAAAGTGAGGAGCTTATATATGGGCCTAAGGACATTTAAAGGCGGCGTTCATCCATATGATGGAAAAGAACTGTCAAAGTCTAAGCCGGTAAAAGAGCTTGTGCCTCAGGGAGAGTTGGTTTTTCCTTTGTCACAGCATATCGGCGCGCCGGCGACTCCTGTGGTTGCTGTAGGTGATACAGTTCTTCGCGGACAGAAGATTGCAGAGGCCGGTGGCTTTGTTTCATCACCGATTTTTTCTTCTGTTTCCGGAACTGTAAAAGCCATTGAACCACGTAGAGTAGCTGTTGGCGATATGGTAAATTCCATTGTTATCGAAAACGATGGAAACATGCTTGAGGTAGGTTTCACCGAGCACGAAGATATTTCTTCTTTATCAAATGAAGAGATTATCAATCTTGTGAAAGAGGCTGGTGTTGTTGGTATGGGTGGTGCAGGCTTCCCAACCCATGTAAAACTTTCACCGAAGGAGCCGGATAAGATTGAGTATATTATTGCAAACTGTGCTGAGTGTGAACCTTATCTTACATCCGATTATCGAAGAATGGTGGAAGAGCCTGAAAAACTTGTGGAAGGTATGCGCATTGTTTTACAGCTTTTCCCAAATGCAAAGGGTGTATTCGGTGTAGAGGACAACAAGCCTGATTGTATTGAGAAGCTAAATAAGCTTACTTCAAATGAGCCGAGAATGTTCGTTCAGCCTTTGATGACCAAGTATCCGCAGGGTGGTGAGCGACAGCTTATTCATGCGGTTACAGGAAGAGATATTAATTCTAAGATGCTTCCGGCGGATGCCGGCTGTATCGTAGATAACGTTGAGACTTTGGTTGCGATTTATAACGGTGTTCGTTTTGGAAAGCCTCTTATGAATCGTATCTTTACCGTTACCGGTGATGCAGTTTGCGAGCCGAGAAACTTCTCAATTTGTATCGGAACCAATTTTAATGATTTGTTGGAAGCAGCCGGCGGATTGTTGCATCCGGCAGAAAAAATGATTGCCGGTGGTCCTATGATGGGATTTGCATTGTTTGATACCAATATTCCTACTACAAAGACAACATCTGCACTTTTATGTTTAACCGAGGATGAAGCTTCTAAGTATGAGACAACCGCATGTATCAACTGTGGACGTTGCGTTGAGGCTTGCCCTGAAAACTTGATTCCTTCAAGACTCGCTGATTTTGCTGAGCGTGGACAAAAGGAAGAGTTTGAAAAATGGTATGGTCTTGAATGCGTGGAATGCGGAAGTTGCAGTTATGGCTGCCCTGCACGTCGTCATCTCGCACAGTCCATTAAGACAACCAAAAAACAGATTTTAGCTGATAAGAGAAAGAAATAGAAAGAGGTGTGAAAGATGAGTGATTTATTAAAAGTAACATCTTCGCCTCATGTTCGTGCGAAAGATGATACGCAAAGAATTATGCTTTATGTCATTATTTCTTTGATGCCTGCTACGGTATTCGGAGTAATCAACTTTGGACTTAAGGCGTTGATTCTTGTTTTGGCATGTATCGCATCCAGCGTTGCATCCGAGTATATTTACGATCGTATTGTTAAAAAGAAAAATACAATTACAGATTTATCTGCAGTAGTTACCGGACTTTTGCTTGGCTTAAACCTTCCGAGTTCCCTTCCTTGGTGGATGGCTGTATTGGGAAGTGTATTTGCCATTATTGTTGTAAAGTGTCTGTTCGGTGGCTTGGGCCAAAACTTCATGAACCCGGCTTTGGGAGGACGTGTATTTTTGGTATTGTCCTTTACCGGAGCAATGACAAATTTTAGTGATTATAAGGGTTATGCGGATACATTTTCAGGAGCAACTCCACTTGCCACATTAAAGGCAGGAGGTACTGTAGATACCATGAAAATGTTAATCGGTACAACACCGGGTACCATTGGTGAAACCTCAGTGATTTGCCTTTTGATTGGTGCAATCTTCCTTCTTTTGATGGGAGTCATTGATCTTAGAATCCCTGCAACCTACATTATCACATTTTCAGTATTTACTGTTTTGTTTGCAGGACATGGTATGGATATGAACTTCCTTATCGCTGAGATTTGCGGTGGTGGTTTGATCTTAGGTGCCTTCTTTATGGCAACGGATTATGTTACCAGCCCGATTACACCGATGGGTAAAATTCTATTTGGTATTTGCTTAGGTGTTCTTACTGGAATCTTTAGATTCTTTGGACCCTCAGCAGAAGGTGTTTCCTATGCCATTGTATTTTCCAACCTTTTGGTTCCTTTGATTGAAAAGGTTACAATTCCAAGAGCGTTCGGAGTAAAAAGAGAACGTAAAGGAGGAGAGAAGTAATGAATAAATCATTAGTAAAAGATGCTCTCATTCTTACGACAATCACTTTAATCTCCGGCTTACTTTTGGGGCTGGTTTATAAGATTACAAAAGAACCGATTGAGAAAGCACAGGCTGCAGCCACACAGGCTGCTTATGAGGCGGTATTTCCAACCGCAGATAACTTTACGGAATTGGATGGCTTCGATGCTTCGGCTGCTACACAGTATGTTCATGATAATGGTTATGCGGATGATGATATTGTTGCATGTTTGACAGCAAATGATGCCAGCGGTAAAGCTTTGGGATATGTAATCACTGTTACTTCACATGCCGGATACGGCGGAGATATTACATTTTCCATGGGTATTTCAAATGAGGGTGTGTTAAACGGATATTCCATTACCGATATTTCTGAAACAGCCGGACTTGGTATGAAGTCTACAGAAGAGAAGTTTATGTCTCAGTTTGTAAATAAGGCTTTGGGCATGCTGGAGGTAACCAAATCTGCTCCGGCTGCAGACAATGAGATTCAGGCAATTTCCGGAGCAACCATTACATCAAAAGCGGTTACTTACGGTGTGGATGCCGGTATCACATACTATCAGTCTTTAGTAGGAGGTGATACCAATGAATAAGATTACAGAGCGTTTATACAACGGAATTATCAAAGAAAATCCGACCTTCATCCTTATGCTTGGTATGTGCCCGACATTGGCGGTTACTACCTCTGCAATTAACGGACTTGGTATGGGACTTTCTTCTACCATTGTTTTGGCACTTTCCAACTTGATTATTTCACTTCTTCGTAATGTGATCCCTGATCGAGTTCGTATGCCGGCATTTATTGTTATCGTGGCTTCTTTCGTAACTATGGTTCAGTTTTTGGTGCAGGGCTTTGTCCCTTCCCTTTATTCTGCGCTTGGAATCTATATTCCACTTATCGTAGTAAACTGTATTATTCTTGGTCGTGCGGAAAGCTACGCATCCAAGAACGGCCCGGTAGAGTCATTGTTTGACGGTATCGGAATGGGACTTGGATTTACCATGAGTATTACCATTATCGGTTTGGTTCGTGAAATCTTAGGTGCAGGTCAGGCATTTGGTAAACAGATTTTGCCGCTTGCGGATGCATCTACCGGAAAAATGGGCTATACACCGATTTCTATCTTTATTTTAGCACCGGGTGCATTCTTTATTCTTTCTTTACTCGTGGCAGTTATGAATGTTATTCGTAAGAAGGCAGAAGAAAAAGGCAAACCACTTCCTGCAGCACAGGGATGCTTGGCTGACGGTTGTGAAGGCTGTGGATTTGCAGCAAGCTGTACCGGAAAGAGCGCTGCTGAATTAAAGCAGACAAAAGCTGAAGCAAAGAAAGAAACCAAAAAAGAAGCAGTAAAAGAAGAAAAGAATGAAGTAGTTGATGAAGCTTCCAAAGATGCTGAAGAAACTACGGAAGAATAGGAGGAGTACAAAAGATGAAAACATTAATTATGATTTTAATCGCATCATCCATTGTTAATAACGTTGTACTCAGCCAGTTCTTGGGACTTTGTCCATTCCTCGGGGTTTCAAAGAAAACAGAAACTGCTGCCGGAATGGGTGGAGCAGTTATCTTCGTTATTACCATTGCAAGTTTTGTAACCAGCTTGATTTATAAATTTATTCTCGGACCGACACATTTGGAATATTTACAGACCATTGTATTTATTCTTGTAATTGCTGCTTTGGTTCAGTTCGTTGAAATGTTCTTACGTAAGAATGTTGAGAGCCTTTATAAATCACTTGGTGTATTTTTGCCGTTGATTACAACAAACTGTGCGGTACTTGGTGTTGCAATTAACAACGTTTCCAACGGATATAACATTTTACAGTCTGTTGTAAACGGATTTGCTACCGCTGTCGGATTTACCATTGCCATCGTTATTATGGCAGGTATCCGTGAAAAAATTGAATACAATGATATTCCCGGACCATTCAAAGGATCTGCCATCGTTCTTGTTACAGCAGGATTAATGGCTATGGCATTCTTTGGATTCTCAGGTGTAATTTAAGGAGGGAAAGTAAATGGGTATTACTGGAATTTTACTTGCGACCGCTGTCGTAGGAGCAACCGGATGCTTAATCGGATTCTTTCTTTGCCTTTCTTCTGAGAAGTTCAAAGTAGAAGTGGACGAGAGAGAAACTAAAATTTTGGAAGTTCTTCCGGGAAATAACTGTGGTGGCTGCGGATACGCCGGATGTTCCGGTTTGGCGGCTGCTATTGTAAAAGGAGAGGCTCCTGTTAATCAGTGTCCTGTCGGTGGTGATCCTGTCGCTGCTAAAATCGGTGAAATCATGGGAGTATCTGCAGATGCCGGCACAAAGATGATGGCATTTGTAAAATGTGCGGGAACCTGTGAACAGGCAAAAGACAAATACGAATACACCGGAGTGCCAAGTTGTAAGGCTTTAGCAGGTGTTCCGGGAGGCGGCCCGAAAGCTTGCTCTTTCGGTTGTCTCGGATTTGGCGACTGCGTTGTTGCATGTCCGTTTGATGCAATTCATATTGTAGATGGAATTGCAAAGGTAGATAAGGATGCTTGTAAAGCCTGCGGAAAGTGTGTTGACGCTTGCCCGAGAGGTATGATTGAGCTTATTCCTTATCCTGTGAAAAAGACAGTTGCTGTTGCCTGCAAGAACCAGAATAAGGGGAAAGCGGTTATGGATGTATGTGCTTCCGGATGTATCGGATGCGGTCTTTGCGAAAAGAACTGCCCGAAGGATGCCATCCATGTAGAAAACAATATCGCTTACATCGATCAGGAGAAATGTGTCGGATGTACTATCTGTGCACAGAAGTGCCCGAAGAAGGTAATCTCCGTGATTGAAAAATAAAACATAAAGAATACTATATAAAAAATCGCATCTTATGATGCGATTTTTTTATTGCGTGGGTTTTTGCAATGCGATATAATTTTTCAGAAAAAGATTACAAAAACATTGTGTGAAAGGAGAAAGATTACAATGGCATTCAAAAGTTCTTACTTACAAAGAGTTTACGACGGATTGGTTGAGAGAAACGGGGAGCAGAAAGAGTTCCTTCAGGCTGTTTATGAGGTGTTGGAATCCTTAGAGCCGGTAGTTGCAGCGAATCCGAAATTAGAAGAGGAAGGCGTAATTGAGCGTATTGTTGAGCCGGAGCGTACCATTATGTTCCGTGTTTCATGGGTAGATGACAACGGTAAAGTTCAGGTAAACCGTGGTTACAGAGTACAGTTTAACTCTGCAATCGGACCGTACAAGGGTGGCCTTCGTTTACATCCTTCCGTTAACTTATCCGTTATTAAGTTTTTAGGATTTGAACAGATTTTTAAGAACTCACTTACAACACTTCCAATCGGTGGTGGTAAAGGTGGATCCGACTTTGATCCTAAGGGCAAATCCGATAGAGAAATCATGCGTTTCTGCCAGAGCTTTATGACAGAACTTGCAAAGCACATTGGTGCTGATACAGACGTTCCCGCAGGAGATATCGGTGTCGGCGCCCGTGAAATCGGTTATTTGTATGGTCAGTATAAGAGACTTTGCAATGAGTTTACCGGAGTTCTTACAGGAAAGGGACTTACCTACGGTGGTTCTTTGGCACGTACGGAAGCAACCGGATACGGTGTTTGCTATTTTACCCAGGAAATGCTTAAGTCCACAAAGAATACAACATTAGAAGGTAAAACAGTTGCTGTTTCCGGTGCCGGAAACGTTGCAATTTATGCGATTCAGAAAGCTTATCAGTTGGGTGCAAAACCGGTTACATGTTCTGATTCTACCGGTTGGATTTATGATCCGGAAGGAATCGATGTTGATCTTTTAAAAGAGATCAAAGAAGTAAAACGTGCTCGTTTGACTGAGTATGCAGCTGCAAGACCAAGTGCAGAGTATCATGAAAAGAAGAATGGCGAACATGGTGTATGGCAGTATAAGGTTGATATTGCATTGCCATGTGCAACTCAGAATGAGTTAAACGAAGAAGATGCAAAGATGTTAATTGCAAATGGCGTTATGGCTGTATCTGAGGGTGCAAATATGCCTTCTACTCCGGAAGCGGTTGCAGCATTCCAGAAAGCAGGTGTATTATTTGGACCGGCTAAGGCTGCAAATGCCGGTGGTGTAGCAACCTCAGCTCTTGAAATGAGCCAGAACTCCGAAAGACTTCACTGGACATTTGAAGAAGTTGATTCAAAGCTTGAAGGTATCATGAAAGGTATTTTCCATGCATGTGATGATGCTTCCAAGAAGTACGGTATGGAAGGCAACTTCGTTGCAGGTGCAAATATTGCAGGCTTTGAAAAAGTTGCAGAGGCAATGATGGCACAGGGCATTTCATACTAAGATTTAAGTATTAAATAGATGTAAAAAATTGAAAGCACATATTCATGTAGGGGTACGTTTTTGACGTCGGCACTTAACGAGCGTTTTGCGAGTTTAGTGTCCGTTACGTCAAAACTCGTAGCGCGAGCGTGCCCCGATGAATACGTGCTTTCAATTTTTTTTCGCTATACGAAAATATGTTCGAAAATGACGTTGCAAAGCACAATATTGTGTGGTAGAATGCTTTTCGTATAAGAATATCTTGTATGTTACAACAAACGAAAGAGGTATATTACACATGCCGAAAAAGGATAATTATGGCGCGGAAAGTATTTCCGTTTTAGAGGGTTTGGAAGCGGTTCGTAAAAGACCCGGTATGTATATTGGTTCTACTTCCAGAAAGGGTTTGAACCATTGCATTTATGAAATCGTTGATAATGCCGTGGATGAACATTTGGCAGGATATTGCGATACTATCTATGTTACTTTGGAAGCTGACGGAAGCTGTACTGTAGAAGATAACGGACGAGGTGTTCCTGTAGATATGCACGCAAAGGGAGTTTCTGCAGCGCGTATTGTATTTTCTACGTTACATGCAGGCGGCAAGTTTGGTGACGGAGCTTACAAGACTTCCGGTGGTTTGCATGGTGTTGGTTCTTCCGCAGTTAATGCACTTTCTGAATACTTCGATGTTCAGATTTCAAAGGATGGCGCTATTCATCACGACCGTTATGAAAAGGGTAATCCGGTTGTAAAGCTGGAAAAAGGATTACTTCCTGTTATCGGAAAGACAAAAAAAACCGGTACAAAGATTAATTTCTTACCGGATCCCACCATTTTTGAAAAGACGAAGTTTAAGGCGGATGAGATTCAGTCCCGTATGCATGAAACTGCATATTTGAATCCGGGCCTTACCATTTACTTTAAGGATTTTCGCGGGGATGAACCGGAGGAGATTTGTTACCACGAGCCGGAAGGTATCGTAGGATTTGTAAAAGGCATTAACAAGAACAAAGAAGTATTGCATGATGTCATTTCTTTTTCCGGTGAAAGTGATGGAATTCAGGTAGAAATCGCATTCCAGTTTTGCAATGAATTTCATGAAGACATTCTTGGATTCTGTAACAATATTTACAACTCCGAGGGTGGTTCTCATATTACCGGATTTAAAACACAATTTACAACGGTTATCAATTCTTATGCAAGAGAACTTGGAATCTTAAAGGATAAGGATGCCAACTTTACCGGTGCGGACGTACGAAACGGTATGACAGCAGTTATATCCGTAAAGCATCCGGATCCGCGTTTTGAAGGACAGACCAAAACAAAGCTTGATAACCAGGATGCTGCAAAAGCAACAGCAAAAGTTACCGGCGATCAGATTCAGCTTTACTTTGACCGTAATGTGGAAGTATTAAAGAAGATTATCTCCTGTGCAGAGCGTGCGGCAAAGATTCGAAAGACGGAGGAAAAAGCAAAGACCAATCTTTTAACCAAACAGAAGTATTCCTTTGATACCAACGGCAAACTTGCCAATTGCGAGAGCCGTGATGCATCAAAGTGTGAAATCTTTATCGTCGAGGGAGATTCTGCGGGCGGTTCTGCTAAAACAGCCAGAAACCGTATGTATCAAGCGATTCTTCCCATTCGAGGAAAAATCTTAAACGTAGAAAAGGCATCTATTGATAAGGTTCTTGCCAATGCGGAGATCAAGACCATGATTAATGCGTTTGGTTGCGGATTTTCCGAAGGATACGGCAATGACTTTGATATTTCAAAATTGCGTTATGACAAGATTATTATTATGGCCGATGCCGACGTGGATGGTGCGCATATTTCCACCTTGCTTTTGACCTTATTCTATCGTTTTATGCCGGAACTGATTTACGAAGGCCATGTGTATATTGCTATGCCTCCTTTGTATAAGGCAATGCCGAAAAAAGGCGAGGAAGAGTATTTATATGATGACGATGCGTTAGAGCAGTATCGTAAGACCCATGACGGTCCATTTACCTTACAGCGTTACAAAGGTTTGGGTGAGATGGATGCGGAACAGCTTTGGGAGACGACTCTGGATCCGAAGCGTCGTATCTTAAAGAAAGTTGAAATTGAAGACGGACGCCTTGCAAGCGACGTTACCGAAATGCTTATGGGAAATGAAGTCCCACCAAGAAAAGCATTTATTTACAAAAACGCCAAAGAAGCGGAATTAGATGTGTAATTAGGAGTTATAGAATATGCCAGAAGCAAAAGAACAAATACTACAGATGGAATATTCCGAAATCATGCAAAAGTCGTATATCGACTATGCGATGAGTGTTATTGTATCCCGTGCATTGCCGGATGTTCGAGACGGATTAAAGCCGGTACAAAGACGTGTGCTTTATGATATGCATGAACTTGGAGTAAAATCAGACGGACCTTTCCGTAAATCGGCGCGTATTGTCGGAGATACCATGGGTAAATATCATCCACACGGAGATTCTTCCATCTATGAATCTTTAGTGGTTATGAGTCAGGACTTTAAAAAAGGAATGCCACTTGTAGACGGTCACGGAAACTTTGGCTCCATCGAAGGCGACGGCGCCGCTGCCATGCGTTATACCGAAGCAAGACTTCAGAAGATTACGGAAGAAGCTTATCTTGCAGACCTGGATAAAGATGTTGTGGATTTTGTACCTAACTTTGATGAAACAGAAAAAGAACCAAGCGTTCTTCCTGTGCGTGTGCCAAACATCCTTGTAAATGGTGCGGACGGTATTGCTGTAGGTATGGCAACCTCCATTCCGACCCATAATCTGGGTGAAGTGATTGATGGCGTTATTGCCTACATGAAAAACCCGGACATCAATACAGAGCAGATGATGGAATACATTCCGGGACCGGACTTTCCAACCGGAGGTATTGTCACAAATAAAGATGAACTCCATGCTATTTATTCCACCGGATCCGGTAAGATTAAACTTCGTGGAAAAGTGGAAGTGGAAAACCTTAAGGGCGGAAGGGTTCAGGTAGTAATTACCGAGATTCCGTATACTATGATCGGTGCCAATATAGGTAAGTTTTTAAATGATATTTTTGCATTGGCCGAGAATAAGCTTACCAATGATATTGTTGATATTTCCAACCAGTCTTCAAAAGAAGGCATCCGTATCGTTATTGAATTAAAGAAGGGTGCGGATGTTGATTATTTTTTAAATCTTTTATACAAGAAGACCCGTTTGGAGGATACCTTCGGTGTAAACATGCTTGCTGTTTGCAACGGAAGACCGGAGACTTTGGGATTGGTTCCCATTATCCGTCATCACGTGGACTTCCAGTACGAACTCTGCCGCAGAAAGTATACGACACTTCTTGCGAAAGAACGTGAAAAGAAGGAAGTTCAGGAAGGATTGATTAAGGCTTGTGATGTCATTGATTTAATTATCGAAATTTTACGCGGATCAAAGTCTATTGCGGATGCAAGAGATTGTTTGATCAACGGAAATACCGAGCATATCAAATTTAAGTCAGAGCAGTCCCAAAAAGATGCGGCGATGCTTCATTTTACCGAACGTCAGGCAAAAGCAATTTTGGAGATGCGTCTTTATAAATTAATCGGATTGGAAATTGAAGCTCTTCGTGCACAGTATGAAGAAACCATGCAAAAGATTTCCGATTATACCGAAATTCTGGAAAAGAAAGCGGTAATGGCAAAGGTCATTATCAAAGATTTAAAGCAGTTTAAGAAGGATTATGCCAAAGAGCGTAAGACTGTGATTGATAATGTTGCGGAAGCAGTTGTGGAAGAAAAGCCAATCGAAGAAATCGATGTGGCAGTATTGGTTGATCGTTTTGCTTACGCCAGAGTCGTTGATATGCCGACCTATGAGCGCAATAAAGAAACAGCAGAAGCGGAATGCAAAAAGATTATCTTCTGCAAAAATGTAGATAAGATTTTTGCTTTTACGGAACAGGGTCAGCAGTACATGATTAAAGTCTTGGATTTACCTTTTGGTAAATTCAGAGATAAAGGCCTTCCGGTAGATAATGTTTCCAAGTTTGATGCATCGAAAGACCATATATTGTTTATGGATGCTATGCCAAATCTCCTTGGAAAGAAATTGGTATTTGGTACACAAAGTGGTATGATTAAATTGGTAGCGGGCGAAGAGTTTGACGTTACCAGAAAACAGTCTCAGGCCACAAAACTGGCAGATGGAGATAAAGTATTGTGCGTTGGATTAGTGGAGACGGACGATACACTTGTAATGCAGTCAAAGAATAATTTCTTCCTACGAATTGATGCAGCCACAATTCCGGAAAAGAAGAAGCCGGCAGTTGGTGTAAGAGGAATGAAACTGGATAAGAAGGATGAAATGGCCGGTATTTATTTGGTTCACAGCGGAGAAGATGTAAGTGTGGAAGTTAAAGGAAAGAAAGTCTTGCTTAAGAATCTTCACATCGGAAATCGTGATACCAAGGGAACCAAGCGATAAGGCAATAAACAAATCCTGTGGATTATGAGGGGGACTTTCTATGAACAAGAATGAAAGTAAAACTGCAAAACTAAATTCAAACTTTACGGGCATGATGGCGGTTGTGATGTTATCCGTTTTGTTTATCGTCATTGGTGTGGTGATGTATGCGTATCCCGATATGCAGCTTAAAAATTTCACTTATGTGATAAGCGGCTTTTTCCTTGTGGGAGGTGCTTGGGAAGTTTGCAGATATTTTTTAAAAGAAGAATATCGAAATGTTGCCAATTATGATTTTTCAGCCGGAGTATTGCTTTTGATCATTGGATGTATCTCCATTATGAAAGAAGTGGCATTTACCGAGCGAATTTACTTGCTTCTGGGAGCGCTTGCTTTGGTTCAGGGAATCATTTTGGTGCAGTACACCATTGATATGGTGGCATTAAAGTCTTCTTTTTGGAGTTTGATGCTGATTCTTGCAGCAGCTCAAATTGCGTTATCGGTTTGTATATTGCTTGATATGGGTGGATACTTTTCCGAACCGAACTGGGTATTATTCGGCTCTTTGTTTGTATCCGGTATAATCGGGCTTTTGTCCTTGTTTGTTGTGGCGCTTCGAATCCGAAGATTCGAGCAATCCGAGGTGAAACATAAACTTCGGGAATTGGAAGATGATTTTACAGACTATCTGCCAAAAGAAAAGGGTGGAAGTGAGGATTATTTCGAAGATTCTTATTTTTCGAATACGAAGAATAAGGAAGATTATTTTGAGGATGAAGGAATTGAGGATGATGAGCCTGAGGTGGATACATCATCCTTGAAACAAAAGATTCTCTCACTGAAATCCAACCGAAAGAGAAAAGAGAATAACGACTCTATTTTTGAGGATGAGGAAGTTATGTAAGATTTTGGGAAGTGAGGTTTCACTTCCCTTTTTTGTTTGGAGGGTATGTTATGGCTAATATTTGTGATTATATTGATTGGAGAGGCGATATTCCTTTTGAGGTTGCACCCTTTAACGATGTGGACAATCTGATTTTATCAGAGCTGGTGTATTCGGATTTTGGCGGTATTGTGC
Source organism: Lachnospiraceae bacterium (assembly GCA_036723975.1). GTDB lineage: Bacteria > Bacillota > Clostridia > Lachnospirales > Lachnospiraceae > JAILEN01. The sequence continues at coordinate 38,606 of DAIMGJ010000006.1, forward strand.
CAAAGGGATTTCACCGTACCATAACGATAGCAAAAGCCAGAGAAAAGTTTTTTGAAAAATATACGGAAAAAGAAATCATGAATCAGGTTTCCACCGTAAAGATTGCCCCCTTTTTGATGAAGCATATGGAGGGAACTGTCCGATTCGATAACATAAAGCTTTGCGGCTACGTAAATGAGATTTCCAATGAGGATCAGGTACAATTTTCCGTAATGACCTGCATTTTACCGGACAATACCGTTTATGTGGCATTTCGCGGTACGGATAATTCTTTGATTGGCTGGAAAGAAGACTTTAATATGAGTTTTGTCTATGAGACACCCGGCCAAATGAATGCAGCTAAATATCTAAATGAACATTTTAGTGAAGAATCAAGGCCGATACGTGTGGGAGGACACTCCAAGGGTGGAAACTTCTCGGTGTTTGCCGCCGCTTTTTGTGATAAAAAGATTCAAGACAAGATTATTGCTGTGTACTCCAATGATGGGCCGGGGTTCCGAAAAGAGGTTTTGGATGCTCCCGGATATAAGAGAATTCTTCCGAAGGTAATATCCACGTTGCCGGAAGATTCTTTGGTTGGCGTACTTTTGGGCAATGAGTATCAGAATCGATTTGTAAAAAGTGATAAGTCCGGAGGTGTGAACCAGCATAACGGATTTACCTGGCAAGTGACAAAAAACGGCTTTGAATATGTGGAGAATCAAGGTGAGAATTCTTTGATTATGGAGGATTCCTTAAAACTCTGGCTTTCGGATTTGGATGATGATAAGAGAAAGAGATTTGTAGATCTTTTGTTTGATACATTAATGGCTTCCGGAGCAAATACTATGGATGATATTGTTGCTCATGGCTTAAAATCCATAACCGAAGGATTTAAACAGTTTAATGATGCTACAGAAGAAGACAAGAAGCTGTTTATGGAGATATTTAAGAGGCTTGCAAGTAGTATTCGAGTATCTGCAACCAATCGTTACAAACAAAAAATAACATCGAATATTAAGGACTTTGTCAGTGGTTTTATTGAGACGCAACCGGATGTAGAAGTTTAAAATAACGTCTTGCATTTTATATTTTGAGTGTTATAATAATCATTGTGATTAGCACTAGACGACGATGAGTGCTAATAATTCAAAAATTAAGGAGGGATACTGAAATGAAGTTAGTACCTTTATTTGATCGTGTTGTTTTAAAACAGTTAGAAGCTGAAGAAACTACAAAATCTGGAATTATTTTGGCATCTTCCGCACAGGAAAAACCACAGGAAGCAGAAGTTATCGCTGTTGGACCGGGTGGAATGGTTGACGGTAAGGAATGTGCTATGCAGGTAAAAGCCGGACAGAAGGTTATTTATTCGAAATATGCCGGTACAGATGTAAAGTTGGACGGAGAAGATTACATCATTGTTCGTCAGAGCGACATCTTAGCTGTTGTAGAATAAGTTTTTCACTATAGAAAAGAGGTAGATTATTATGGCAAAAGAGATTAAATACGGTGCAGAAGCAAGAGCTGCATTGGAATCCGGTGTTGACCAGTTGGCAAATACCGTTCGTGTTACAATCGGACCAAAAGGAAGAAACGTTGTACTTGATAAGTCTTACGGCGCACCGTTAATCACCAACGATGGCGTTACCATTGCAAAAGAAATCGAACTTAAAGATCCTTTTGAAAATATGGGCGCACAGCTTGTTAAGGAAGTCGCTACAAAGACAAATGATGTTGCAGGTGATGGTACCACAACCGCTACGGTATTGGCACAGGCAATGATTAAAGAGGGAATGAAAAACCTTGCTGCAGGTGCAAATCCTATCGTTTTACGTAAGGGAATGAAGAAGGCTACCGATAAGGCTGTAGAAGCACTTGTTTCTATGTCTGAAAAGGTAAATTCAAAGGATCAGATTGCTAAGGTTGCTTCTATTTCCGCAGGAAATGAAGAAGTTGGTGAGATGGTAGCTGATGCTATGGAAAAGGTTTCCAATGATGGTGTTATCACTATCGAAGAATCTAAGACCATGCAGACAGAGCTTGACCTTGTAGAAGGTATGCAGTTTGACCGTGGATATATTTCCGCATATATGGCTACCGATATGGACAAGATGGAAGCCGTTTTGGATGATCCTTATATCCTTATTACCGACAAGAAGATTTCCAATATTCAGGAGATTCTTCCGATATTGGAGCAGATTGTTCAGTCCGGCTCAAAGCTTTTGATTATCGCAGAGGATGTAGAGGGTGAGGCACTTACCACTTTAATTCTTAATAAATTACGCGGAACTTTTAATGTTGTTGCAGTTAAGGCTCCGGGATATGGCGACAGAAGAAAAGAAATGCTTCAGGATATTGCAATCCTTACAGGTGGTCGAGTGATTTCCGAGGAAGTTGGTCTGGAACTTAAAGACACAACCATGGAACAGCTTGGACGTGCAAAGAGCGTTAAGGTTCAGAAAGAAAACACTGTTATTGTTGACGGTGAAGGTTCTAAAGCTGATATCGATGCTCGTGTTGCTCAGATTCGCACTCAGATTGAAGAAACCACATCTGAATTTGATAAAGAAAAACTTCAGGAAAGACTTGCCAAGTTGGCAGGCGGTGTTGCTGTCATCCGTGTTGGTGCAGCTACCGAGACAGAGATGAAAGAAGCAAAACTTCGTATGGAAGATGCTTTAAATGCTACTCGTGCAGCAGTTGAAGAAGGTATCATTTCCGGTGGTGGTTCTGCTTACATCCACGCTTCAAAAGAAGTTGCAAAGCTTGCTGATACATTGGAAGGTGATGAGAAGACCGGTGCCAACGTAATCTTAAAGGCTTTGGAAGCTCCGTTATTCTACATCGCAGCAAATGCCGGACTTGAAGGTAGCGTTATTATTAACAAGGTTCGTGAAGAAAAAGTTGGTATGGGATTTGATGCATACAAGGAAGAGTATGTAGATATGGTGAAATCCGGAATCTTAGATCCTGTAAAGGTTACACGTTCTGCATTACAGAACGCTTGCTCTGTAGCATCTACACTTCTTACAACAGAATCTGTTGTAGCAGATATTAAGGAGCCTGAACCTGCTATGCCTGCAGGTGCACCTGGCATGGGTGGGATGTATTAAAGCTACGAGCCGAGTATAGAAAACAAAGGAATCCCTGCTCCGTAAATTTATTTACGGGAGTGGGGATTTTTTTGTTTTCGTATATTGGGCGACAGCCCAATATGAAAAAGAATTCGTATGAAATACGAATTCTTTGAATACGGCTCGTAATAATATTTGCGAAGCTAAAAACATTGCATAAAACCGTCGCTTTTGGTACATTATAGTGAGAAAAAAGAAACATTGATTATTTGATTTTGGGTGATTTATGAAAAATATGAATTTTTCAAAAAAGAAGCGAGTCGTTGTTAAAATCGGTTCAAATTCTTTGGTACACAAAAAGACCGGAATGCTTGATTATATCAAGTTGGAAAAGCTGGTGCGTGAGGTTTGTGATTTAAGAAATCGTGGACTCGATGTATGTCTGGTATCTTCCGGAGCCATTGCGGTAGGTCGTCAGACATTAGGGTATAAGACGAAACCACGTGAAATGGCACTTCGTCAGGCTTTAGCCTCTGTGGGACAGGCCAGACTAATGAGTGTGTACCAGACCTACTTTTCACAGTACAATCAGAATTGCGGGCAGGTTCTTATGACCAAAAACACAATGCTTGATAATGTTTCCAGAAAGAATGCACAAAACACTTTTGAGAAACTGTTTGAGCTTGGAGTGATTCCGGTTGTAAATGCCAATGATACGGTATCTACTTACGAAATCCAGTTCGGTGATAACGATACCTTGGCTGCAGTTGTAACTTCTTTGGTGGGAGCGGATCTTTTGATTTTGCTTTCCGATATTGACGGGCTTTATACGTCAGATCCAAAGAAGGATTCGGAAGCACAGTTGATCGGCTATGTGGACAGCATCGATGACAATCTGATGTCTATGGCATCTTCCGAACCCGGAAGTTCCATCGGAACCGGTGGTATGACCACAAAGATTCGTGCCGCTCAGATTGCGGGTAAAAGCGGTGCGGATATGATTATTGCAAATGGTGCAGATGTTTCTGTTTTGCATGAAATCTTTGAAGGACAGTTTGTTGGGACGTTTTTTAAGGGGCATAAAGATATCGATTTTGATATTTTAGATGTGATTGAAGAGGAAATTGGGTGAGTATATGAATGAAGCGCATAATATTCGTGAACAGATAAAGGCTTATCGTAAAACATTAAGTGATGCAGAGGTTCTTAAACTTTCGAGTCAAATAGAATCAATGCTTTACGAGGAAATCCACAAGCAGGAACGAATGGATATCCTCTGTTTTTATCCTTTGGAAACAGAAGTGAATCTTTTGGCGTTATATGAAAAGTTGTTAAAGGAAGGATATCGTTTGTATTTTCCTAAAACCTATTCCGAAGAAATCCTGTTTTATCGTATTGATTCAATGAGGGATTTTAAAATAGGCGCTTTTCAGATTATGGAACCATACAGTACCGCCGATAGGTTTTTGTTTCGGGATGAGCCTTGTGTATGTATTGTCCCCGGACTTGCTTTTTCAAAGGATGGTCATCGCATCGGATATGGTGGTGGCTATTACGATCGCTTCTTAAAACGAAAGGATATATTCAAAATCGGAGTGTGTTTTGAAAAACAAATCATTGAGTTCAAACCACAGGGGTATGACGTGGATATGGATGCGGTGATTACAGACCAAAATATTTATAAAAATTAGAAAGAAAATCTATGAATACAACATTAAATCAGATTCCGGAAACGGAACCGCAACGTCAGTTTTATTTTATGAATCTTGCCAAGGAACTTCTTCGAAAAAAAGAAGAGGAATTGGGAAGAAAACTTACCTTTCATGTAACCACCTTCGGTTGTCAGATGAACGCCAGAGATTCAGAAAAACTTGTTGGTGTTTTGGAAAGTATCGGCTACGAGGAAAGCGACGACGAAGAGTGTGATTTCGTGATTTATAATACCTGTACCGTACGTGATAACGCAAATCAGAAAGTTTACGGAAGATTGGGATATTTAAACGGATTTAAAAAGAAGAACCCGGAGATGAAAATCGCACTTTGTGGCTGTATGATGCAAGAGGAAAGTGTGATTGAAAAGATAAAAAAGAGCTATTCCTTTGTGGATCTTATTTTTGGAACCCACAATATTTATAAATTTGCCGAGCTGGTTTGCCAAATGATGACTTCGAAAAAAATGGTCGTAGATGTTTGGAAGTCCACCGACAAAATTGTGGAAGAACTTCCTACGGAACGTAAATACGCCTTCAAGAGCGGCGTAAATATTATGTTTGGCTGCAACAATTTCTGCAGCTATTGTATTGTTCCGTATGTTCGCGGACGTGAGCGTAGCAGACAGCCAAAGGATATTATCAAAGAAATTGAGACCTTGGTTGCAGACGGCGTAGTAGAGATTATGCTTTTGGGACAAAACGTGAATTCTTACGGTAAGAATTTGGAAGAGCCTGTAACTTTTTCAGAGTTGCTGGAAGATGTATGTAAAATTGAAGGATTACAGCGTGTTCGTTTTATGACGTCTCATCCGAAGGATTTGTCTGATGACTTGATTCGTGTGATGAAAGAAAACAAAAAGATTTGTCGTCATATGCATTTACCCTTGCAGTCCGGTTCTTCGAGACTTCTTCAAGATATGAATCGTCATTATGACAAAGAAAAGTACTTAAGCCTTATTGAAAAACTTCGTGAAGCAATGCCGGATATTGCTATTACGACAGACATTATTGTTGGTTATCCCGGAGAAACGGAAGAAGACTTTTTAGAAACAATGGATGTTGTGGAAAAGGTAGAGTTTAACTCTGCATTTACCTTTATTTATTCTCCGAGAACCGGAACACCTGCGGCAGCGAAAGAACAGATTCCGGAAGATATCACAAAACATCGTTTTCAGAGACTTCTTCGCGTAGTTCAGGAAAAAGGACAAAAGAAAACGGCGGAAATGACCGGTAACGTGGAAAAGGTATTGGTAGAGCAGGTAAACGAGCATGATGATACCCTTGTAACAGGAAGATGTGATAACAATACACTGGTGCATTTCAAAGGAGATGCTTCATTAATCGGAAAGATTGTTTCCGTAAAACTTACAGAGTGTAAGGGATTTTACTTTATGGGAGAACAGGTCTAAATGTACGCTTATATTGACGGAATTGTTGAAGAAGTAACAGAAAAATATGCTGTACTTGACAATCAGGGTATTGGGTATGAGATTTATATGCCAAGTACCTCTCTTTCAAGGTTGGTGCATCATGAAAATATAAAGATTTATACCTATTACTCTGCAACGGATAACGGTACATTTCTTTACGGATTTTTGACGAAGGAAGAGAAGCGATTGTTTTTGCTTTTGATTAGTGTCAGCGGTGTGGGACCAAAGGGGGCAATGGCGATTTTATCCGTTTTGTCTCCTGAAGATTTAACCTATGCCATTATCGGAGAAAACGTAAAAGCCATAACGGCTGCTAACGGTATCGGTACGAAAGCCGCACAAAAAATTATAGTAGAATTAAAAGATAAACTTGATTTGGGTGCAACCATTGAAAGCTCCCTGACAAAGGGTGAAGCGTCACAGGATTCTTCCCTTGGAGCTATGAAAAATAATGTTTTAAGCGGTCTTACCGCCTTGGGATTTTCTTCGAGTGACGCCATCAAAGCATTAAATCAGGTGGAAGTTGATGAGGATGTAACAGAAGAGTATTTGCTAAAAGCGGCTCTTTCCAAGTTGAAAAGATAGTATATGAAAAACAGAATTATAACGACAGAATTAAATAATAAGGAAGAACTTTCCAATGAAAACATTCTTCGCCCCATTACTTTAGAGGATTACATTGGTCAGACACAGGTAAAGGAAAGCCTTTTGGTTTATATGGATGCAGCTAAAAAGCGTGGAGAATCTTTGGATCACGTTCTTTTGTACGGACCTCCGGGACTGGGCAAAACCACTCTCGCCAATATTATTGCTACGGAAATGGGCGTAAATATTAAGATTACCACCGGACCGGCGATAGAAAAACCGGGAGATATGGCAGCAATCTTAAACGGACTTTCCGAAGGTGATGTACTTTTTATCGATGAAATTCATCGCTTAAATCGTCAGGTTGAAGAAGTGTTGTATTCCGCCATGGAGGATTTTGCCATTGATGTGGTGCTTGGAAAAGGACCTACCGCCCATTCCATTCGCCTTGATTTACCGAAGTTTACTTTGGTTGGTGCCACAACACGGGCCGGTCTTTTGTCTGCACCTCTACGTGACAGATTTGGCGTAGTATTTCATTTGGAATTCTACACTCCGGAAGAATTAAAGACGATTATTATAAATTCTGCTGCCCGTTTAAATGTTGAGATTCATGAAGAGGGAGCTTATGAACTGGCACGAAGGAGTCGCGGAACCCCAAGACTTGCCAATCGTTGGTTAAAACGTGTCAGGGATTTTGCAGAAGTCCGTTATGATGGTGTGATTTCAAAACGGGTGGCATCGGATACCTTGGATCTTTTGGATGTTGATACGTTAGGACTTGACCGCTATGACAAAGAAATTTTGCTTACAATCATGCAAAAGTTTGGCGGAGGACCGGTGGGCTTGGATACTTTGGCAGCTTCTATCGGAGAGGATGCGGGAACTATTGAAGATGTTTATGAACCGTATTTGGTAAAGAACGGATTTATTAATCGTACTCCAAAGGGAAGAGTGGCGACGGACTTTGCATATGAACACTTCGGAATGAAAAAATGATTGTATTTTTCGGATGTTTATGACTATAATAATAGAGATTTATTATCTTGGAGGAGTATATGTCAGCGAAAAAAAGTACACAAGTGCTTATTGGGGGAAAAATATATACTTTAAGTGGCTACGAGGAAGAAGAGTATCTCCAGAAAATCGCTACTTATATCAATGGAAAGCTCTCCGAGTTCGAAGAACTTGAAAGCGTTCATAACTTCACTGTAGATATGAAGAATACTTTGTTGGATATTAATATCGCAGATGACTATTTCAAAGCAAAAGATTTGTGCGAGAAATATGAGGGGGATCTGGAAAACAAAGACAAAGAGATCTACGATTTGAAGCATGATTTGATTTCAAATCAGGTTCGTATTGAGACCTTAGAGGAACAAATCGGAACACTTGAAGCTGAAAAAAAAGAACTTTTAGCCTTGAAAGCGCGGTTAGAGGCTTCCTTGGAGGATGCCTTGCTTGGACCGGGTTCAGAGGATTAATCTGCAGGGGAAATTCCCCTGCTTTTTGTTTTTTGTATAGGAGTCGATTATGTTGTCATCTATGGAATTACTTGCTCCTGCCGGAGATTTGAAAATTTTTAAAAGCGCCATAAATGCCGGTGCGGATGCGGTTTATTTTGGCGGCGATTTTTTTGGTGCCAGAGCATCTGCCACAAATTTTAGTGCTACAGATGCAAAAAACGCTTTGGATTATGCTCATGCCAGAGGGAAAAAAGCTTATCTTACGGTAAATACTTTACTTAAGAATACGGAAATCGAAGGAAAACTCTATGATTTCATGAAGGATTATTATGAGGCCGGAATCGATGGTGTCATTATTCAGGACTTTGGGGTATTTACATTTCTAAAAGATCATTTCCCGGAATTGGAACTCCATGCGTCCACTCAGATGAGTTTGATGTCCCGCTATGGTGCCCGTTTTTTAAAAGATGCCGGTGCAAGCCGAATTGTTACTGCAAGAGAATTATCTATAAAAGAGATAAAAGACATTCATGAAAATGTAGATATTGAGATTGAAGCCTTTGTACACGGCGCACTGTGCGTTTGCTATTCCGGGAATTGTCTTATGTCTTCGTTTATAGGAGGACGAAGCGGAAATCGTGGATATTGCGCACAACCTTGTCGATTGCCCTATGAACTTTTGGACGAACACAAAAACAGTGTTTACGGTACCGAGAAATATCATTTATCTCCCAAGGATTTTTGGGGAATCCATGATTTACCGAAGATGCTGGATGCCGGCGTCTATTCCTATAAGATAGAAGGACGTTTAAAAAACGAAGCTTATGTCACCAATGTGGTATCTATATATCGAAAGTACATGGATTTATTGTTGTCGGAAGGCGAAAAGAAGTATCACGTTGAAGAAAAAGATATCAAACAATTGGTGGATGCCGGAAATCGCGGTGGCTTTACCAATCTATACTTTTTTGCAAGAAACGGAAAGGAACTTGTGGATGATACGAGTCCTGCCTTCTATCAGGAGAATAAAACTCCGGTAAAGAAGGAATCACCCATGGTTTGTGAAACACTTTACGGCGAGTTTACGGCTCATGTTGGAAAAGAGATTTCCTTTACCGCCTGGAACGATAATGGAGATTGTACAACAGTAAAAGCCGGTATTTGCGAAGAAAGCAAAAATAAGGCTACTTCAAAAACTGAGATTTTGGATAAACTATGGGCTACAGGGGATGCGCCGTTTGCTTTTTCGGATATCAGTATTCAAATGGATGACAATGCCTTTGTGCCGTTAAAATATGTAAAAAACTTACGAAGAGAAGCGCTTTCTTTCTTTGTAAAGAAAAACACAAGGGCAATGAAACCTTTTTGTCCGGTGGATGAATCACTGCTAAAGAAAAAGAGTTCTATGCAAACCATTCGCATCAGTGTTTCAAGCAAAGAACAATTGAAGGCATTAAATGATGTTTCCTTTTCATTTGATCTTATTATATCCGAGCATTTATGGCTTACAGACTTTGATTTAAAAGCCACCAAGGAAGCCTTTGGTCATGTGTATGCAACCCTTCCTGTTGTGATTCGTTCTCATACGATAAATCTTGTGAAAAAGAAGATCCTGGAATACAAAGATGTTTTGGACGGTTTTTATGCTGCTTCATATGATGGATTGGAAATGCTGAAAGAATGTGGAGTTGAGAAAGAAAATATCTATTTTTCCAACCGTATTTATACCTATTCCAACCGAAGCGAGGAAGCCTTTGCGCGATTGGGATATGAAAACTTTTTTGCTCCGTTGGAGTTAAACGAAAAAGAGTTATCCCACAGAGCAAACGGAAGGTCCGAAATGCTTATTTACGGCTATGTTCCGCTTATGTATACAGCCAACTGTTTATCCAAACTTCATTTTGGATGTAAGCAAAAGGAAACTACGTATTGTTATTTAAAGGATCGAAAGAGTGCGGTGTTTCCGGTATTAAATCAGTGCGAGATTTGCACCAATATCGTGTACAACAGTTTGCCGGTATGTCTTTTTGAAAAATCAGAAAGCATGAAAAACCTGGGATTTTCTGCTTTTCGAATGGATTTTACGATAGAATCCAAAGATAAAGTAAAAGAGATATTAAAGCTTTTTTACGAAGTCTTTGTATTGGGAAGGAAAGTGGAAGTAGATTTTGATCATACAAAAGGACATCTGAAACGAGGAGTTTTATAAGTGCTACATTTAATTACGACAATCTCAAAATATACCATCATGTTGATGTTTACTCTGTACACCTATTACTGTTTTGCTGCGCTTCGTGTGGGAATGAAACCTAAGCGCAAGGCTTGGATGTATCGCAAACAGCAGGTACTTACGTATTTTATCCTGCTTAACTGTAACGCGGTGCTATTGTGTGTAACCATGGATGGAAGAGTTCTTATCATGGCAGTGGCGGAAATCATCTTTTTATCCATCACGAATTTGATTTACAGCAAAATGTATGAGGGAGCATCACAATCTGTGGTGAATAATATGTGCATGCTCCTTGGGATAGGGTTTGTGATTTTAACCAGATTGGATTTGAATCGTGCCATCCGCCAGTTTGTGTTTGCAATTTGCGCACTGATTATTACAGCAATCGTCCCGCTTTTTGTCAGCAAATTAAAGTTTTTAAATAAACTGAGTTTTATTTATGCAATCATAGGCGTTCTTTCTTTGGGAGTTGTGGCTATCACAGGAACTGCAGAATACGGCGCAAAGCTGAATGTATCCTTGGGACCGGTTTCCGTTCAGCCTTCGGAATTCGTAAAAATCATTTTTGTTTTTTTCATGGCTGCGATTCTATACAACTATGAAGAAAGTTACGAACTTATATATGCTACGGTGGTAGCGATGTTACACGTTGGATTGTTAATCGCATCCAGAGATTTGGGCGGGGCATTTATTTTTTTGATTACATATATCTGTATGTTATATGTCGCTACAAAAAGATTTCGGATTCTTCTGGGTGGAGCGGCATTGGGGATTGTAGGTGCATTTTCGGCATATAAGTTGTTTTCACATGTGCAGAATCGAGTTGTGGCATGGCTTGATCCGTTATCTGTGATTGACAATCAGGGATATCAGGTGAGCCAATCCCTCTTTGCAATCGGAACTGGAGGCTGGTTTGGAAGCGGGCTTGGAGAGGGGCTTCCGCAAAAGATTCCGGTGGTATCAAAAGATTTTATTTTTGCAGCTATATCGGAAGAATTAGGCGGAGTATTTGCTCTTTGCCTTATCTTTGTATGTATCAGTTGCTTACTTATGTTTTTTAATATTTCCATGAGCATTCGCGATCCTTTTTATAAGGTGATTGCCTTAGGCCTTGCAGTGGAATACGGTACCCAGGTGTTTTTAACCATTGGTGGAGTGACTAAATTTATTCCTTCCACGGGAGTAACACTTCCTTTGGTAAGTTATGGCGGAAGTTCACTTTTGGCGACCATGATTTTGTTTGCGGTGATTCAGGGCCTTTACATCAAACGTAATGATGAAGAAAGAGAAAAAGAAGATGCGAAAGAAGAACTTATCTAATGAAATTGAACCGTTGGATTTAGATCAACTAACGGAAAAGAAGCCTTCCCGTAACCGCGAGTTTGCTGTGATTACATATAGCTTTTTGGCTTTGTTTATTGCGCTTTGCGTATATTTTGGGTATTATTTGGGGTTTCGTTCCGAGACGTTTATCAATAATCCTTATAACAATGCCCGTATATTAAATCTTTCCAAATCTGTTTTACGTGGTAAGATTCTTTCGAAGGATGGAGAGGTGTTGGCATATTCCACGACGGATGAAAGCGGAAACGATGTGAGAGTGTATCCTTACGGAAATACGTTTGCCCATGTGATTGGCTACGATACAAACGGACTTATGGGAGTGGAACTGGATTCCAACTTTTATCTTTTAAGAAGTCACGATTCCGTTGTCGCTCGCGTGTTAAATGATTTACAAAACGAAAAAAGCATAGGCGATACGGTTATTACCACTTTAGATTCAGCTTTGCAGGAAACCGTCTATGATGGTATGGGGAACTATGAAGGGGCTGTGGTAGCAATCGAGCCTTCCACCGGCAAAATCCTTTGTATGATTTCAAAGCCGGACTTTAACCCGAATACCATTATCTACGATTATGAAGATTTGGCAAAAGATGAAGATTCTTCTGTATTTTTGAATCGTGCCACCGCAGGACTTTATCCTCCGGGGTCGACATTTAAGATGGTTACCGCTTTAGAATATTTAAACGAAGGCGGTCATGCGGAGGATGAATTTGATTGTAACGGAAAATACGGCGATGATTCGTATAAGATTCATTGCGTGAACAATAAAGCCCATGGACACCAGACCTTGCTGGAGGCATTTGGTAATTCCTGTAACGTTGTATTTGCCCAGATAGGACTTACCCTTGATTCTGCATCTTGGAATGAACTTTCAAGTCAATTGTTGTTTAATACGGATTTACCTCTTAAGATCTCAAATTCCAAAAAAAGCTCTTTTTTGGTGTCGGAAGAAGATACACAGGCGCGTACGATGCAAACAGCCATCGGACAGGGAAAGACACTGGTAACACCCATGCATATGGCACTTATTGCATCTTCTGTTTGCAATGATGGTGAACTCTATATTCCTTATGTTGTTGACAGAGTCGAAAATGTGAATGGAATTGAAATAGAATCTTTTTCTCCGGAGAGTTACGGAACTATTATGTCAGCTTACCAGGCAAATGAACTGGAAGAATTGATGCGGTATGTGGTAACAGACGGAACCGCAAGTGCTCTTGATAATGAAGAGTATACGGTTTACGGTAAAACGGGGTCAGCAGAATACACCTCAAACAAAAATGAGACCCATTCCTGGTTTGTGGGATATGCGAAACAGGGGGATAAAGAAATTGCGGTGGCGATTGTATTGGAAGGAGCCGGAAGCGGAAGTAAATATGCGGTACCTTTGGCAAACAAATTGTTTCAGCAGTATTTTAAAGAATAGAAGAGCGAAAAAAAAGAACTGTCATTTCGACAGTTCTTTTTATATCACGTTTTGAAACGTTTATGCTCTCTCAACTTTTCCAGAACGTAAGCAGGAAGTGCAAACATATAATCTCTTAGGAGTTCCGTCAACTTTACACTTAACAGATTTAACGTTTGATTTCCACATACGATTGGATCTTCTATGAGAATGGCTCACCTTAATTCCGAAATGAGCACCTTTTCCGCAAACTGCACATTTTGCCATGATAAGCACCTCCTTTATTATCCATCATATACGTGCGTTTTTCGACGCAACATTGGTATTCTAACAAAGTAATTTAAAAAATGCAAGTATTTTCTTTTTAAATATCAAATTATAATTCTCCTTATTTCATTTGAAATATTTGTTTTTTTTCTGAAATAAGATATAATATCTCTATCTGTGGATATACAGATTTAGAATGAATTGAACTTGGAGGATTTGATATGCAAGGTCAAGGCCAAATGAAAACTGACTTCGGTAAAATATTGATTGATGCAGACGTAATTGCTACCTATGCCGGATCCGTTGCAGTAGAGTGCTTCGGTATTGTTGGTATGGCAGCCGTTAATATGAAAGACGGATTGGTAAAGCTTTTAAAAGCAGATTACTTAAATCACGGTATTGATGTAACTGTTGTGGACAATGAGATTTCTTTGGATTTCCATGTAATCGTATCATACGGCGTAGGGATTTCCACAGTATGTGAGAATCTTGAAGAAACCGTTAAATACCGTGTAGAAGAGTTTACAGGCATGAAAGTTAAGAATATTAATGTCTTCGTTGAAGGCGTTCGTGTCATTGACTAGGAGGATTTTTTAAGTTGGAAGTTACAAATATCAGTGCGTCTGAATTTGCCAAGATGTTTTTAGCAGGTTCGAAATATTTAGAGGCAAATAAAGATCTAATTAATGAATTAAATGTTTTTCCGGTTCCTGACGGTGATACCGGTACAAATATGACCATGACCATTATGTCAGCCGCAAAAGAAGTGGCTATTTTGGAAGATCCGGATATGGCTACACTATGCAAGGCCATGTCTTCCGGCTCTTTAAGAGGTGCCAGAGGTAACTCCGGCGTTATTTTATCTCAGTTATTCCGAGGATTTACCAAGGTTGCCAAGACAAATGAGACTTTAACCGTTGAGATTATTGCGGAGGCTTGCCAGAAGTCCTGCGAAACAGCGTATAAAGCTGTTATGAAACCAAAAGAAGGTACCATTCTTACGGTTGCTAAAGCAGTTGCCGATAAGGCTACTGAGATGGTAGATAAAACCGATGATGTCATCGAGTTTTATGAAGCGGTTTTAAATGCCGGTGAAGAAGCATTGGCTCGTACCCCTGAACTTTTACCTGTATTAAAACAGGCAGGAGTAGTGGATTCCGGCGGACAGGGATTGATTGAAGTCCTTCGCGGTGGATATGACTATATCTGCGGTAAAGAAATCGATCTTACCGTTGAGGGAGCTGCAAAGCCGGAGGCAAAGGCTGAGGTTTCTATGCCGAAGTTCTTATATCGTATGTCTTTTGTTATCAACTCCACAACACCGATTGATGCAAAGGATGTGATGGACTACAAGGTATACTTGGAAGCTTTGGGGGAAGAAATCTCCGTAGAGCAAAAGAAACAGTCCATTTCCGTTATTATTATGACAAATGAACCGGGACGTGTTATTACAAAAGCCACAAAGCTTGGAACCATGTCTCAGGTTTCCATGATAAATATTGTAGATGATGATGTAAAAGACAGTGAAATAATCATCGAAACACCAAAGAAAAAAGAAGAAAAAGAACCTGAAAAAGACTTTGGCTTTGTTACAGTTGCCTCAGGTAAAGGCTTAGTACAGATTTTTAAAGATCTTGGTGCTGATGTAGTCATCGAAGGCGGACAGACCATGAACCCGAGTACGGACGATATTTTATCGGCAGTAGAAAAGGTTAACGCCAAGACAGTTTTCGTTTTGCCAAACAATAAAAACATTATTTTGGCAGCAAATCAGGCGGAGAAACTTTGCGAAAACAAGAAAGTAGTTGTGATCCCTTCAAAGACATTACCACAGGGTATTACAGCACTTATCAACTTCGTTCCGGATGCTTCCGAAAAAGAAAACACCAAAAATATGACGGATGAACTTGCAAATGTGAAATCCGGAGAAGTTACCTACGCAGTTCGCGATACAATGATCGACGATAAGGAGATTAAAGAAGGCGACTATATGGGTATCGGGGATGCCGGTATTCTTTCCGTAAATACCGATTTAACCGAAGTTATGATTCAGATGCTTGAAGAAATGGTGGATGAAGAGGCCTCATTAATCAGCTTATATTCTGGAGCGGATGTGAAAAAGGGTGATGCTACCAAGATGAAAAAGGCTGTAGAAAAACGGTTTGATTCACTTGAAGTTGAACTTCAGGAAGGTGGACAGCCGGTTTATTATTACGTAACGTCAGTAGAATAATATGTATACATTAGAAGATTCCATTACAACTTTAAAGGGTGTCGGTGTAAAGACTGCAGGTCTTTATCATCGACTATCGTTGGAAAGTGTGTGGGATCTTCTTTTTTATTTTCCAAGAACCTACGAAAAATATCCGCAGGTTCTTTCTGATTTTACGGATATAAATGAAGAGGAAAAAGTTGCCCTGCCTATGACGGTATCCGAGATTCCAAAGAATGTGAAAACAAAACGTATGGATATTACCACACTGCATGGTTTTTATCACGATGTCCCGGTGGAGATGGTATGGTTTCGCTCCCCCTATATAAAAAATCAATTGAAATTGAATGAGACCTATATTTTTTACGGAAAGCTTCTGTCGGAAGGCGCTTTTAAAAAGAAAATGGAGCAGCCGGTTGTTTTTACCGAAGAAAAATATGCTTCAGTGCGTTCTTCGCTGCAACCGGTGTATGGTTTGACGAAAGGGCTTACCAACAATGCCATAAAAAAACAAATGCATTCTGTTTTGGAAGAGGTGGAAATCAAAGAGTATTTGCAACCTGCCTATTTGGATGAGAGAAGTCTTATGAATCTTTCACAAGCTATTTTAAAGATTCATTTTCCGAACTCCTTTGAGGAGTTAAAAGAGGCCAGAAAACGCTTGGTGTATGACGAGTTCTTGTGCTTTTTGTTGGATATGGAACGGGGAAAGCTTTCGGAAGAAGCTGTCCCAAATGAGTTTTTACTTTCAAAAGATGATTATTACAAATCATGCTTGGCGAAACTTCCCTTTGAACTTACAAAAGGGCAGTCCGACAGCCTTTTAGATCTTGTTTCGGATATGAAAGGACCGGTGATTACACAACGCTTGATTCAAGGAGATGTGGGAAGCGGCAAAACAATTCTTGCATTTTTGGCTATGACTTTGTTTTTGGAAAACGGCTATCAATCAGCGATTATGGCACCTACGGAGATTTTGGCAAAACAGCATTTTGACACTTTTAACTCCTATATAAAGCTGTTTGAACTTCCTTTTGAAGCGGTTCTTTTGGTGGGATCTATGACACAAAAAGAAAAAAAGGCTGTTTATGAAAAGATTTCTTCCGGTCAGGCTGTATATGTCATAGGTACCAATGCACTGATTCAGGAAAAGGTAAATTATGATTCTTTAGGACTTGTAATTACGGATGAACAGCATCGATTTGGTGTAAAGCAAAGAGATGCCCTTCGAAAGAAGGGGGGAAATCCCTTTTGCGTCGTTATGTCTGCAACGCCGATTCCGAGAACTTTGTCCATGATTCTGTACGGGGATATGAATATATCTGTGATATCCGATGTCCCGAGGAATCGTTTGCCTGTAAAAAATGCGGTGATTACCAAAAAAGAACTAACCACGGCATATCAATTGATTTATAAAGAAGTGGAACGTGGGCATCAGGCTTATGTGATCTGCCCATTGGTGGAAGCGAGCGAAAAGACGGAAAGCGAAAACGTGGAAGACTATGGGAAAAAGCTTTCACAGTTGTTTGGGTGCAGAATCCGTGTCGGAATTCTTCATGGGAAAATGTCTGCAGAAGAAAAACAAAGCGTAATGGAGGATTTTCTAAATAAGAAACTGGATGTGCTTTGCTCTACGACGGTAGTGGAAGTAGGTGTCAATGTCCCGAATGTGACGGTGATGCTGATTGAAGATGCCCATCGATTCGGTTTGGCTGCGCTTCATCAGTTGCGTGGTCGCGTAGGGCGTGGTGATGCACAAAGCTATTGCATCTTTGTTGACGGTGGCAAGAATAAGGAAAAAAACAAACGTCTGGAAGTTTTAAACAAATCAAATGACGGTTTCTATATTGCAAGTGAAGATTTGAAGCTTCGCGGTCCCGGTGACTTTTACGGCATCCGCCAAAGCGGGGATTTTGACTTTGCGTTGGCAGACATTTACCAGGATGCGGATGTCCTCCAGATGGCGTCACAAGATGCAAAAGAGATGATTCGCATTGATTCAGATTTTTCCAATGAATATGCATCTGTTGGATTGTATTTAAAGTTAAAAAATTCACATCAATATACTAATTTGTAAAATACTTTCCCGCCTCCCGCAGGGCACCCCACATGCTCCCTCGGCCGCTTAAACCGCTTACCCTCGGGGCATGGTCCCTCCCCTGCTCGCGGCGGGATATTTACTCTTTTCAAATGGCTTATTGCATGTTATTATATGCATACATTTCATTTTAGAGTCTTTTTTATCTTATACATTCCCCAGGAATAGGAGAAAAATTGTATAGTGTTGTTTCGACTGCCATAGTAAATGGT
Source organism: Lachnospiraceae bacterium (assembly GCA_036723975.1). Lineage (GTDB taxonomy): Bacteria > Bacillota > Clostridia > Lachnospirales > Lachnospiraceae > JAILEN01. The sequence continues at coordinate 56,623 of DAIMGJ010000006.1, forward strand.
ATTGATGGTGTACCGGTGTCTGTGGAAGCAGATATTTCCGAAGGTATGCCGGTGTTTGAAATGGTTGGATTTTTAGGGGCTGAAGTTCGGGAGGCAAAAGAACGGGTTCGAATTGCATTAAAGAATTGTGGTTATCATTTGCCGGTGAAGCGTATCACCATTAACATTCTTCCTGCCGGTATAAAAAAAACAGGAAGCGGCTTTGATTTACCTATAGCGATTTCCCTTCTTTCTGCTATGGAAATCATAAAAGAAACAGACTTTTCCAATTTATTCTTTGTCGGTGAACTGGGATTGGACGGAACGATTCACGGCGTGAACGGAATATTATCAATGGTATCCGGTGCATCCGATATAGGGAAAAAAGTTTTTGTTGTTCCCATGGAAAACAGGGTAGAAGCGATGCTAATCCCTGATATTACCGTAGTGGGAGTATCTACCTTGCAAGAAACAATTCTTTTTCTAAACGAAAATCTTGTTCCGATACAGTACTCCTGTAAGAAATCCAACAACTCAAATCTTGATGCAGTAGGTGATTTTTCCGATATCAATGGACAGGAATTTGTAAAACGGGCATGTGAAGTGGCTTGCAGTGGAATGCACAATCTTTTGATGGTAGGTCCTCCGGGTGCGGGAAAAACCATGATAGCAAAATGTATTCCATCCATTCTTCCGGAAATGTCAAAAGAAGAACAACTTATACTGTCAAAGATATACAGCATTTGCGGTTTATTTGGAGAACGGGAAGAACTTTTGTCTGTACGACCGTTTCGAAATCCCCATCATACCATCAGTCCGGCGGGACTTACGGGCGGCGGGGGAAGTACCATTCGACCCGGGGAGATATCACTTGCTTCAAAAGGAGTGTTGTTTTTGGATGAGTTGCCGGAGTTTCGAAATGAAACTTTGGAGGTTCTTCGACAACCGTTAGAAGAGAAAAAAGTGCATATTACAAGAGCAAAAGGAGATTATACTTTTCCTGCGGATTTCACTTTGGTAGCCGCTATGAACCCCTGTAAATGTGGCTATTTCCCGAACTTTAACAAGTGTACCTGTAATAAACAATCCATAAGGAATTACCTTGGACGAATCTCTCAACCGCTGTTGGACCGCATTGACTTGTGTGTGCATATAGAAGAAGTTCCTTTTAAAGATATATCATCGGTTCGCGTGAATGAATCATCCGAGAGTATTCGAAAACGCGTGGAAAAAGTACATGCAATTCAAAAGAATCGATATAAAGATGAAGGTTTTTCCTACAACCATCAAATCCCGGTAAATAAAATGGATACCTACTGCAAGTTGGATGAGGAAAGCTTTTCTTATATGGAGAAAATGTTTGATGAAGTGGGGCTTACGGCCCGGACTTATCACAGAATTTTAAAAGTGAGTCGCACCATTGCGGATATGGATGAAAAAGAAAACATCGAACTTTGTCACTTGAAAGAAGCGTTTTTATATCGGAGTATGGACAAACGATATTGGGAGAAAATTCTATGAAATATAAGTATTATTTAGCTTGTAACTACTTTTTTACCAATAAAGAGAAACGTTTCTTATATGAAGCTTTTCATGATTATGAAGAAATTTATCGGCAATCAAAAAATGATTTGATGAAGCTTTCGTTTTTGAACAAGGAAAGCATAGAAAAAAGCATAGAATTCAAAAATCATTTTTACTTAGACGAAGAATATGAAGCTTTTCTGCAAAACGGTATGGGAGTTGTTTGTTACTTTGACGAGGAGTTCCCTCAGAAACTTCGAAACATTCATAACCCTCCGTTTCAATTGTTTTATTTCGGAAGATTGCCGAAGAAAGAGGAGCGAATTATTTCCGTAGTGGGAGCAAGAAGATGTAGCGGATACGGAAAAGAGATGACGCTTAAGTTTTCGGAAGAATTGGCACAAAAGGGTTTTTCTGTGGTTAGCGGTTTGGCCATGGGTGTGGACGGATATGCCCACGAGGGAGCTTTAAAAGGAAAAGGAGATACCTATGCTATTTTAGGTTGCGGTGTGGATATATGTTATCCTCCGAATCATCATAAATTGTATGAAGAAATAAAACATAAGGGTGGGGTGATTTCGGAATATGCTCCCCACACCAATCCCATGCCGGAGTTTTTTCCTAATCGGAATCGAATCATTTCCGGATTGTGTGATGTGCTTTTGGTCATGGAGGCAAAAGAGCACAGCGGTTCTTTGATTACAGCAAATTTTGCCTTAGAGCAGGGAAAAGATGTGTTTGCAATGCCCGGCAGAATTACAGATACGTTAAGCAGCGGGTCCAACAAACTTATTGCACAGGGAGCCGGGATTATTTGTTCTGTTTCCCAATTGATCTCTGATATAAATGAATTGAAAAATTGGAACTATAATCCGACGGAATGCATTTATCACAAAAAATTGAACCTTGAAAAAGAAGATTTGTTGGTGTATAGTTGTTTCGATTTTAACTCAAAAAGCATCGATGAAATCGTTACAGAGACTGATTTAGAGCTTATGACGGTATTGCGTTGTGTTTTACATTTGTCCGATTTGGGTTTGATCGAAGAGAGTTTTATGAATCAATACATAAAGGTTTAAGGGAAAAGACTGTGAAAAATCTCGTGATTGTGGAGTCGCCCACAAAGGTTAAAACAATCAAAAAATTCTTAGGAAAGAATTTTGAAGTTATGGCTTCAAACGGCCATGTTCGTGATTTGCCAAAGTCCCAGTTGGGAATTGATTGCGATCATGATTTTGAACCAAAGTATATTACGATTCGAGGAAAGGGAGACCTTTTGGCTGAACTCCGTAAAGAAGCAAAAAAAGCCGATAAAATTTATCTTGCAACTGACCCGGACCGCGAGGGAGAGGCGATTTCATGGCATTTGACAAAGGCGTTGAATCTCGAAGAGGGAAAATATGTCCGTATTACATTTAATGAAATCACCAAAAATGCAGTAAAAAATTCATTCAAGAATCCAAGAGAAATCGATATGAATCTTGTGAATGCACAACAGACCAGACGTATCTTGGATCGTATTGTGGGATATCGCATTTCTCCGGTATTGTGGGTAAAGGTAAAGCGTGGCCTTTCTGCTGGTAGAGTACAATCTTCTACATTAAATATCATTTGTAACAGAGAAGAGGAAATCAATGATTTTGTTCCTCAGGAATATTACACTTTGGATGCGACTTTAAAGAACGGAAAGAAAACGTTTCCGGTATCTTTCTATGGTACAAAGGATAAAAAACTTGAAATCAGTGATAAAGAGTCCCTGGAAAAGATTCTGAAAGAAATCGGAAACAGCGATTTTGTTGTGGACGAGATTAAGACATCCAAACGTACCCGTAAGTCACCCCTTCCGTTTACCACATCCACCATGCAGCAGGAAGCCTCCAAAGCATTGAACTTTTCCATCCAAAAAACCATGCAGGTGGCACAGCAACTTTACGAAGGTGTTAATGTCAAGGGAAGCGGAACGGTAGGTCTTATTACTTATCTTCGTACAGACTCTATTCGTATTTCCGATGAAGCAAAGGCTTTGGCAAAGGAGTTTATTACCGAAAAGTACGGTTCCTCCTACTATAAACCCTATAATCCTCCGATGAAGGGAAAAAAGGGAAATATTCAGGATGCCCATGAAGCCATCCGTCCTTCCGATATTGGTCGCATTCCATCTGAAATTGCAGATTCTTTGACTAAAGATCAATTGAAATTGTATTCCTTGATATATTACCGCTTTTTGGCTTCTCAGATGGCGGATTCCGAATATGATGTTTTATCTCTTCGATTTGCTGCAAAGGGGTATATCTTTACTCAGTCAGAGTCAAAAAAGACATTTGACGGTTTTACCGCAATATATGAAGAGGCGGATGAAAAGGATACTGAGACCAAATATCAGCTTTCTTCCTTGCATGTGAAGGACAGCCTTCCTTGCAATGAACTTGTGGAAAAGCAGCACTTTACCCAGGCACCGCCTCGATTTACGGAAGCTTCTTTGGTTCATACCTTAGAAGAACTCGGAATCGGACGACCAAGTACCTATTCACCGATTATTACAACGCTTTTAAAGCGTCGTTATATTACCAAAGAAGGACGACAGATTTACGTTACAGAGTTGGGAGATATCGTTAACGATATTATGAAAAAATCTTTCCCAACCATTGTAAACCAAAACTTTACTGCAAATCTGGAAGGGCTTTTGGATGGAGTGGAAGACGGTTCCGTTGAGTGGAAATCCGTAGTCCGAAACTTCTATCCGGATTTGGATGAGCAGGTTCGCCAGGCAGAAAAAGAACTTGAAAAAGTGAAAATAGAGCCTGAAGTTACGGATGTAGTTTGCGAAAAGTGTGGACGTAAAATGATTGTAAAATACGGTCCGAAAGGAAAGTTCCTGGGATGCCCGGGGTATCCGGAATGTGTCAATGCAAAACCGTATCTTAAGAATATCGGTGTGAATTGCCCGGTCTGCGGCAAGGAATTGGTGGAAAGAAGATCCAAAAAGGGACGTAAGTTCTATGGCTGCGAAGGGTATCCTGACTGCGACTTTTCAAGCTGGCAGATACCGGTAAACAAGAAATGCCCGAAATGCGGTAGTTATATGGTTCGAAAAGGAAATAAAATCGTTTGTGCTTCTGATACATGTGGCTACAGCGAATCGTCTAAAAATGAAGATTAATTTATGAAATAGACACATAAATTGTGAAATTTTTATTAATATTTTTTAAATTGATTGAAAATTTCGCCATATAATGTTAAAATAATAGCACTTGTGGAGGAATTTTTATGAGTGTACAGTTATTAGATAAAACACGTAAGATTGGTAAGTTATTGCATAACAACAATAGTTCAAAAGTTGTCTTTAACGATATCTGCCAGGTCCTTACAGAAATATTGGATTCTAATATTTTAGTTATTTCAAAGAAAGGAAAAGCACTTGGTATTTCTCATTCCGAGCATACCGAAGACATTACCGAACTTATGGTTGGCAAAGTCGGTGGCTTTATCGATCCGGAATTAAACGAGAGATTGCTTTCCATTCTTTCTACAAAAGAAAATGTTAATCTTGCAACATTAGGCTTTGAAAAGACGGATATTCATCGCTATGCTGCAATCATTACACCGATTGATATCGCCGGAGAGCGTTTGGGAACACTGTTTGTATATCGTTTCGATCGTCAATACGATATCGATGATATTATTCTTTCTGAATACGGTACAACAGTGGTTGGACTTGAAATGATGCGTTCCGTTAACGAAGAGAATGCAGAAGAAAATCGTAAAAAACAGATTGTGAAATCTGCCATCAATACACTTTCTTTCTCCGAGCAGGAGGCGATTATTCATATTTTTGAAGAGTTGGATGGAAATGAAGGTATTTTAGTTGCTTCCAAGATTGCAGATCGTGTCGGTATTACAAGATCAGTTATTGTAAATGCACTTCGTAAGTTTGAAAGTGCCGGCGTTATTGAGTCTCGTTCTTCCGGAATGAAGGGAACTTATATCAAGGTGTTAAATGATGTGGTATTTGATGAGTTGGAATCCCTTAAGAATAACGATTAATCTGCCGATATACCTTTAAAGTATATACAAGGATGAGTTTTATAAAAGGATTTATAGTTTTTGCTATAAATCCTTTTTTGTTTTTCTGAAATCCCCGGGACTGGCCGCATATGAACAAAATCATAAATCTTGTGGGTGAATGAAATTTAAAACACAATATAATGTAAAAACCACTTGTCTTTTTATAAAATTACTTTATAATATTAGAAGAGTGGGTTAGTGAAAATAGGAGGAAACTATGATTAATTCAGATGCATTTTCGTACATCAATGTTATGGATAAAGCGGCAGATGCCAGTTTCAAGCGTGAAACACTAATCGCCAATAACATAGCAAATGCGGATACCCCCACCTACAAAAGAAAAGATTTGGATTTCCAAAGTGTTTTGGAACATGAACTTCGTACCGGTTGTACAAAATATTCCAACCTTGATGGAGTAGTTAAGCATATGGAAACCGCAAATCTTAACCCTAAGGAATATCGCGATTATGAATATTATTCTTATCGAATCGATAAAAATAACGTGGATCCGGATACGGAAAATGTGGAACTTGCTTCCGAACAGTTGCGTTATCAGGAACTTACCACATCTATTTCTCAGGATTTTTCACACTTTAAAACAGCAATCGGAAGTTAATAAAAGGAGGCGTTTATGGGATTGTTTCAATCATTTGATATTGCCGCAAGCGGTATGACAGCACAGCGTTTCCGTATGGATACCATTGCTGAAAATATTGCCAATATCAATACTACAAGAGATGAAAACGGCGAACCTTATCGCCGAAAAATCGTTACATTTGAAGAAAAAAACCTTACTGCCATGTCATTTCGCGACACTTTAAGCTATGTCAATGCTTACAAGGGCAACGGTGTAAAAGTATCCGGCGTTCATGAGGATTATGAAACGGATTTTGTTATGGAATACGATCCGGCTCATCCGGATGCGGATGAAAACGGATATGTTACTTATCCAAACGTTAATACGGTTACCGAGATGACGAATCTTATTGATGCATCTCGCGGCTATCAGGCCAACGTGACTGCGTTTAATGCTCTAAAGGCCATGACAAGCCAGGGCATTAGCATCGGCCAATCATAGTTTTAGTTAAAAGAACGGAGTTATTATGGATATTACAGCCATTACAAACTTATATCAAAGTACACCGGTTAAGGATTCTACCAATACCGTATCCATTCCCACCAACAATTCCGAGGATTTTGATTCGATTTTTAAATCCGTTATGAATATGGTGGGAGAGACAAATACGTTGCAGAACAAAGCTTCTGCGGAAGAAATCAAATTCGCCTTGGGCGAATCGGATAATACGCATGATTTAATGATCGCCCAACAAAAAGCGGGGGTTGCGTTGTCATACACGGTAGCGGTAAGAGATAAATTCTTACAGAGCTATCAGACCATTATGAATATGCAGATATAAAGTAGATGATAAGAAATATAATTTCAAATTTATTTGGAATTATATTTCTATCAGATACTAAAACACATGAGTATTTTTTGAATGTAATGAAAAAAATACTCATGTGTTCAGAATTACGAAGTAATTCTGTTTATATGTAAATACAGTTTTTAGGTTTAGGAGAGTAGGAACATGCCTGAACAATTGCAAAACATCATCAACAAAATCAAAGACTGGTGGTCCAAGTATGACGCCAAACAAAAGGCCATGATGATTTCCGCTGTGTCAGTGGTTGTGGTTGCCCTTGTGATTCTTGGGTTTGTTGTATCACGTCCCACATGGAAGATTTTAGCTACCGTGACCAGTGCTACGGAGGCACAATCTATTCAGTCCATCATGAGTGAAAACAATATTGAGGCCCAAATGGAACAGCAGGGCGGAGCTTATGTTTTTAAAGTTAAAAGCGAGGATGAGACCCAGGCGGGGATGCTTCTTGGTACAAATAATATTCCTTCCGCGCGTTATTCCATTGATAATGTCTTGGATGGAAGCTTTACATCCACGGAAGCAGATAAACAGAAAAAGTATTTGCAGTTTTTACAGGATGAATTTGCAGATTATTTGGAGTCAATGGACACGATTAATTCCGCAAAAGTAACTCTTAATATTCCGGATGATGACGGCACATTGATTGCCAATGATGCAGACTCTTATTGTTCCGTTGTCGTGGATGGTTCATTGGATCAGGAAGGTGCTGCTGCCGTTGCACAGTACTTGGCTACCAATTTGGGAAATGACAATACAAAAAATATTACCATTTTGGATCGCAAGTCCAATGTTTTGTTCTCCGGAGGAGATGAGGCTACCACAGCAGGTATTGCCGCTTCCAACCAAAAGGTAAAGCAGGAAGCTGAAACTTTGATGGTCAATAAAGTTAAAAATATTTTATCAGAGTCTGAAAACGGAACAGCAATTTTTGATAACACCCAGATTGCAGTTAACTTAAACATGAATTTCGATGACACCAATAAGGTAAAGTACGATTATTCTGTTGATGACGACCGTACAGAAGGATATTTAAGCTCTGAAACACATTCGGAAGCGCAGTCCAATTCCGGTGTAGCGGGAACACCCGGTACCGATTCCAATGATGATACCACTTATGTCATAGAAGATGGAGAAAACACATCATCTTCTTCCGAGGACTACACCAGGAACTATTTACCGGACGAAGAAATCACGACAACGAACGGTGAAAAAGGTAAGGTGGATTATACAGCCTCAACTCTTTCCATCGTGGCTTATCGTTATGTTACCTATAATGAAGACTTGATGAAGGCAAACGGTGAATTGGAAGATACCACCTTTGAACAGTTTGCCGCAACAAACGGCGATATTACAAAGACAGAGGTGGATGAGGATATTGTTACAGCCGTATCCAATGCCACCAGCATACCGACCACGAACATTTCGGTACTTACCTATGATGTACCTATGTTTGAATATTCACAAAAGGGATTTGATATCACGGATTATCTCGAGATAATCATGGCACTTCTTATCTTTGCAATGCTGGGATTTGTAGTATTCAAGACCCTTCGCAAGGAAGAAGAGGAAGAAGTTCAAGAAGAAGTTTCTGTGGAAACTTTGCTTGAACAGCAGGCAGTGGAAGAAAATCTTGAAGACATCGGATTTAATGAGAAGTCCGAGGCTCGTATTTTGATAGAGAAGTTTGTGGATGAAAAACCGGAGGCGGTTGCGTCCTTGTTACGTAACTGGCTAAACGAAGATTGGGGATAAAATGGCAGATATATCTGAATTAAATGGCGTACAAAAAGCTGCGATACTTTTGATCACTCTTGGTCCGGAAAAGTCTGCAGATATTTTTAAACACCTTAAAGAAGAAGAAATCGAAGAATTAACGCTTGAAATTGCAAATACCCGAAGCGTATCACCGCAGATTAAGGATGAGGTTATCAATGAGTTTTATCAGGTCTGCCTGGCGCAGCAGTATATTGCCGAAGGTGGTATCGGTTACGCAAAAGAGCTTTTGGAAAAGGCTTTGGGCGAAGAAGAAGCTCAGAGCGTTATTACAAAACTTACCGCATCCTTACAGGTTCGCCCTTTCGAGTTTATTCGAAAGACAGAGCCTGCACAGGTGCTAAACTTCATTCAGGAAGAACACCCACAGACCATTGCAATGATTCTTTCTTATTTGTCTGCTGCACAAGCATCTATGATTTTGGGCGCGCTTGGACCTGAAAAGCAGGCTGATGTTGCAAAGCGTATTGCTATGATGGATCGAACTTCTCCGGAAGTTATTAAAGAGGTGGAACGCGTACTTGAGCGTAAACTTTCCAACCTTATCAATCAGGATTACACCATTGCCGGTGGCGTGGATTCCGTTGTTGCGATTTTGAATGCAGTAGATCGTGGTACAGAAAAACGTATCATGGAGACTTTGGAAATCGAAGAACCGGAATTGGCAGAAGAAATCAGAAAGAAGATGTTCGTATTCGAGGATATCTTGCTTTTGGACGACAGAGCTATTCAGCGTGTGCTTAGAGACGTTGAAAACTCTGACCTCGGCGTGGCACTTAAGGGTGCTAATGAAGAAGTTCAGAATGCCATCTTCAAGAACCTGTCTTCTCGTTTGGCTGCAATGATTAAAGAAGATATGGAATATATGGGCCCTGTTCGTATGAAAGACGTAGAAGAAGCCCAGCAAAAGATTGTTGGAGTTATCCGTAAGCTTGAGGACTCTTCTGAGATTGTTATTTCCAGAGGTGGAGGTGACGATTTAGTTGTCTAAAATTTTAAAATGGCAGTTTATAACAGAAGAAGAGGATAAAGCCCTCATTGATTCCAACAGTAAAGTCAGAGCGAAGATTGAAGCCTATGAAAAAAGACTGATGAAAGAAAAAGAGCTTCGCTATTCCAAGTTAAAAGACGATTTTTATTCTGCCATTACGCAGGATGAAGAAGGAAATGTTGTTCTCCCTTCCGATGAAGAAGGAAATATTTTGTTTCCATTGGATGATGACGGCAATCCATTGATTGTAATAGATGAAGAAGGAAACGTTGTGGATGCTGCCCCTGCTGCAGAGGAAGAAGACGAGACGCCATCTTTAACTTCGGAACTATTGTTGGAAGAAGCACAGGAACAGGCTGAAAAGATTAAGCATGAAGCCAGATTTGCTGCCGATATGATTTTGGAAGAGGCAAGAGATCAGGCAGAAGCTCTAAAGCGTCACTACAAAGAAGAAGGCAAAAAGACCGGATATCAGGAAGGCCTGGGACAGGCCATGCAGGAGTTCGATGGAAAAAAAGCCGAACTAGAAGCTGAGAATCAACGAATTCGTGAAGAATACGAAAAGAAACGGGATGCTTTGGAATCCGAAATCGTTACCAGTGTTTGCGATGTTTTGGAAAAGTTCTTCTGTGTACAGTTTGGAGATTCAAAAGAATTACTTTTGCATTTGGTTGACAATTGCCTTTTAAACATTGAAAATTCCAAAGAGTTTTTGATTAAAGTAAATGATGATGGTTATTCCTTCTTGCAGGAAAACAAAGCATTGCTTCAAGAAAAAGTAGGAAGTGATGTGGTATTGGATATTGTCCGTGATCCGGTGCTTCCCGAAGGAGGGTGCATTATAGAAACGGACGGAGGCGTATTTGATTGTGGTTTGGATACGCAGATGAGGAATTTAATTAAGGATTTAAGGTCTTTAAGCGTCTAAACTTTAGGATATTAAATCCTTTTTCTTAATTATTAGGGGAATGTATATGGCCGACCTGCAAACACAACTGAATAATATTCTCTCAAAGACCTATTTTGACCGGCTTGGGAAGGTGACAAAAGTCGTTGGTTTGACCATTGAATCTTTGGGACCGGAAGCAAAGTTAAATGATGTCTGTCTTATTAAACTGGATGACGGTAACAAAATTTCCGCAGAAGTCGTTGGCTTTGCTGACAACCATCTTTTGTTGATGCCTTATGAAAGCGTGGAAGGCATTTCGGTTGGAGCTATTGTGGAAAATACCAATCATCCCTTGGAAATCCCTGTTGGAAACGAACTTTTAGGACATACCCTGGATGGCTTAGGTCGCCCGACGGATATGGATGAGCTTTTGCATTTACATCAAACCTATCCTGTGGATGCACCGCCTCCGGATCCTATGGAACGCGTGATTATAAACGAGGTATTACCTTTAGGAGTAAAGGCTGTGGACGGCCTGATTACCGTTGGTAAAGGCCAGAGAATCGGAATATTTGCCGGCTCCGGTGTTGGAAAAAGTACGTTGATGGGTATGTTTGCCCGCAATACAAAAGCGCAGATTAATGTGATTGCGCTTATTGGAGAACGCGGCCGTGAGGTTCGTGAGTTTGTGGAAAACGATTTGGGGCCGGAAGGTATGGCTCGTTCTGTTGTGGTAGTGGCCACCTCTGATAAACCTGCCCTCATTCGTAAGAAAGCCGCCATGACAGCAACCGCTATTGCGGAATATTTCAGAGATCAGGGTATGGATGTCCTTTTAATGATGGACTCTTTGACCCGTTTTTCCATGGCACAGCGTGAAATTGGTTTGGCCTCCGGGGAGCCTCCTGTAACCAGAGGATATCCTCCATCTGTATATGCGGAGATGCCGAAGCTTTTGGAACGTGCCGGAAATTCTGCTGTGGGATCTATAACCGGTCTTTATACGGTACTCGTTGACGGTGATGATTTTAATGAACCTATCACGGATACAGCCAGATCCATTCTTGACGGACATATTGTACTAAACCGCCGTTTGGCACAGCAAAATCATTATCCAGCCATTGATGTATTGGCAAGTATCTCGAGAGTGATGTCGGCTATCGCTACAAAAGAACATAAAAAGGTAGCCGGTACACTAAAAAATGTTATGGCAACCTATTCGGAAGCTGAGGATTTGATTAACATCGGGGCATATAAGCCCGGTTCCAATAAAAGCATTGATTTTGCAATTTCAAAAATTGACAGTGTAAATCAGTTTTTACTTCAGGAAACCGACGAAAAGTTTGATTTTGAGGAAGAACTTTCCATGCTGTTTGAAATGTTCCCGCTTCCGGAGAAGCCGAAGCCTGCAGCGGAACAGATTCCTCCGGAAGAACCTGAGTTTGAACCGGAGCCCCTGGTGGAACCTTCGGCCGATGAGGACGAGCCGGATGTTTCAGGTCTATTAGCAGATCAGGATTCATGAGGTTATTATGGCAAAGTTCGTATATCGAATGCAAAACATTCTCAACTTAAAAGAGAAACTTGAAACCCAGGAGAAAATCGCGTTCTCCATCGCAAATCAGCGGCTTTTGGAAGAACAGGAAAAACTTTCGCAGCTTATGATTCGGCGTGCCGAATACGAGAATCAGTTAAAAGAAATGACCCAGGGAACTTTATCCATTCGGGATATCAAGATATGCAAAGATTCTATTAATGCCATGAAGTCTAAGATTCGTGACCAGTTAATAGAGGTAAGTCGTGCACAGCGTGAAGTGGAGCGCGCAAGAGCACGGTTGGATGAAGTAATGAAAGACCGTAAGACCCACGAAAAACTTCGGGAAAAAGCGTTTGAGAATTTCAAAGAAGAACTAAAAGCAGAAGAAAGTAAAGAAACAGATCAACTGGTCAGCTTTACCTATCATAACAAATTATAATTGGAGCAATTATGGCAGACGAAGAATTATCTAAGAAGGAACAAAAGAAAAAAGAAAAAGAAGAAAAGAAAGCCGCAAAGAAGGCTGCAAAAGACGGCAAAGGCGAAGAAAACCTTGACGAAGAAGGTGGTTCCACTGCGCTTGTTATAATTGTCGGTATTTTAATTGCCATTGTCTGGCTTGCTATATTTGCACTTTTAATCAAAATGGACGTAGGCGGAGTTGGTTCCACTGTTTTGTATCCGATTTTAAAGGATGTTCCTTATGTGAATATGATTTTGCCTGAAGTAGAGGAGTATGCAGAGGAAGATGCTGCATATCAGTTTGAAAGCATGGATGCGGCTGTGGCTCGTATCAAGGAGCTTGAAGCACAGCTTGCGGATGCACAGGCTGCCGGAAGTGCGGACGCAACACACTTGGCAGAATTGGAAGCACAGGCTCAGGAATTGGCTGTTTATAAAGCAAACGAAAAAAATTTTGAAGAAATTAAAGAAAAATTCTATGAAGAGGTTGTTTTTGGAAACAATTCGCCCGATATAGAAGAATATAAGAAGTACTATGAGAGTATTGAGCCTGAAAATGCGGAAGTGATTTACAAGCAAGTTGTAAAACAAACTGAAGAAAAACAGGAAATTACCGACTATGCCAATACTTACTCCAGTATGAAACCGGCTCAGGCGGCAGCTATTTTCAATACCATGACGGATGATTTGAAATTGGTTGGTAAAATCCTATGGGCAATGGATACAGAATCCAGAGGGAAAATTCTTGGAGCTATGGACTCAGACATTGCGGCCAGTGTCACGAAGCTCATGGAACCATAGAATATATATTATCAAGGATGATCATTATTTTTGCTACGGATGGCGAAGAAAGGAGACTTGACAATTTCATATGACAAGTGCGAATGTGTCTCAGATTCCAGTTGGATTTATGGAGAACACAAACGCCAAATCCGCAGCGAAGTCAGATGGCAAAACCGAAGATTTTATGCAGTTGGTTGTAAATTCTTTGCAATCAAGTGATACAAAACAGGATGTGACATCCGAAGCAGTATCACTACCTACTACTGATAGTAAAGTGACTACTTCCAATCAGTCATTTCAAAATTCGGATTTTTCAGCCAGAACAATTCCAAGTGAAAAAGAGACTTCACAGCAAATGTCACCGGAAACGGTAGACGAAGCCATTGAAAAGGTAGACAAGTTTATTTCCGATGTGAAAGCGATTCTTTCCGAAAATATGGATGTTTCGGAGGAGGAAATCAAAGAGGCCATGGAAATCTTAGGATTTAACATGATGGATTTGACACTTCCGGAAAATGTGACAAAACTTCTCGGAGTTTTGGAAGGAGATGAAAGCGTATCATTAATTCTTAACGATACGGTGTCCAATGTTCTTAACGATTTGGAACCTGTAATTGCAGAATTATTTGAAGGCATGGATGTCTCCGACACTACTGAACTTAAAGACCTATTAATGGAAAACGATTTGGTTGTTACGTATGACGGACTTAAGAAAGCTTCAGAAGATCTTGGACCTAACGGAGAGGTCATCGAAGTGAAATTATCCCCGGATGAGATGATTTCATCACAAGTCCTTAATACAGATCCATTGATTCAAGAAGAATCAAACCAAATGCCTTTCAAAGAATTTACAGAGAGTGAGACCCCTGTAGAAGTAAAGGCTCCCTTAGTTTCGGATGAAACAAAAGTAAAAGCAGAACTTGAAAACTTTGATTTTGAGGAAGTTGTGGAAATGGAAACAGATGAAAAGATTGTTTCTGTTGAAACAGAAAAGCCGGATGCAAATACCGGTAACCCGATGCAAAATCAGGAACAACCTCAAAAGCCAAAAACAAGTACCGGTTTTGAACCGACTGCAGTTACAAATACTTCCGTAAACTATTCAACCAATGTTACAGCAGAAACAAACGTATCCTTTACAAAAGTTGTGGAAGAAACAACCGTTTCCTACACGAATATCGATGTAGAAGATATCATGGATCAGATTGTAACTCAGACCAGAACTCAGATTTCCGAAAATCTTACATCTATGGAGCTGGAACTTCATCCGGCATCCTTAGGAAAGATGTACTTACAGGTTACGGAAGAGGGTGGAACCATTACCGCTAAACTTTACACAGAAAATCATGATGTGAAAGCAGCAATGGAGACCCAGATGGCAATCTTAAAAGACACCTGGAATCAACAGGGAATGAAAGTAAATGCCATTGAGATTTCTGTTGGAACCAGAGAATTTGAAGAGCAGCTGGATGCCCAGGCAAATACTTCTTTTGAAAACGGTTCTTCCAAGTTCAAAGGTTCCGAAGAAGAACAGTCAAACGCAAGAATGAGAAATTTGAATTTGAGTGGTTTGGAAGAATTACCCGAAGATTTGACAGATGAAGAAATTCTTGCCGCAAGTATGATGCGGGATTCGGGTAATCAAATTAACTTTACTGCATAGAAAGGATATATGTTATGTCTTTGATAGGTGAAATTCAAAACGGTCAATACGTAAACGATAAAACCGGTTCAACATCTGAAAAAACCAAAAAAGCTACAGATCAGACCAAAGAAATGTTTTTGCAGCTTTTGGTTACCGAGATGCAGTATCAGGATCCGCTCCAGCCTACAGACAACTCTGAATATGTAAAAGAGTTGGCTACTTTTTCACAGGTGGAAGCATTGAATTCCGTATCAGATAAGATGAACGAATTACAGGCATCTGCATTGGTCGGAAACTATGTTACACTTACTGATGGCGATGGAGATGAAATAAAGGGTTGCGTGGATTACGTAGCAACGGATTCCGGATCCATTAAAGTTTCCGTAGAAGGTAATCTCTATGACGTAGATTCCATTACATCCGTTCAGGACGCAACCTTCTATAACGCAGGTGTCCTTGGTGAAACATTTAAGGCAATGGTTGCAAAACTTCCGACAGTATCAAATTTAAATGTTCAAAGAGATACTTCAGCAATCAATGAAGCCAGAAGCTTCTACGATTCACTCAGTGAATATGTTAAGAAGGGCGGATTCATTGATGAAGCCGATCTAGCCAAGTTAACTGCATTAGAAAAGAAACTGAAGGGTGATGACAGCACGGATAATACGTCTACCACTACGGATACTTCTACAACATCTACAGGTACAACAACCGGTGCTTAAGATTCGGAGGAGATTATGAATCAAATTCAAAGTGGATTTACATCCATTCAGCAGGTAACGGATACTTACCTGAGAAATTCAAATAAATCTTCCAACGTTAATATTTCCGATTCTTTTGCTTCTTATTTGCAAAGTCAAATTGATGAAGCAACAAAAGCTGGAGAGGTTAAATTTTCCAAGCATGCCTCAAAACGATTGGACGATCGGGATATCGTAATGACGGAAGACCAAAAAATCAGATTAAATGAGGGTGTTCAAAAAGCTGAAGCCAAAGGGATTCAAGATTCCTTGGTAATGGTTGATTCCCTTGCTTTTATTGTAAATGTTCCAAGTAATACCGTAATAACTGCATTGGAAAGTGATGCTTCGGAAGAAGGAATTTTTACAAATATCGATGGAGCTGTAATAGCTTAGGAGGACAAAAACTATGATGAGATCACTTTACTCTGGTGTATCCGGTTTAAAAACACACCAGACAAAAATGGACGTTATCGGTAACAATATCGCTAACGTTAATACAGTAGCATTTAAATCTTCATCCGTAACATTTGCGGATGTTATGTATCAGACCACATCCGGTGCATCCGGTGCAACTGAAACCACCGGTGGTGTTAACCCGAAACAGATTGGTCTTGGTGTTACATCCGGTGCTACGAAAGTAACCGTTACTTCAACCGGTTCCTCACAGTCTACAGGTGATGCGTTGGATATTAAATTATCCGATGCCAATTCTACAAACTTTTTTATCGTAAATAACGGTTCATCCAACTTATTTACAAGATCCGGTTCCTTCTACCTGGATGGTAACGGAAACTTGGCCATGACATCTACCGGTTATTTGGTACAGGGATGGCAGGTTAATCCGGATACACAAGCAATTGTAAAAGATACGGTTTCCCCGCTTCGCATTATGCAGCCTGCAAATCTTACATCTGCACCGGAAGCTACCACAGATGCAACCGCATCCGGAATTATTGATAAAAACAATACAGATGTAAAGAGTGAAAAAGGATATGCAATGTCCTTAAGCCTTTATGACAATTTAGGTTATGCCTATACCGCAAAATTTTCGGTAAAAGCCTTTGATACTACAGATGCGGATGGTGATGGAAAGAATAAATATACTGTTAAGCTCACAGCTATCTACGATGCAGATAACAATGATATTTTAAAAGACTACATTAATAAAAATACAACCGCAGCCATTGACGAAAATCAGTTGCTTGCAGCAGTGTTTGGCGCAGAAGGCGGAAGAGAAGCAACTGAATTTGGTGTTTCTGCCAATTATAAGTATTCCGGAGGAATTTATTCCACAACTGACAGTCAGTTTTCTTACAATGCGGCCCAGTTTAATACTGCAGATATTGTTACCGAGGGTGGTGTCTTGGGAATTAACTTTACAAACGACAGTGGTACTACAAGTTTCCAGTCGCTTTCAAACATTTTCGGACTTACCGCTAATCAGTATGCCGATGTGGAAACCGCATACAATGCCGGAAATTTAAAAATCGTTGGTTCCAATCTTCATATTGAAAAAACAGCGGTAAACTATGATTTGGAATTTAACGCAGCAAACGGTGTGTTTGATAATATCGCAGGTGATAAGACTGCAAAGTTAAATCTTACTGCTTTAGGAGACCAGTTTGAAGACGTAACTATCGATTTTACCAGCGTATTAAATTACGATAACGGTACAGTATCCACTATGGGTATTGATCGAGGAAATGTTGCAAACTCCACCGTTGGAGCAGGTAAAAAACTTGGCGCATTAACCGGTGTATCCATTCAGAAGGATGGAAAGATTTACGGCTCTTATGACAATGGTAATACCATTCTTTTGGGACAGATAGCAGTGGCACAGTTTGCAAATGCATCCGGTTTGGAAGCACTTGGAAATAACTGCTACGGAACAACACTTAACTCCGGTGACTTTGACGGAATTGGACGTGACGTAACAGCAGACGGTGGTTCCATGTCTACCGGACAGCTTGAAATGTCAAACGTTGACTTGTCTACAGAGTTTACGGAAATGATTACTACACAGCGTGGTTTCCAGGCAAATTCAAGAATTATTACAGTTTCCGATACCATGCTTGAGGAACTTACAAACTTAAAGAGATAATCTTTAATCTTATAAATGGCTTTAAACTGTGGTTTTCCTACACCGGGAAGACCACAGTTTTTGAATTTGTAGACAAATTAGACTCAATTCAATATTTTGTGTTTTTTTGATTGGATTTATGAAAAAAGCAACAAGATAAAGTTTTTTTTAGAAAATAAAGTAGACATCTGTATCAAAATTTAGTAATATTATATCAAGTGTAGATTTTTGAAGCTGTTTTTATGTGTAAAATTGCTTTATTTTCTAGGAAAAACAGTACTAACACATCTGATTATTTGTGGGGTGAGAAATAGTGGATATAGCGTCATTAGCAGGTATTGGCCTGGGTGTTGTCATGGTCGTATTCGGTATCGTTTCTTCCGGTGGTGTTGCGGCACTCGGAAACTTTGTCGATATCCCTTCCGTTATCATTACAATCGGAGGTTCTTTGGCATCAACTTTGGGCTCTAATAAAATGCCTGACTTCATTAATGGTTTAAAAGGTATGGGTATTTCAATCAAGGAACCACCCGATACTGATCCGACAGCGGTTATTAAAACCATTATCGATATGTCAAACATCTCTCGTAAAGAGGGTTTGCTTGCGTTGGAAGAACAAGCAAACAATATCGAAGACGAATTCTTAAAAAAAGGAATTATGCTGGTAGTAGACGGTACGGATGCGGATTTGGTTCGTGCCATCTTAGAGACGGATTTGGATAATATGGAAGCCCGACACAAAACCGTTATTTCATTTTGGGAAAAATGGGGTGAAATGGGTCCTGCGTGGGGGATGATCGGTACCTTGGTAGGTCTTGTTAACATGCTTAAGAACTTGTCAGACTTCTCAACCATCGGACCGAACATGGCGGTAGCTTTGCTTACCACACTTTATGGTTCTTTGATTGCAAACTGGCTGACAGGTCCGACCGCTGCAAAACTGGCGGTTGATAATGCACTTGAAATTCAGGTGCGTACAGTTGCCGTAGAGGGATTATTATCGATACAGGCAGGTGAAAACCCTCGCGTTATTGAGGAAAAACTTAAGACATTCTTGCCTCCGAGTGCACGTAATTCTGTTGGAGAGGATGCTGGAGGTGAAGGTTAATGGGTAAACCAAAACAGGAAGACCCGCCAAAAGGCTCCCCTGCATGGATGGCCACATTCTCTGACTTGATGAATCTGCTTCTTTGTTTTTTCGTGCTTTTGTTCTCTATGTCATCTGTAGATGCGGCAAAGTACGAGCAGGTTGTTCAGTCATTGCATCAGGCATTTTCGATTTTGCCTTCCAGCGGTGGCGGCGGTTCCACAGTGACTCAGGGTATGATGGTGTCATCCGGTATTACGCAACTTCCGAACTACACTGATTTCTTCGGTGATTCCTTATCCCGTGGAGATGGAGAGGATGAAATCAATGCCGGGGAAACGGATGATGATAAATCTGCTATGGAGACTTTGGAAGAAGCTGTTGCGGAAGCCCAGGCATCAGCCTTAGAGGACTATGAACAGCAACAGTTAAACGAATCCGAGCAAATGGCAGAAAAAATCGAGGCTTTAGCCACACAGTATGGCATTCAGGATCAAATTGAAGTGGATTTCAACGGACAGTATGTTCGCATTACATTAAACGGCTCTCTGCTTTTTGAATCCGGTTCTGCGGAGCTTGTTCCGGATGCATTGCCTTTGGTGGAAAAAGTATCAAAGCTTTTGAATATTTATACTGCCAACGTGATTGATGTGGAAGGTTATACGGATAATGTTCCGATTCGTTCCGCCAAATACGAGGACAACGATGTTTTGTCCATGTATCGAGCGTTATATGTTGCAAATCGCATTCGCGAATATGCCACGGATGTAAATCCTGCAAATATTGTCTCTACAGGACGCGGTTCCTACAATCCGGTTGCGGACAACTCTACACCGGAGGGCAGAGCCAGAAACCGTAGAGTAGAGATAAAGATTTATAACTCATACAATTCAAACGTAGATTAATGAGGAGATGAACATGAAAAAGAATTTAATGACGGTTATTACCATGGTTCTTTGCCTGGTTAACTTAATTCTTACCGCTGTTGTGGTTTTTGCGGTTGTCCCGGAGATTAATAATGTAAACTCCTTGATTGCCAAGGTT
This sequence comes from Lachnospiraceae bacterium, assembly GCA_036723975.1. GTDB lineage: Bacteria > Bacillota > Clostridia > Lachnospirales > Lachnospiraceae > JAILEN01. The sequence goes on from DAIMGJ010000006.1 coordinate 76,670, forward strand.
TCTGAGGCAATTGAGTTGGATGTTAAGACCGGTTCCGATGCGGACGGTGCTTCTACCGTAAGTATTGATAATCAGTCTTTATATAAGGTTAATGCCGGTGAAAGCATGAATATTAACTTAAAGGATAGTGCTGATGGTTCTTCACATGTTGCTGTAGTGAAAGTTACCGTAACCATGAATGCTACCAGTGAAAAGTATGCGAATTACGGCGGAGAAAACAGCGGTAATTATGACGATGTTTATAAATCCTTTATCATGCAAGAAATATCAAAATACACAATGGAAGATCTGAAAGAGAATAAAACATTGGGTCAAGATGAAATTCGAGATGATTTGAACAGTCATTTTGGAGATAGTTCATTTATTATTTCCGTAGATTATCCGGAGATTATGTATCAGTAAAACTTAAAAAAATACTCAAAAAAGGAGGTGAGGATGAATGAGTGACGTACTCTCGCAAAACGAGATCGACAACCTGCTGAAAGCATTGTCAAGCGGTGAAGTCGATGTTAACGAAATGAAAAAGTCGAATGAAGTCCAGGTTAAAGAGTACGATTTCGCCCGTCCATCCAAGTTCTCCAAAGAACACCTTCGAACCTTAGAGATTATATACGACAACTACGGTCGATTGCTTTCCACCAACCTTCCGATTTATTTACGAAAGAATATTCAGGTGGAAGTGATGAACTCCGAAGCCGTTACCTATATGGAGTTTTCCAATGCGCTATCGAATCCGGTTCTTTTGGGAATCATTGATTTTGAACCGCTAAAGGGAAATATCATTATGGAGATGGCCACCAAGCTGGGATATGCTATTATCGATCGTATGCTTGGAGGAGAAGGAGAACCTCTCGAAAAAACAAGAGAGTTTTCCGAGATAGAGCTTTTGATTATCGAACGCGTCATGACGAGCTGTGTTGAACTGATGCGTGAGCCTTGGGAAAACGTTTTGGACATAAACCCGAGACTCCAAAGAATTGAGACAAATCCTCAGTTCGCTCAGATTATTCAGCCTTCTGAAATGATTGCAATTGTTACGATAAACATTAAAATAGGAGATGTGGAAGGTCTTATTAACCTTTGTCTTCCCTATTTGACGTTAGAGCCTGTTATGGACAAATTAAATACCAAGTTCTGGTATTCCAACATGCAGGATTCCGATGGTGAAACCTATTCCGATGATATTGAATCTTTGATTTCAAAGGCTATGGTTCCGGTTACTACGGTATTGGGCCATTCTTCCATCAATGTTTCGGATTTTATGTCCATTCAACCCGGTGATATTATTCGATTGGATACTAAGGTTGACGATGAATTGGATGTTTATGTAGGGGATATTAAGAAGTTTACGGCTTTGCCGGGTTCCTCCGGTAAAAAGTATGCCGTTCGACTTACTTCAGTAATAAGAGAGGAGCAGGAGGATGGGTGATACATCGCTATCTCAGGAAGAGATCAACGCCCTGTTCAATAATGCCGCGACTTTAGATGCCGGCGGTGGGGAACCTTCGGGCGGAGGTGACTCAGGAGATGGGTTAACAGATTTGGAAAAGGATACCATAGGAGAAGTTGCCAATATTTCTATGGGAACAGCGGCAACAACATTATTCTCTTTGGTAAACAAGCGGGTGGAGATTTCTACACCTGTTGTTTCTGTTTCAACCTGGAATGATATAATGACACAATACGAAAAGCCTTGTGTCCTGGTTAAAATTGGATATACCAAAGGTTTAAACGGCTCCAATGTACTTGTACTTCGTGAAGACGATGTGAAAATTATTACCGATCTTATGATGGGTGGTGATGGCACAAATACAGACGGTGAAATCGGTGAACTTCACTTATCAGCGATTTCGGAAGCCATGAATCAGATGATGGGGTCTTCTGCAACTTCGTTGTCATCTATGCTAAACATGATGGTGGATATTTCTCCGCCGACAAGTGATTTGGTAAATATGAACGATGATGATGTGAGTCAGTTGGATGATTTCCTTCGCGGTTCCTTCGTTCGAATCGAATTTAAACTATTAATCGGAGAGTTGGTTGATTCCAAAATAATGCAGCTTTATCCGATTGATTTAGCAAAGAGCATGTGTTCCAACGTGGTTTCCAATATGGAAAGTGATTCGGCTTCCACTGTGGATGACGATGCATTTGGTGCATCTTCTGCAGAACCGGCACCTGCACCTGCACCGGCTGCAACTGAACCGGCACCTGCACCTGCACCTGCGCCTGCGCCTGCACCGACTGCAGCACCTGCCGGAGGAGCAGCACCGCCGCCAATGCCTATGATGCAGGCAGCACCACAACAGCCGGTAAATGTTTCGGCTGCTCAGTTTTCACCTTTTGCAGGTGGATTTCCGATGGCCGGGGCTCCGGAAAACATCGATTTAATTATGGATGTTCCGCTGGAGGTAACGGTTGAACTGGGAAGAACACATAAATCTATTCATGACATTCTTGACTTTGCGCCAGGAACTATTATAGAATTAAATAAAATTGCAGGTGAACCGATTGATGTTCTGGTTAACGGTAAATATGTCGCAAAAGGCGAAGTAGTTGTTATCGAAGAATCATTTGGTATACGAATTACAGAGATTATGAAATAAAGGGAGATGGTAAAATGGCAAAGAATATTCTTATTTGTGATGATGCAGCTTTCATGAGAATGATGATTAAGGACATTCTTACAAAGAATGGCTACAATGTTGTTGGAGAAGCTGAAAATGGTGTTAAGGCTATTGAGGCTTATACGGAGTGTAATCCTGATCTTGTTCTTATGGATATTACCATGCCGGAGATGGATGGTATCGGTGCATTAAAGGGCATTAAAGAAAAAGACCCGAATGCCGCAGTTATTATGTGTTCAGCAATGGGACAGCAGGCAATGGTTATTGAAGCCATCCAGTCAGGAGCAAAAGATTTTATCGTTAAGCCGTTCCAAGCAGAACGAGTTCTTGAAGCGGTAAAGAAGGTTATCGGCTAAGATGTTTTTGACATCCCTTGGAGGCAGTATATACCAGTTTGTTGTAGTTTTGGTAATCTTTATCGGAATCCTTGTTTTAACCGGATTTGCGACAAAGTGGATTGCAACCTATATGCACAACCAAAACTTCAATTCAAACTCCAATTTTTGTGTGACGGATTCATTGAACATGGGTCCGAATCATAAGCTTTTACTTGTAAAAGTGGGCAAGAATAAATACTTTGTTATAGGGGTTGGAAAGGAAAGTATTTCTAAAATCGGCGAGCTTTCCGAAGAAGATTTGGTAGAGCGCTCAAACAGCACATCTACCAATCGCAGCTTCGAATCCATCCTTAACAAATTCCATATGAACGATAAAAGTGCAGAATAAGATGAAGAAGTTTAAAAAATTATATTGCAAAATCAGTGTATTATTTGCGATTCTTTGTGTTTCTTTCACTCTTGCGCTGGCATATGTTCATCCGGTTTATGCAACTGAATACGGACCAACAGACAGTGCTGTGAATGCCTCTGATACAAACACCGGTGGAAATGGGTTTTCATTAACCTTTGACGGGGATATGGGATCTTTATCTTCCACGGTGGAAATTTTACTTGTACTTACGGTATTGGCATTGGCACCTACGATTCTGATTATGTTTACCTCATTTACTCGTATTATTGTGGTATTGCATTTTATCCGAGTTGCAGTTGGTACTCAAAGTTCTCCGCCAAACCAAGTAATGATTGGTTTGGCACTTTTTCTGACATTATTTATTATGTGGCCGACGATTACGGCTATCAACGAGAACGCGATTCAGCCTTTGGATGAAGGTACAATTACGCAGGAAGAAGCCTTAGAACAGATTGAAATTCCTATCCGTGATTTCATGTATGGACAGACAATGACGAAAGATCTGGCCTTGTTTGTGGATATCTCAGGAGAGACCTATGATGATTATCATGATGTTCCACTTACGATTTTGGTACCGAGTTTTATTATCAGTGAACTTCGTACCGCATTTATTATTGGATTTTTAATTTATATTCCGTTTATTATTATTGATATGGTGGTTGCTTCAGTGCTTATGTCAATGGGTATGATGATGCTGCCGCCCACAACGATTTCCCTTCCGTTTAAGATACTTTTGTTTGTATTGGCAGATGGTTGGAATCTTGTAATCGGAAGCCTGGTAAAAACATTCTATTAGAGGAAAGAATTATGACAGAAGGACAAGTGTTGGATATCATGCGTGATGCATTTTATACCATGATTATATGTGCAGCGCCCATGCTTTTGGTTTCCCTGGTAGTGGGGCTTGCTGTTAGTATTTTTCAGACGGTTACGTCCATTCAGGAACAAACACTCACCTTTATTCCAAAAATCATTTCCACCTTTTTGGCTTTGATTGTTTTTGGCTCCTTTATTATGAACACTCTTTTGGAGTTTATCGAAAGACTGTGGACGAATTTTTCAATCTACATTAGATAGTTATGGATTTTACCTATTCTTTAGTTGATTTTGAATATTTTTTATTGATTTTAGTAAGACTGGCCACTTTCTTTTTTGTGGCACCTTTGTTCAGTGACCGTGGTATTCCCGGGCAGGCGAAGATTGGAATCAGTTGTCTTATTGCTTTGATGGTCATGTACTCCATAAAACCAACAGAGGTAGCTTATATTTCAACATTGGGATATTCCGTTTTGGTTTTAAAAGAAGCCATTACCGGACTTTTAATTGGATTTTCCGCTTATATTTGTAATTCCATTATATTGTTTGCCGGCAACATCATTGACGTGGATATAGGTGTTTCTATGGCTCAGGAATACGATCCCACACTTAATACGCAGGTTACCATTACTGGTAACCTATATTATTATTTTATGTTGCTTTTTTTCATTATCACAAATATGTACCAGTTTGTGATTCGAGCTGTGGTAGATTCATTTACACTCATTCCTTTAGGCGGCATGGAGATAGAGCCGGATTATATGATTACACTGATGGCAACATACATTACCAATGTATTTGTGATAGGATTTCGCATATTTTTGCCTATATTTGCAACTATGTTAATTATGAACTGTGTACTTGGAATTATGGCAAAAGTTGCACAGCAGATGAATATGTTTTCCGTGGGTATTCAAATCAAGATATTGGCAGGATTATCTGTTTTATATGTTATGATTTTCCTGTTCCCGGAAATCTGCAGTTATATATTCAACGAAATGAGCTTTATGATGAGAAATATGGTGGAAGGAATGCATTAAGTTTGGATACCGAATTTCTTTTAAGATATGATCTCCAGTTTTTTGGAGATGATAAAACCGAAGAACCCACCAGCAAAAAGCTTGAAGACGCACGAAAAAAAGGCCAGGTTGGAAAGAGTCAGGAATTGGCTCATGCTATTGAGTTAATTGCTGCATTTCTTACCATTCGTTTTACGGTTGGTTTCTTGACTAACCATTTTAAGGATTTGTTTACGTGGGCTTATACCTATATGATTCCGCAACTTGTAAAATCCGATGGGAGTGGACTTACGGTGGAAAGCGTTATTCAGCTTCAACTGTACGGAATTTTACAGATGTTTATTATTTTGGCTCCTTTTTTGGCCATTGGTTTTTTGGTTGCGGTTTTGGGAAACGGATTGCAGTTTAAGTTTCAGGTATCCACCGAGCCTTTGAAACCGAAGCTCGATAAGTTTAATCCCATAAACGGATTTAAACGAATGTTTTCGCTTCAGTCATTAATGAATCTTGCTCTTTCTTTAGCTAAGATCCTGATTATATTTTTTGTGGCATATACCATGATTCGTGACCATATGAATGAATTGTTTATTTTATATGAAGTCCCGTTATATGCCGCAGTGGCTCAAACCGGAACGTTGGTTTTGGATATCGGCCTTAGAATCAGCTTAATCTATTTGATTGTTGGTTTTGTTGATTTTTTTTATCACAAATGGAAGCATAAAAAAGATTTAAAGATGACCAAGCAGGAAGTTAAGGACGAGTACAAGAACTCCGAAGGAGATCCTTTGATTAAAGGTAAGCAGCGTCAAAGAATGCGTGAAGCATCTCAACGACGTATGATGCAATCGGTTCCGAAAGCGGATGTGGTTATCACGAACCCGACCCATATCGCGGTTGCCATAAAATATGATGCCGCAGAGGCACCTGCGCCAATCGTCCTTGCAAAAGGAGAAGAGTATATGGCCCAGCGAATTAAAGATGCGGCAAAAGAACATCATATTACAATTGTTGAAAATAAGCCATTGGCCAGATCCATTTATACCACGGTTGATGTGGGTGGTCAGATTCCGCCGGAATTATATCAGGCGGTTGCTGAAATTTTGGCGGTTGTATACCAGTCTAAGGGAAAAACCGTATAATAATATTTGATTAGAAAGGAGGGGAATCGTATGGAATTTGCTGTAAAACGTACAGATGTTGGCGTTGCAGGATATTTGTTGGCTGCGATTGTATTCTTTATTATTCCGATTCCCGCTTTCCTTTTAGACATCATGTTGGCGTTTAATATATCCATTGCGCTAATTGTTTTGATGAACTGTCTTTTTGTTAAAGAAGTCTTGGATATGGCCAACTTCCCGACAATTCTTTTATTTACTACGATTTTTCGTATTTCCTTAAATGTTTCATCTACCAGATTAATTCTTAATACAGGAAATCCGGGAAACGTTGTTACCACATTCGGTCAATTTGTGGGTGGCGGTGATATTATCATCGGTGCCATCGTTTTTATAATTCTTATTATTATTCAGTTTGTTGTTATCAACAAAGGTTCTGAGCGTGTAGCTGAAGTTACTGCTCGTTTTACATTGGACGCAATGCCCGGTAAACAGATGGCCATCGATGCTGACTTAAATACCGGTGCCATTACAGATGCGGAAGCTTCCGCCCAAAGACAAAAGCTTCAGGATGAATCTTCTTTCTTCGGTTCTATGGACGGTGCTACGAAGTATGTAAAAGGAGATGCTACCGCCGGACTTATCATCACCTTCGTAAATTTAATCGGCGGAACCGTAATGGGAATTACCCGTCAGGGAATGGGAGCGGTTGATGCCATCAATCAATATGGTCTTTTAACCATTGGTGATGGTTTGTCTTCACAGATTCCGTCATTGGCGATTTCTTTAGCAACCGGTATTTTGATTACAAAAGGTGCAAAAAGCGCAGATTTCTCCGGAACACTTATCAAACAGCTTTTTGGTGTACCGAAGGTATTATTTATCGTTGGTGCGGTTATGATGTTTTTAGGCGTGTCTACTCCGTTAAATGCTGTATTGTTCTTAATCCTCGGCGGCGTCCTTCTTTTGGTGGGATATAATATGCAGCGCACCATTGGAGTGGAGACCATTGAAGCTGAGGTTCAAGAAGAAGAGGAAGCGGCAGAAGAAATTCGACGTCCGGAAAATGTGGTTTCCCTTTTATCTGTGGACCCTATCGAGTTGGAGTTTGGGTACGGTATTATCCCGTTAGCAGACGTAAACCAAGGTGGAGATTTGCTGGATCGTGTGGTTATGATTCGTCGTCAGATTGCCTTAGAGCTTGGTACGGTTGTGCCGATTATCCGATTACGAGACAATATTCAGTTAAACCCGAACCAGTATATTATTAAAATCAAGGGAATCCAGGTTACCGAGGGTGAAATTATGTTTGACCATTATATGGCCATGAATCCCGGATATGTGGAAGAAGAAATTACAGGTATCGAAACATTTGAGCCTTCCTTCCATTTGCCGGCGCTCTGGATTACCGAATCCCAGAGAGAGCGTGCGGAATCACTTGGATATACCGTAGTCGATCCGCCTTCTATTATTGCCACCCATTTGACAGAAGTGATTCGAAATCACATTGCTGAACTTTTGACCCGTCAGGACGTTCAGAATCTGGTAGACAACTTAAAAGAAACCAATCCGGTCCTGGTAGACGAATTGATTCCGTCTTTACTTGGACTCGGAGAGGTTCAAAAGATTTTACAAAACCTGTTAAAAGAAGGCGTTTCCATTCGCGATTTGCTTTCCATCTTTGAAATATTGGCAGATCGTGCATCTACAACCCGTGATACGGATGTTTTAACAGAATATGTGCGTCAGGGATTGAAGCGTGCGATTTCCGGAAAATATTTTGTACCAAATGAAGAAAACTTTGTTATCACCGTGGATCCCAAAATAGAGCAGGAAATCATGGCTTCCATCAAACAAACAGAAAGCGGCGCATATCTTACATTAGACCCGCAACGTGTTCGAGCAATTATGGACGAGTGCGGAGAACAGATGAAGAAGATGGAAGAACAGGGAAGGACACCGATTGTGGTATGTTCTCCGATTGTACGTATGTATTTTAAGAAACTTGCAGAAGATTACTTTGATGATTTAATCGTAGTATCATATAATGAAGTTGAACCAAATGTAGAATTAAAATCGGTAGGGATGGTAACAGCATAGTATGACAATCAAAAAATATACCGGAAAAACAAAAGAAGAAGCTATCGAAACTGCAAAAAAAGAAATGGGCACCCAAGTCGTAATAATGAATATCAAGCAGATTAAGCCGAAGGGTGTAATCGGTATCTTTAAATCTCCGATTTACGAAGTGACGGTGGCGATTGAAGAAAATGAGTCAAATCCCGTGTTTCAGCCTGCTCCGGTCAAAGAACCGGCAATGGAGGGAAAACATTTTGATATGGTTGCGGATGAATCTTTTCATTCCGTATTAAACTCCAAGGATGTTCCTACCGCCATTGATACACTAAAAAAACCACAGTCCTATAGTGACGCTTATTCTAATACGAAGTCTTCGCCAAATCTTGGATTTAATGAGCAGGACTTAAAGAGTGCATTCCGTGAAATCAACGAAGTGATGGAAAAAAGTGAGCCTGCTTTGCAAAAAGAGACCACACCCAAGACGCCGGAACCAAAGACAGATGCTGTCAAACCTCAGGCTAAACAGGAATTTGTGCCTTTACAGAGCATGATTGCTCAAAAACCATTGAGAAATGCACCTTCTTTAGAAGCCTCTGAACAAAACAACTTCCTAAAGATGCTTTACAATATCCTAATGGATAATGAAGTTGATGAAAAGTATGTAAATCAGATTTTGGATGACCTTGGAAATGTGATTTCTCAAAGCAACAGTTTAGACTATTTGATTTCCAACGTATATCAAAAGATGGTTTTAAAGTTTGGATCTCCAAGCCCAATTACATTATCCGAAAGACGACCGAAAATTGTTTTTGTTATCGGACCTACCGGTGTTGGAAAAACAACAACCATTGCGAAAATCGCATCCAAATTCAAATTTGAAAAGAAAAAGAATGTTGCGTTTATTACGACAGATACCTATCGAATTGCCGCTACGGAGCAGTTGAACGTATATGCAGGTATTTTATCAGCGCCTCTTTCCGTTGTTGTCGATGTAAATGATTTTAACGATGAAGTGAAAAAGTACAAGGACATGGATCTTGTTTTGGTGGATACCGCAGGATTTTCACATAAGAATCAGGCACAGAAGGACGATTTGAAAAAGTTGTTGTCCAATATCGGGGATGCGTACGAGAAAGAAATCTTTCTTGTTCTTTCCGCGACCACAAAGTATCAGGATTTAAAGGAAATTGTTAACACGTATCAATCTTTTACAGACTTTAAGATTATATTTACAAAACTGGATGAAACATCTGCTTATGGCAATCTTTTAAACATTAAGATGTATACCGGCGCGGATTTGTCTTATGTTACTACCGGACAAAATGTTCCGGACGATATTGAAGAGATTGATTCCCAAAAAATTGTGAAAACACTTTTGGGAGGTAAGTAATGGACCAGGCACAGAATTTACGAAACCTCGTAAAAGCCCAAAATGTGAATATGGTTTCTGATACAAAGATTTTTACCGTTACCTCCGGAAAAGGAGGCGTCGGTAAATCCAATACTGCGGTAAATCTGGCGGTTCAGTTTCGAAAAATGGGAAAACGTGTCATTATTTTAGATGCGGATTTTGGAACCGCAAACGTTGAAGTTATGTTTGGAACCATTCCAAAGCACAATCTTTCTGATTTTGTCTTCGGAGATTTGGACTTAAAGGATTTGATTACGGAAGGTCCTGAGGGCATTGGTTTTATTTCCGGCGGATCCGGAATCCTTAAGTTGAATAATTTAAATAACGAACAGCTGAATGCTGTGATATATGAATTGTCCGAGCTAAACCAATATGCGGATGTACTTTTGATTGATACCGGAGCCGGGGTATCTGACACAGTATTGGATTTTGTATTGGCTTCACCGGATGTTCTTTTGGTAACAACACCGGAGCCTTCTTCGATTACGGATGCATATTCGCTTATTAAAGCTGTATATAAAAGCAACAAACCGCAAAACGAATTACCCAATATACGTTTGATTGCCAATAAAATTGTTGCGGACGACGAAGGAAACGCTGTATATGCAAAGCTTAGCTCTGTTGTACAGAAGTTTCTTGGCGGAAGTTTATCTTATCTTGGCGATGTCCCGTATGATACGGTATTGGAAAAAGCAGTACGCAACCAGCAGATTGTTTCCATAACCGCACCTACATCAAAGTCCGCAAGAGCGTATTTTGATGTAGCGAATAAATTACTTGGCAATGATATTACTAAAGATTCGCGAACAAATTTATTTCAGTTCTTTCATAGTTTTGTCAGCAAATAGGAGAGTGTATGACATTTGCAGATGTAAGACCGGGACAAAAAGTTAATATTCAAATTCTTCAGGAAGCAAACAGAGACGCCGGAAAAGGAGAGGGCTGCACACAATATCCTTCCCGGGTCTTTGATGTTTTAAAAGACGGTGTCTTGGAAATGGAGATGCCCACCAAAGAAGGAAAATTAATCCTTTTGCCTATGAACATCCGTTATGAGTTTATTTTCTATATCGATTCAGGAATATATATAGCTCAAGGAACCATTACCAATCGATTCAAACGAAAAAACTTTTTCTTACTTCATGCCAAAATTACTTCGAAATTTGTAAAATTTCAAAGAAGGCAGTATTATCGTTTGAATTGTTTTATACCTGTCGCTTTTCAGGGCTTGGATGATCGTGTGGAAGACATGGAACTGATGACGGATATTATTGATTTTTCCAAGTCGGAAGATGCTGTGCAGTATCCCAGCGCCAGAGGAGATGCTCTTGACATCAGTGGTGGCGGTATGCGCATGGTATCAAACGTGTATATTAAAGATGCGATATTTTTCTTGTTACAGTTTTATATTGATATACAAGGAAAACGTAGTATGGTAGAATTAATAGCAAGAGAAATTGCTGTTCAAAAAATGGAAGACTCCAGCAATTACTGTTATCGTTTTAAGTTTATTTTTAAAGACTCAAAACTGCAGGAAGAGATTATTCGCTTCATTTTTGAAGAAGAGAGACGTCTTCGAAAGAAAGAACAGGGGTAGAGATGTATCGGGTTTTAGTAGTAGATGATTCTGCACTCATGAGAAAGCTCATGTGTGATATAATCAATTCCATACAAGGGTTCGAGGTTGTTGATGTATGCTCGGACGGACAGAGTGCATATCGTAGAATTTCCGAATTCGGCAGTTTTGATGTTATTACGATGAATGTTTCTCTTCCAAGGATGGACGGGCTTGAAGTTATGCGCAAGCTTCAATCAGACGGAAATCGCATTCCAATTATTGCAATATCCGCATCCGTAAAAGAGGATCGAGACTTGACTGTCAAAGCCTTTGAGTTAGGGGCTGTTGAATTCGTTGTTCGACCGTTTCATCTGTCATCGGACGAACGTGATGCATTTACAGACGAATTAAAAGAAGCGCTTAGCGCTGCGACAAAATCCAATATTGACGTGCTGGGCAAGCAGGCTTCACCCGCTCAATCGAAGCCTACACCTGTCAAAGAATCCGCAATCGTTACTCCTATGGCTGTTAAACCAGCAGGAAGTATATCGGGTAAATTTGATTTATTGGCTATAGCCTCATCCACCGGAGGTCCGCAAGCCCTTAGAACATTTATCCCTATGCTGCCAAAGAGACTTGGAGTACCGGGTGTTGTTGTCCAACATATGCCAAAGGGATTTACCGCATCTTTAGCAGAGCGCATCAGTGAATCTTCAAATGTGTTGATGAAAGAAGCAGAAGACAACGAAGTTTTAAAAAATGACGTTATTTACATTGCTCCCGGCGGGAAACATCTTGAAATCAAGATGAACAGTTCCGGAAAAATGTTTGCTTCTCTTTCGGATGCACCTGCGGTAAACAATCTTAAACCTTGTGCCGATGTAACATTCCGCACAATTTCCAAACTGCCTATTAAAAGTGTGCTTTGTGTCGTGCTCACCGGAATGGGAAGTGACGGAACGGAAGGAATCAAAGAAATTCGCGCTACAAAAAACACATATTGCATAACCCAAAGCGCAGACACTTGTGTGGTTTATGGTATGCCTAAGGCAGCCGACCAGGCCGGTTTATCTAATGAATCGGTTCCAATTACGGAAGTGGCAGATAGGGTTGCAAAGAAACTGGGGGTCTAAAAGATGGATGTAAGTCAATACCTCGATATTTTTATCGACGAAACAAGTGAACACATTCAGTCTCTGAGTGATGGAATTATGGTCTTGGAGAGTGAACCGGAAAACAAAGACACAATTAACGAGATTTTCCGTGCGGCGCACTCCTTAAAGGGTATGGCCGGTACCATGGGATTCAAGCGCATGCAGCATTTGACCCATGACATGGAGGATGTTTTCTCTGAAGTACGTAATGACAACATTAAGGTCGACAGCGAAATGATCGATCTTTTGTTTAATTGCTTGGATGCTATTGAGGCATACCTTGATTCAGTGAAGGCAACATCTGACGAAGGTACAGAAGACAACGAAGTCCTCATCAAGAAACTGAATGCATACCTGGATGGAAGTCGTGAATCCGGCGGAAATTCTGCACAAACTCCAACGGAAGAAAACGTAGGAGAAAGCACAGAAGAAACTGCAGAAGCTTCAGGATCTTCTGATCCGAATGATTCAAATGGCGTTGATCATTACAAAGTAATTAAAATCAGTGAAAATGATATTTCCAAGATACGTGAAGCTTCAGAAGGTGGTTTAAATGTTTACGGATTAACCGTTCACATTGAAAAAGAATGCTTACTGAAGGCTGCTCGCGCTTTTTTGGTGTTCAAAGCTTTGGAAGATTTTGGTGAGACGGTTTGCTCCGACCCATCTTCTTCCGACATTGAAGATGAAAAATTTGACTTGGCATTTTCAGTTATTCTAGCTACTGAATCTACAGATATTGAAGCGATTAAAGCCGCTGTTGGTGCGGTTTCCGAAATTGAATCTGTAGATATCGGCGCAGTTACTGCAGATATGTACGAAAAAGCAGAAGAGGATGCACCCGCTGCGGAGCCTGCAGAAGCAAAGGCTGCACCGGTGGCTGCTCCAAAAGCAGAAACACCTGCACCTGCCGCAAAGAAAGGTTCGGCGCCTGCAGCAGCAAAGAAGGCTGCTAACAAGCCTGTAACAGCCAGAACGGTTCGTGTGGATATCGAAAAACTTGATGCCCTTATGAATCAGGTGTCTGAGCTTATTATTGCAAAGAACTCTATTGTTTCCATCAGTTCTCAAAATGACGCTTCATCCAACCTGGATTCAGGAAGCTTGCATGAACAGATTGAATATTTGGAGAGAATCACCACAAACCTTCACGAATCCGTTATGAAGGTTCGAATGGTACCGATTGAAAGTACAGTTAACAAGTTCCCGCGTATGATTCGTGACTTGTCGCGTAAGTTAAACAAACCGATGGAACTTACCATGTCAGGTGAAGAGACAGAGTTGGATCGTACCGTAGTGGATCAGATTGGTGATCCGTTACAGCATTTGCTTCGTAACTCAGCCGATCATGGTATTGAAGCTCCTGATGTACGTAAAGCTGCAGGAAAGCCTGAAGAAGGAACGATTTTCTTGAACGCTTTCCAGGAAGGAAACAACGTAATTATTCAGGTTGGTGACGATGGTGCCGGTATTGATACCGAACGCGTTTTAAACAAAGCAATTGAACGAGGACTTGTTTCTGAAGAAGAAGCCGGTAACCTTACACAGAAAGAAATCATCGATTTCTTATTTATGCCTTCTTTCTCAATGGCAAAAGAAATCACCGATATTTCCGGACGTGGTGTAGGTCTTGATGTTGTTAAATCCAACATCGAAGCATTGGGCGGTGACGTAGAAGTTAAATCCGTACTTGGACAGGGCTCCACATTTACCGTTCGACTTCCGCTTACTCTTGCAATCATCCAGGCATTGATGGTTGAAGTACGTAATGAGAAGTATGCAATTGCTCTCGGAAGCATTATGACCATCGAGGATATTTCTGTTAATGATATTAAATACGTGGAAGCAAAGGAAGTTATCCATTTAAGAGGACTTGTTATTCCGATTATTCGTTTGGATCAGCTTCTTGACTGCGAACCGAGTGATGAGAATCCTGAGAATCTTACGGTTGTCGTTGTTAAGAAAGGTGATAATTACGCAGGTCTTGTTGTTGATAATCTTATGGGACAACAGGAAATCGTTATTAAATCCCTTGGTAAGGTCATCGAGAACAATAAGATTATTTCCGGTGCTACTATCCTTGGTGATGGTGAAGTCGCATTGATTATTGATGTAAATGCATTGATTTAAGGGGAGGTTATTACCATGGCAAATGAATTAGAAATGACGGAAGAGGAGAAAATCCAATATATCGTCGTTAAAATCGGTAGTGAACATTATGGTATTAACATTTCTTTAGTTGATAACATTGTTCGTATGCAAAAAATTACTCGTGTACCAAAGGTGCCGGCTTATTATCCGGGTATTATTAACCTTCGTGGTGAGATTGTTCCGGTTATGAGTGCACGTATTAAAATGGGATTGGGTGAGGATATCATTACCAATCAGTCCCGCATCATTATATTAAAACTAGAAGTTCAGGGTTTGGTAGGAATCGTTGTGGATGCCGTCAGAGAAGTTATTACGTTAGGCGAATCCGAAATTGATCGTACCGCTCAGAATTCAAAAAAACAGGATACAACTTACATCAACGGTATCGGTAAGAACGGAGATGAACTTATCTCTATTTTTGATATCAATTCTATTATTGACGAGGTATCCGTTTCATAAAAGGGGTTTATATTATGTCAGATATCAGTGTAGAAGAGATTAATGACAAATATCTCGACGTGCTGAAAGAAATTGGTAATATTGGTGCCGGAAACGCAACCACTGCCATTGCCAATATGCTTTCCATGACCATCGATATGAATGTTCCCATGGTTGATTTGACACCTGTGGAAAAAATCGGTGGCATGCTTGGCTCGGAAGAAGATATTATAGTTGGCATTATGCTTGAGGTTTCCAGTGATATTACAGGTTCCATGATGTTTCTTCTGGATATGGAATCTGCTCATCACTTGGTAAATCGAATGATGATGAGAGATCCGGATTACAATGCCGATTTTGATGAGATGGATTTATCCGCTATCAAAGAAATCGGAAATATTATTGCAGGAGCTTATCTTAGCGCTTTATCCGGGCTTACAAATCTTACGATTACACCTTCTATTCCTTATGTTGCGGTGGATATGGCAGCGGCCATTCTATCTGTACCGGCAATTCAGTTTGGAATGGTCAGTGATAATGCGTTGATTATTAAGACGGAGATTGGCGGAGAGTCATCAATTAACGGTTATTTTATTTTGATGCCTGAAGGGGATTCCTATGCAAAGATATTACAGGCATTAGGTATACCAATTTAATAGTAAAGGGGATTGCTTACTATGGGACAAATGATTAAGGTCGGAATGGCAGATCTGAAAGTTTGTAAGCCACCAGATAACCTTACTACAATTGGTTTGGGGTCTTGTATTGGGATTGCACTATATGATCCATCTACAAAAATAACTGGGTTGGCTCACATAATGTTGCCGGATAGTACCGCTATTCGAAACAATTCGAATATTGCTAAATTTGCCGACACGGGAATACAAAAACTATATGACGACATGATTGCCATGGGTGCCAATAAGACACGCATTGTCGCAAAGATTGCAGGGGGAGCAAAAATGTTTGCTCTTTCCAATGAAAATGCAGCAAGTATTAATGTCGGCGAAAAAAATGCACAGGCCAGTCGTGATAAACTAAAACAGCTTGGTATTCGATTATTGGCAGAGGATTGCGGTTTAAACTTTGGACGAACGGTTGAATTATACAGTGAAGACGGACGATATTTGATTAAAGCCGTTGGAAAAGAAGAAAAGGCAATATAGACTGGAAGTTCTGAATTTATGAATCAAGAAAAAAAAATAAAATATTTGCCTCTGCTTGTAACATTGATTGCAGCCGCACTAACTGCATTAATCAATTTAATTTTACAGGTAGAATTCGTGATATTCTTTAAACGTATATTCTTCAGTATAATCATTTTCTATGTATTGGGATCGATTGTACAAATCGTTTTTAGGATAGCACTCGATAAAAAAGATGATGTGGGAATATTAGAATCCGAAGCCGAGGAATCTGAGCCTTCCGAAGAAGATGAAGACGAAGAAGAATCGGAAGAAGATGAATAATTTCCGGGAGACCAGATATGAACGATGCTTTGCGACAAAAAATGTGGGATGAGTATCAGGCGAAACCAACGCCCGAATTACGAGAAAAGATTATCGTTGAATATGCTCCGCTTGTAAAGATTGTTGCCGGTAAGATGAACATGTACCTGGGTAGCAATGTTGAATATGATGATTTGGTGGGATATGGCGTTTTCGGACTGATTGACGCTATTGATAAGTATGATTTGACGAAGGATGTTAAATTTGAAACTTATGCCAGTTTACGAATCAAAGGAGCAATTTTAGATCAGATTCGTAAGATGGATTGGATTCCCAGAACCATCCGACAAAAACAAAAAAAGATTGACGAAGCAACCAAGAGTGTTGAGTCACGCACCGGTAAGGCTGCTTCCGAAGATGAAATAGCGGAAGAATTAGGCTTGTCATCCAAGGAATATTTGGACTGGCAATCTCAAATGAAGGTTACAAATCTGGTTTCTTTAAATGAATTTATGGAGGCCGGAAATGAGCCGGCCGTAGATTCAGCTACATCAAGTTCTCACTTTATTCAGCCTGAGGAGTCCATCTCAAAAGATGAATTGTCTAAGATGCTGACGGAAGCTTTGGAACTTTTAACAGAAAAAGAAAAGTCTGTTATTGTTTTCTATTATTACGAAGACTTAAACTTAAAAGAAATTGCAAATGTAATGGAAGTCTCTGAGTCAAGAGTATCTCAATTACATACAAAAGCTTTACTTAAAATGAGGAAAAAACTAGGACCGTATATGAATATTCTTACGGAATCCTAGGGAGGGGACTATGAAGCAGCAAAATGCTTACATACAAATTGAAATAGCAGATTCCGTTGCAATTTGTCACTATTATCCTCCTGTAGATGGTGGAATGCCATTGTCAATCAAAGAAGCGGAAGAATACCTTAGCGCGCATGAGATTACTGACTATGATAAGCATGGTTTTCGCCAGTTTATTACAGGAGAAAAGGAAAACACAATGGAGTTGGGGGTATGCTCTGATATTGAGTTTTCCGAGTCCATGACTACGAAAATTAGTCTGGATAAGATGAAAGTGACTGCACGGTTTATGCCGGGGTCTTCCGGGGGTGGACGTTTAAATGCGAAAGATATTTTAAATGAACTCGCCGGTAAGGGGATTGTTTTTGGCGTTAACCAGGAAGCTATTATGGATTTTGTCAACAATCCTTTGTATTTTACGGATTACGAATTAGCGACCGGAAAACAGCCTGACATTGGACACGATGCCAAAATCGAGTATTTCTTTAATACAAATCCTTCTTTAAAGCCAAAACATAATGAAGACGGATCTGTTAATTTTCATGAACTTAATACTATTTCCGAAGTAAAAGCCGGTGATTTATTGGCAAGATTGATTCCCGAGGATAAAGGTTCCAACGGAAAGGATGTGTTGGGAAGAGAAATTCCAACTCGTACCGTAAAATCCAAAAAACTTGCCTATGGTAAAAATATTCGTGTCAACGAAGAAAAGACTGAGATTTATTCCGAAGTAACCGGGCATGTTTCCTTAGTCGGTGAGCAGGTATTTGTATCGGATGTTTATGAAGTATTGGCTGATGTTGATACCTCTACCGGAAACATTGATTTTAACGGAAATGTTCATGTAAAAGGTTCTGTTCGGGGAGGATTTGAAATTCATGCAACCGGTGATGTTGTCATTGAAGGTGTTGTAGAAGATGCGCTGATTGAATCTGATGGACAGGTTATCGTAAAATGCGGTATCCATGGTATGAATAAGGGAACCATTACTGCAAAAAGTAATGTAATTATTCAGTTTATTGAGAATGCCAAGGTATTTTCCGGTGGATATATTGAAACCGGATCCATTCTATACAGTGATGTATCCGCCACAGAAGATATTTTTGTTAACGACAAAAAAGGTTTTATTACCGGTGGTACAATTCGTGCAGGTGGTAAAGTGGAGTCCAAGATTATCGGTTCATCTATGGGAGCGATGACCAGGGTTGAAGTAGGTATGGCACCTGATAAAAAGGCTCAATATGCGGTTTTACAAAAAAGTATTTTGACTTTGAGCCAGAAGATCAACAAAATCAGCCCAATTGTAAAAACGTATCAGGATTACTTAAAGGGCGGAAAACAATTAGATAAAAAGAATTTGTTATACCTTAACAAATTAATGGTTGAACTTAGAGAAAGCAAAGAACGCTTGCAGGAAGATCGAATGAACTTCAATTCTTTGCATCAGGAGCTTTTAAACTCCAAGCATTCAAAGATTGTTGTGAGTCGCGATATTTTCCCCGGCGTTAATATAACGATTTCCGATATTTCAATGACCACGAAAGATAAACGTTCTTATTGTATATTTGAAAAGAAAAACGGGGAAATCGTCATTTCAAATTTGTAGGAGATATGGAATGTCAATTCGACCAATTGATTTTAACGGTATGGTTCAAAACACTTCCGAGCTTAGTGTCACACATACGCAGGAAGAGCAAAAACCTGTGGTTCAGCAGGACTTTGTGACAGTTGAGATTAAGCAACAGGCTGATGAATCCACAACCACTGTTAAAGAGCAGGATAATGTTGCGGAGAACGATTCTGATGCTGAAGGAGGCGACGGTACCGGCTATCAGGGCAATCGCAATCGTAAAGGTGGCAAACCTTCGCACAAAGAAAAAATGTCAGATGGTTCTGTTCGTGTAAAAAGCGATCATCCGTCTTTTGATATGTCAGTATAGGAGTACTTATGAGTACACTTCAAATTTGCTTATTTATTACAGGCCTAATATTTTTTGGGGGCAGCTTTTTCATTACGGAAAAGCTGTCTTCTTCTGATACGGAAATGATTTCACGTTTATCCGAAAAGGAAGTAAAATCTTTGGTGGAAAAGGAATTATCCAAAGCATCAGAGCAAATGGATCAACTTCTTTCTGAAAAAAAAGAAGAAGCTGTTGAAAAAATTGAGATTCAAACCGACAAAGACACCAACGAAAAAATCATGTCCATCGGGGAATACTCCGACACGATTTTAAAAGCCATGAATGAATCTCATGATGAAATCATGTTTATTTACCAAATTTTAAATGAGAAACAGGAAAATATTACGAATATGGTGTCTGAAATCGGAAAGCAGGAAAGCGCACTTCGTAATATGAAGGTATCCATTGAGGATAAATTAAAAGAATTGGAAGCTCGCGAGATTGAATTAAAGCAGCAGGAACAGAATGCTGAACTTCAGCCGAAACTGCATTTCGAAAACGATGTTATAAGTTTAAAAGAAGCATTTATACAAAAAATGGATGCTTCTGAAGAAAATACGAAAGAAACATCAGCTATTGAAGCTTTACAGGCTTCTAAAAAATCTTTTGAATCCGAAAATAATGCCGATTCTTCTAAAGAAGTATTAAAGAAACAAATTGTGTCTATGCACCAGGAAGGTTTTTCTGAGGTTGAAATTGCCAAGAAATGCGGTGTCGGTATCGGAGAGATTAAGTTGATTTTGGGGTTGTTTGATGAAGTTTAGCAGACGTTCAAAATATTTTTTAAGAGGTATGGGATTTGGAATCTTGGTTACGGTAATATTATTCTCCGTAGCCTTGGTTTTCTATGAGCCAATGAATTCTTCCGAAAAAGAACTTGATGAACCTGTTGCAGAAGAGACAATAGAGGAAGAAACCACTAAGGAAGAAACAGAAGAGGTCTCCGACGGATCAAAAGATGTTTCTGAAAAATCAGAAGAAACAGAAAAGACAGAAGGAACATCTGAAGAAACATCCGAAGAGACAGATAATATTAAAACTGCAGATACAAACACAACCGGGACAGAGACTGCAGAGACAACAACTACAGATACAAATACTAATACCCCCAGCAATTCCGTTGCATTTAAGATCAGCGCCGGGGAAAGTTCTTACAAAGTCGCCGAAAATCTATATCGCGCCGGATTAATTGACAACCCCGGTGAATTTAATACCTATTTAGAACAAAATGGATATGATAACACGATACACGTCGGTACGTTTAACATTCCGGAAGGCAGTACTTACGACCAAATAGCAAATACCATATCTAAGTAATTTTACCGCCGTATGCAGGGAGGCCTGCTTACAGCGGTAACTTTTCTTTGTTTTTCTTTATATTTTTCTTGCATCACAGGACTCTTTGTGATAAACTACCAAAGGCTTTAATAGTATACACATGTGGTTTGGCGCAAAATATGGTGCCTTTTCAGGTTTGATTTGCGAGAAAAAATCACATGGAAGAATAACCATGGAGGTATTAAAATGAGTGTTATTTCAATGAAGCAGTTATTAGAAGCAGGTGTTCATTTCGGACATCAGACAAGAAGATGGAACCCTAAAATGGCTCCGTACATCTATACAGAGAGAAACGGAATCCATATTATCGATCTTCAGAAGTCTGTAGGATTGGTTGATGATGCTTACAATGCAATCTTCGACATTGTTTCTCAGGGAGGAACCATCCTTTTTGTCGGAACTAAGAAACAGGCTCAGGAAACAGTAGCACAGGAAGCAACTCGTTGTGGAATGTACTATGTAAACGAGAGATGGTTAGGTGGTATGCTTACTAACTTCAAGACCATCCAGACAAGAATTGATCGTCTTAAGAAAATCGAAAAGATGGAAGAAGACGGAACTTTTGATGTTCTTCCTAAGAAGGAAGTAATTAACTTAAAGAAAGAGCAGGAAAAGCTTGAGAAAAACCTTGGCGGAATCAAGGAAATGAAAAAGTTACCGGATGCTATTTTCGTAGTTGATCCTAAGAAGGAATCTATTTGTATCCAGGAAGCTCAGTCTTTAGGTCTTACTATCCTTGGTATTGCAGATACAAACTGTGATCCGGATGAATTGGATTATATTATCCCCGGTAATGATGACGCTATCCGTGCCGTTAAGCTTATCGTAGCTAAGATGGCTGATGCTGTTATCGAAGCAAACCAGGGTGCTGAAGCTTTAGAAGTAGCTGCTGAAAGTGCTGCTGCAGACGAAGAAGTAGAAGCAACAGAAGAATAATTCATATATTTAGGGAGGAAATAAAGATGGCAATTACAGCTGCTATGGTAAAAGAATTACGTGAGCTTACAGGCGCAGGAATGATGGACTGTAAGAAAGCGTTAAATGAAACAGATGGCAATATGGATGCTGCTGTTGAATATTTACAGAAGTCCGGTGCTGCTAAGGCAGTTAAGAAGGCTGGACGTATCGCTGCTGAAGGACTTTGCGACGTATGTGTTGACGGAAACAACGCAGCAATCGTTGAAGTTAACTCTGAAACAGATTTCGTTGCTAAAAATGACGAATTTAAGTCTTATGTACATGCAGTAGCAGTACAGGCTTTAAATACTTCATCTGACAATATAGAAAGCTTTATGGCTGAAGCATGGAATGAAGATAATTCCATGACCGTTCAGGAAGCTTTAACAGCAAAGATTGCAAAGATCGGTGAAAACTTAACTATCCGCCGTTTCAAGAAGGTAACAGGTGATGCTGTTGTTTCTTATGTACACGGTGGTGGTAAGATTGGTGTTTTGGTTGCAGCTAAAAACGCTTCTGATGATGCTTCAAAAGAAGCACTTGCAAACATTGCAATGCAGATTGCAGCTATGAACCCACAGTATATTTCTGAAGCTGATATTTCAGATGCTGAAAAAGAAAAGATTGGTGAAATCGTTCGTCAGAACGCTTTAAGCGATCCTTTCTCACTTCCTAAGCCAATCCTTTCTGACTTACTTAATAAGGCAGTTGCAGGCGTATGGAGTGCTGAAGATGTAGCAATCTATGAAGAGAAGAAGTCAAACATGAACTATCTTCCAAACTTCCTTTCTGATGAAGCAAAAGCAGCACTTGTTACAATCGCTCACGAGAACGAAGCAAGCATCTTCGAAAACAAGATTTTCACAAACCTTTTAACAGGACGTATCAACAAGCAGTACAAGGATATCTGCTTACTTGATCAGGTTTATGTTAAGGCAGAAGATGGAAAGCAGAGCGTTGGAAAATATCTCGAATCTGTAAACAAAGATCTTGTAATCACTGAAATGGTTCGTTTTGAAACCGGTGAAGGTCTTGAAAAGAAAGAAGAGAATTTCGCTGAAGAAGTTGCTAAACAGATGGGACAATAAAATTTATTATTTGCATCCAAGGGCACTATAGAAATATAGTGCCTTTTTACAAATAAAGGAGAGATATATGGATAATAACGCTACAGTTGACGTTGAACGTCAAAGAAGGCGAAGAAAACGTGTTAAGCGAATGAAATCCTTTATCGTTTGGTTTATAACTATTTGGATATTGGTTTCAATTACCGCAATCTCTGTTTTGACCTATAAAGTGATTTCGTTGCAAAAACAGTTAAATGATATTTCATCAAGATTAGACAGCGGCACAGTCACAGCTGCAAATCTTTCCGATGGGGATTATGATGGCGTCGCTATTTCAAATTATGCTGCAACTGCAGAAGATAATTTAGCACAGGCAGGCGATACCCTTAAGGTTTACTTAACCTTTGATGACGGCCCGAGCGCCAATTCCGACCGAATTCTAGACGTGTTGGATGACTACAACGTAAAAGCAACTTTTTTTGTGAATGGGCGAGAGGATGAACATTCTCTTGCCGTTTATAAAAGAATTACAGACGAAGGACATACCATTGCAATGCACTCCTATAGTCATAATTACTCGGAATTATATTCGTCTTTGGACGCCTTCACTGCAGATTATCAAAAAATCCATGATTTGATTTTAAATACTACCGGTGTTGACTGCAAATTATACCGTTTTCCCGGTGGTAGCAGCAATCAAATCAGCAATGTAAATATGGCAGAATACATTCAGTTTTTGAATGAAAACGGCATTCAATATTTGGATTGGAATGTAGCCAGCGGAGATGCCACCACAAAGGCATACACATCCGATGATTTGGTTGAAAACGTAATGAAGGATGTGGTAAAATATAAGACGTCGGTTGTGCTGTTACACGATGCGGACAATAAGAATGCAACCGTGGAAGCTTTACCGAAATTAATCGAACAATTGCAGGGGGTCGGAGCCTTAATTCTTCCTGTCAGTGAAGATACGGATATGATTCAGCATGTTTCGATTTCCAACTAATAAAAATACTTATGGAGGTATAAATAAATGGGATTCTTTAAAGAATTTAAAGAAGATTTTTCCGAAGCTGTGGATGAATTAATCCCCGGCGGCGAAAATTTAAAAGATGAGCCTGCTGATAATGTGATTATTGGCGCAGTTGAGCAGGATGTGGATGTTAATTCCGAACTTTCAAAGTTAGACGGCTTATTGGAAAAGGCATCAAAGAAGGTTGAAGATTCAGAATCTATGGTCGCACCAAAGGTTACATCATCTGCTGATTTTGCGAAGGAAAACGTTCGCAAAGAAAGACCTAAGACAGAAGAAATGGTTTCATCATATACGGAGGAAATAAAAATGGATACAAATGATAGTTTAGAATTGGAAAAGGCAGCATCTATTATTAATAATGTTATGGGAAGCGCACCTGTTTCCGATGAAAATGCAGTTATTACAAAGGGCATGAAGATTACCGGTGATTTGGAGTCTACAGGTTCTATTGATGTAGAGGGAAGCATTGAGGGTAATGTAAAATGTAACGGAAAGTTAACAATTACCGGTATGGTAAAAGGTAACAGCATTTCCTCTGAGTTCTTTGCTGATAACGCTAAGATTGAAGGTGAAGTTTCTACTTCCGGTACCGTTAAGATTGGTGTTGGTTCTGTAGTAATTGGCAATATCTCTGCTACAAGCGCAGTTATCGCCGGAGCAGTTAAGGGTGATATTGATGTTCAGGGACCGGTAGTTGTAGATACATCTGCAGTTGTTATGGGTAACATCAAGTCTCGTTCCGTTCAGATTAACAACGGTGCTGTTATTGAAGGTTTCTGTTCACAGGCTTATGCAGAAGTAGACGTAGCTTCTGTATTTAACTAAGATGGAGCAGTTATGAGTCGTATATTATTAAAATTATCCGGTGAAGCTTTGGCCGGAGAAAAGAAAACCGGTTTTGATGAAGCGAGCTGTTTAAAGGTTGCTAATCAGGTAAAGAACATCATTGAAGCCGGTAATGAAGTTGCTATTGTTATCGGAGGCGGCAATTTCTGGCGAGGAAGAACTTCCGAAACCATTGACCGCACAAAAGCCGATCAAATCGGAATGCTTGCAACAGTTATGAATTGCCTTTATGTATCCGAAATTTTCCGCTCAGTAGGATTAAAGACAGAAATCATGACTCCCTTTGCTTGCGGATCCTTTACAAAACTTTTTTCTAAGGATTTGGCAAATGAATGCTTTGCAGAAAAGAAAGTATGCTTCTTTGCCGGCGGTACAGGACATCCATATTTTTCCACTGATACTTGTACCACACTTCGTGCAATTGAAATTGAAGCAGATTATATTTTGCTTGCAAAGGCTGTTGACGGTATTTACGATTCCGATCCAAAGGTAAATCCGAATGCAAAACGTTTCGATAAGATTTCTATCGATGAAGTGATAGCCAATAAATTACAGGTAATGGATTTAACCGCTTCCATTATGTGTATGGAAAACAAAATGCCTCTTTATGTATTTGCATTACAGGAGGAAAACAGTATTATAAAAGCAGTTTCCGGTGAGTTTAACGGGACTGTTGTAACGGTATAGGAGGGATTAGTTTGGACGAAAGATTATTACCATATGATGAGAAAATGACCAAGTCGTTAG
This sequence comes from Lachnospiraceae bacterium, assembly GCA_036723975.1. Lineage (GTDB taxonomy): Bacteria > Bacillota > Clostridia > Lachnospirales > Lachnospiraceae > JAILEN01. The sequence continues at coordinate 102,003 of DAIMGJ010000006.1, forward strand.
AATCTTTGGCCAATGAATATACAACCATTCGTGCCGGAAGAGCAAATCCTCATGTATTGGACAATGTAATGGTTGATTATTACGGAGCTCCTTCCAATATCCAGTCGGTAGCAAACGTTTCCGTTCCGGAGCCGAGATTGATTCAGATTGCTCCATGGGAACCATCTATGTTAAAAGAAATCGAGAAAGCGATTTTAACAAGTGATATCGGCATCAATCCGACAAACGACGGAAAAGTTATTCGTCTTGTATTTCCGGAACTTACGGAAGATCGTCGTAAAGAACTTGCAAAAGATGTAAAAAAACGTGGTGAAAATGCGAAAGTTGCCATCCGCAATATTCGCAGAGATGCAAACGATTCTTTTAAAAAGCTTTCAAAAGATGATATTTCCGAGGACGAAATCAAAGAGTTGGAGAACGAGGTTCAAAAACTTACAGATAAATACATTGCAAAAATCGATGATGCGATTGATGCGAAATCCAAAGAAATCATGACGGTTTAAGAAAACATAAGAGTTTCGCAGTTGCGAAACTCTTTTTTTATCAGGAGGAAAAGCCATGGCGGATATTCCAAAACATGTAGCCATAATCTTGGACGGTAACGGTAGATGGGCAAAAAGTAAAGGTATGCCAAGAACTTACGGGCATACGATTGGAGCAAAAAACGTCGAGCCAATTTGCAAAGCAGCACATAATTTAGGGATTAAATACATTACGTTTTACGCTTTTTCCACAGAGAACTGGAAACGTCCGGATTCTGAAGTCTCTGCGTTGATGGATTTGCTGGAAAGCTACATGAAAACCTGTAAAAAACTGGCAAAAGACAATGATATGCGTGTTCGAATTATAGGGGATATTTCAGCTTTTACTCCATCTATGCAGGAAAAAATCAAGGATTTGGAAGAGTATTCCAGGGATTTTACCGGATTAAACATGCAAATTGCGCTAAACTACGGAAGCCGTGATGAAATTGTTCGAGCTGTAAACACATATAATAAAGATGTAAGTGAAGGGAAGACATCCGATCCGCTAACGGAAGAAGTGCTTTCTTCTTATTTGGATACAAAAGACATTCCGGATCCGGATCTTATGATCCGCACCAGCGGAGAACAGCGACTTTCCAATTTTCTTTTATGGCAGCTTGCATATTCCGAATTCTATTTTACGGAAGTACCATGGCCGGATTTCCATGAAAAGGAATTAAAAGAAGCGGTAGATGCATATATGAATCGTGACCGTAGATACGGAAAAGTATAAGGAGTTTTTTATGTTTAAAACCAGATTGTTATCAGGCATTGTCCTCGTTATTTTAGCATTGGCGTTGATTATTACAGGAGGTCCTGTTTTACTTTTTTCAACGTTATTTATTTCTTTAATCGGTTTATTCGAGTTTTATCGAGTATTTGGCATTCATAACCATTCATTGGGATATGTGGGCTATATCGGAACCGCATTGTATTACGGAACAATTTCCTACTTACCTCATGAACTCTTAATTCCTGTTATTATCGGAATATTGATTGTGTTGTTGGCCTTTTATGTATTCCGATATCCAAAGTATGAAGTAAAAGAGTTTATGGCTTCCTTTTTCGGAGTGTTTTATGTAGGAGTTATGCTTTCCTATATTTATCAGACCCGTATGATCGATGGAAAAGGTGCTTATCTTGTTTGGCTTATTTTCTTATGTTCTTGGGGGTGCGATACTTGTGCCTACTGTGTGGGAGTTTTATTCGGTAAGCACAAAATGGCTCCTGTATTAAGCCCAAAGAAATCTATCGAAGGCGCTGTCGGCGGAGTTGTGGGCAGTGGACTTTTAACACTTTTATATACCTATATTTTCCGTGCCCAGATGAATATTGAAACGAGAGAGATGGTGATTTTAAGTTTGGGAGCATGCGTCGGTGCTTTAATTTCCATGATCGGAGATTTGGCTGCATCCGCAATCAAACGAAACAGCGGAATTAAAGATTACGGAAAACTGATTCCCGGTCACGGTGGAATTTTGGACCGGTTTGACAGTGTAATTATTACCGCACCGATTATCTTTTATTTGGGAGGCTTCATTTGAAAAATATAGCGATTTTGGGTTCCACCGGTTCCATCGGTACCCAGACATTATCCATTGTAGATGAAAAAAATGATTTAAATGTGGTTGCTTTAACTTGCGGAAAGAATATTTCTTTGATGGAACAACAGGCAAAGAAATACAAACCAGAAATAATTTGTGTATCCGACGAATCAGATGCCAAGATCTTAAAAGAGCGATTGGCGAATTATGATATCCGGGTAGTCTTTGGGATGGAAGGCCTTATCGAAGCTGCTACTGTAAACAGTGCGGATATTGTGGTTACCGCCATTGTAGGTATGATTGGTATTCGTCCCACCATCGCAGCAATAGAAGCAGGAAAAGATATTGCACTTGCAAACAAAGAAACTCTTGTGTGTGCCGGACATATAATTATGCCTTTGGCAAAGGAAAAAAATGTAAAGATTCTTCCGGTAGACAGCGAGCATTCTGCAATTTTCCAGTCTTTACAAGGCTCAAAGGGTGCAAAAATCGAAAAGATTTTACTTACTGCATCCGGCGGACCTTTTCGAGGAAAAACCTATGAAGAGCTGGAAAATGTTACAGTAGAAGATGCTTTGAAGCATCCGAATTGGACCATGGGAAAGAAGATTACCATTGATTCCGCCACTATGATTAATAAAGGTTTGGAAGTAATGGAAGCCAAGTGGCTGTTTGATGTACCCATCAGCCGAATTCAGGTAACGGTTCATCCGCAAAGTATTTTGCACTCTGCCGTTGAATTTGAAGACGGAGCCATTATCGGACAAATGGGAACACCGGATATGCGTCTTCCGATTCTATATGCATTATATTATCCAAACAGACAGCCTTTAAGCGGTGATAAATTGGATTTGTTTGATATTGGTACATTAGAGTTCTTGAAGCCCGATTTTGAGACCTTTTTCGGCCTTCAATTAGCGTTTGAAGCCATGAATGCCGGTGGCAATATGCCAACGGTGTTTAATGCTGCAAATGAAAAGGCCGTTGCACTGTTTTTGGATAAAAAGATTTCATTTTTACAGATTCCGGAAATAATCGGAAGCGCTATGGCAGAAGTAGATTATATTAAATCTCCGAATTTGGATGATATTCTTTCTACCGAACAAGCAACATACGAGTTTATTTCAACGATTATATAACAGGAGAACTATCCAATGAGCATCATTGTTGCCATACTGATTTTTAGTTTTATCATTATATTTCATGAATTGGGCCACTTTCTTTTTGCAAAAGCCTTTGACGTCAAAGTAAACGAATTTACACTTGGTCTGGGACCCACCATCTTTTCTGTCCAGGGAAAAGAGACCAAATTCTGCTTGAATCTTTTACCTTTCGGTGGAAGCTGCGTGATGGAAGGGGAAGAAGAAGAAAGTGCGGATGCGCGTGCATTCAACAATAAAAAGCTATGGCAAAAGGCTTTGATTGTATTCGGCGGTCCTTTGTTTAACTTTATTTTGGCCTTTTTATTGTCTTTAATCTTCATCGGAAACGTAGGATATGACTCTACAAAGATTGATGAAATAAACCCGGACTATCCGGCCTATAAAGCAGGCTTGGAAGCAGGAGATTCCATCATTTCAATTAACGGATTCAATGTCCATTTTTTTAGTGAAATCTCCGTATATAACTTCTTTCATCCCGGTGAGACTTTGGATGTGGTTTATGAAAGAGCCGGTCAGAAATACGAAACTACAATTACTCCGGAATATAACGAAGAAGCCGGAAGATATATGTTTGGCTTTGTAAAGAATTCCGGAAATACAAAAGGGAATATCTTAACCACCATTCAGTATTCCTTTTATGAAATTCGTTATCAGATTTATGTGGCCTTACAGGGGCTTAAAATGCTTATTTCCGGTAAACTAAATGTATCGGATATGTCAGGACCTGTCGGCATTGTAAAAACCATTGGAGACAATTATACAGAGGCAAGCCACTACGGCATCTTTGTTACGGTTATGCAGATGATCAGCATTGCAATTTTGCTTTCCGCAAACCTGGGTGTTATGAATTTGATCCCGATTCCTGCTTTGGATGGCGGAAGATTATTATTCTATCTGGTGGAGGCCGTAACTCGTAAAAAAATAAGCGAGCGTGTGGAAGCCGGTATCAATTTTGTGGGATTTGCATTATTGATGATATTAATGATTGTTGTTATGATTAGTGATATATCAAAGCTTATGTAGGGGTATTCTAATGAGAATGAAAACAAAAGAAATCCATATCGGAAACAGAGTAATCGGCGGAGATAATCCAATCTTAATACAGTCTATGACAAACACAAAAACCGAAGATGTGGCAGCAACAGTTGCACAGATTTGGGAATTGGAAAAAGCCGGATGTGAGATCATACGTTGTGCCGTGCCTACTATGGAGGCTGCAAAAGCACTTTCTGATATTAAAAGACAGATCCATATTCCTTTGGTTGCAGATATCCATTTTGATTATCGTTTAGCTTTGGCTGCCATTGAAAACGGAGCTGACAAGATTCGTATCAATCCCGGAAATATTGGTTCCACTGATCGCATCAAAGCTGTTGTGGATGCATGTAAAGAAAAAAATATTCCAATTCGCGTCGGCGTAAATTCCGGTTCTTTGGAAAAAGAATTGGTTGAAAAATATAACGGTGTTACCGCTGAAGGATTGGTAGAATCCGCATTGGATAAAGTCAAAATCATTGAGGATTTGGGATACGAGAATCTGGTCATAAGCATCAAATCTTCGGATGTTATGATGTGTGTAAAAGCCCATGAACTGATTTCTGCAAAGACGACTTATCCACTTCATGTTGGAATTACAGAATCCGGAACTCTTAGAAGCGGCACCATTAAATCATCTGCAGGATTAGCTATGATATTACATCAGGGCATCGGCGATACCATTCGTGTGTCTTTGACCGGCGCACCGATTGAAGAAGTCTATACAGCAAAGGCGATTTTAAAGACCTTGAACCTTCGCAAAGGTGGAATAGAAGTTGTTTCCTGTCCGACTTGCGGACGCACCCAGATTGATTTGATTACTTTAGCCAACAAAGTAGAAGCCATGGTTTCAGAAATTGATTTGGATGATGTAAAAGTTGCCGTTATGGGATGCGTGGTAAACGGTCCCGGCGAGGCAAAAGAAGCAGATATCGGTATTGCGGGCGGTATCGGCGAAGGGCTGTTAATCAAGCATGGAGAAGTAATAAGAAAACTTCCCGAAGATGAATTGTTAAATGCCTTAAAAGAAGAATTATTACACTGGGAGAAGCATTAATGGAAAAAGAATTTTTGGAAGTTTTTTCAAAAATTGAAAATACATCTTTGTCACCGATTCTAAAATCTGCAAAGATTTTGCGCATTTCCACCAACAAAACACAGGATAAAATGCGCATATATATTAGTTTTTCTTCCGTTGTTCCCAAGAAAACCATTTGGCAATTGGAAGAAGCCATCAAACGTGAATACTTTAACGCTCCGAATATGGAGGTTCATATTATCGAGTCTTTTCAGCTTTCCGATGTTTATACACCGGAGAGCTTATTTGATATATATAAGGACAGTATTTTTGAAGAAATCAATAAGATTTCCAGTATCAATCACAGCATTGTAAAAAAAGCTGACTATCGTTTTGAAAACAATAAGATTCATATTTCATTGGAAGATACTGCAGTCGCACATGCCAGAGCAGAAGAAATTGAACATATTTTTTCTGTAATTTTCCATGACAGATGTAATCAAAATGTAACCATAGATTTGGACTACAAACAGGCCCATTCCTCAAAATACAAAAAGCAACAGGATGAAAAAATCGATCGTATGATTGAACATATCATCAAAAACGTTGGTGCAGCATCCGCAAATGAAGTACAGGTAGAAGAAATTCCGGATACAAAAGAAGATGCAGCCAAAAAGAAACAGGCTTTGGCAAAAGACATAACGGAAGAAATGGCAGGTCCAAAGATTCGCCCGTTTCGTAAGGAAAATGTTCCAAATCTTTTATACGGATTCAAATCTATTACAGATGATGTCACCCCCATGAGTGATGTATTTGATGGGATTGGAGATGTGGTATTAAAGGGCGAGATTTTATCGGTAGACTCTCGTGATGTAAAAAACGAAAAAGCCATTGTAATGTTTACGTTTTCGGATTATACCGATACATTGGAAGGCAAGATTTTTATTCCCCAGGTTCAAAAAAATGAACTTTTGGGACTTTTGAGCCCGGGCCAATTTATCAAAGTTTATGGAAACGTTTGCTACGATAATTTTTCAAAAGATATCGGATTAACCCGTATTAAAACGATAGAATCCATTCCGGATTTTCGTATCAAAAGAGAAGATCTTCATGGTGAAAAGCGTGTGGAACTCCATTGCCATACCAAAATGAGTGACTCAGACGGTGTATCAGATGTCTGTGACATTATCGATCAGGCTGTACATTTTGGACATAAAGCCCTTGCCATTACGGATCACGGTGTTGTTCAGTCCTTTACAATGGCTGCTCATTCCAAAGCATTGTCAAAACATCCGGATTTTAAACTCTTATATGGATGCGAGGGATATTTGGTAGATGATTCCAAAGACATCGTTACAGATTCCAAAGGACAGTCGCTGACAGATTCCTATGTTGTTTTTGACTTGGAAACCACCGGTTTAAATTCCAGCAAATGTAAAATTATTGAAATCGGTGCGGTTAAATTTGAAAACGGAGCCATTACAGATCGATTTTCCGAATTTGTAAATCCTTTTGAACCTTTGCCGTTTAAGATCATTCAGTTGACCAATATTACGGATGAAATGGTTAGAAATGCAGCTCCCATCGAGGAAATCCTTCCAAAATTCCGTGAGTTTTGCAAAGACTCCGTATTGGTTGCACATAATGCGGATTTTGATACCGGAGTGATAAAGTCTTGGTGCCGAAAATTATCCATTGATTGGGATTTTACCTATTTGGATACGGTATTTCTTTCGCAATATATGCTTCCGGAATTAAAACGTTACAAGCTTAATCTTGTGGCAAAGCATTTAAAGATACCATTTGAAGGGCACCACAGAGCTGTAAATGATGCGGAATGTACCGCTTTAATTTTCGAAAAATATATCAAAAAACTACGTGACAATCATATATTTAATCTGGATGAATTAAATGAATCCGGTAAGATGACAAAAGAACGTATTGCAAAATCTCACCCGAATCATGTGATTTTAATTGCGAAAAACGATATCGGTCGAATCAATCTCTATAAACTCGTATCTTTATCACATTTGGAGTACTTTAACGGTTCCCCAAAGATGGCAAAGAGTTTAATTGAAGAAAACCGTGAAGGTCTTTTAATTGGTTCAGCTTGTGAGCAGGGAGAATTGTATCAGGCAATTTTGCTTGGTAAATCAAGAGAAGAGATTGTTCGAATTGCCAATTTTTATGATTATTTTGAAATTCAGCCAAACGGAAATAACGCATTTATGCTCCGTGAGGATAAATACGGCATTGAATCTGAAGAAGATTTAAACGAAATCAATCGAAAGATTGTTGCATTGGGTGAGGAATTGCATAAACCTGTAGTTGCCACCTGTGACGTGCACTTTTTAAATCCGGAGGATTCCATTTATCGTGCCATTATTATGGCCGGAAAAGGATTTAAGGATGCGGATCAACAAGCCCCCCTTTATTTGCATACTACAGAGGAAATGCTTTCCGAGTTTTCTTATTTGGGACAGGAAAAAGCAGAAGAAGTAGTTATCAAAAATCCAAATCTCATTGCAGACATGTGCGACTACATTAAACCCACACGTCCGGATAAAGCTCCGCCAGTTATTGAGAATTCCGATACGGAGCTTCGTGAAATCTGTTATCGTAAAGCCCATGAAATCTACGGAGAGACCCTTCCGACGATTGTGGAAGAACGCTTGGAGAGAGAATTAAACTCCATTATCAGTAACGGCTATGCCGTAATGTACATCATTGCTCAGAAGCTGGTTTGGAAGTCCAATGAGGACGGTTATTTGGTTGGTAGCCGTGGATCTGTAGGTTCCTCTTTTGCAGCTACCATGGCCGGTATTACAGAGGTAAATCCCTTAAGCCCTCACTATATTTGTCCCAAATGCCATTATGTAGACTTCGATTCGGAAGAAGTAAAACAATATTCCGGTCGTGCCGGAGTGGATATGCCGGACGCAGTTTGTCCAAACTGCGGAGAAAAGCTTAACAAAGAAGGCTTTGATATCCCCTTTGAAACCTTCCTTGGATTTAAGGGAAACAAAGAGCCGGATATCGATTTGAACTTCTCCGGTGAATATCAGAACAAAGCCCATAAGTATACGGAGGTTATTTTTGGCGAAGGTCAGACCTTTAAAGCCGGAACCGTTGGTACACTGGCTGATAAAACCGCTTATGGACTCGGTCGAAACTATTTTGAAGAACGAGGCATTCACAAACGCCGTGCGGAATTGGAGCGAATTATAGCCGGTTGCGTCGGAGTTCGTAGAACCACAGGTCAGCACCCCGGCGGTATTATCGTTTTGCCGGTAGGAGAGGACATTTATTCCTTTACCCCGATTCAACATCCCGCAAACGATACGGAAACAGATATTATAACCACACACTTTGATTATCACTCCATTGATGAGAACCTTTTGAAACTTGATATTCTCGGGCACGACGATCCTACCATGATTCGTCGTTTGGAAGATTTGATCGGAATAGATGCAACAAAGATTCCGTTGGACGATAAAGAAGTTATGAGTCTCTTCCAGAACACGAGTGCTCTTCGTTTACAGGACGGTGCCGAACTTTGGAAATGTAATAAAGGAACGCTTGGAATCCCTGAGTTTGGTACGGATTTTGCTATGGGCATGTTGGAGGATGCAAAGCCAAAGGAGTTTACGGATTTAATCCGTATTGCAGGTTTGGCTCACGGAACTGACGTATGGTTGGGAAATGCCCAGACTTTGATTGAAGAAGGAAAAGCAACGATTTCCACTGCAATTTGTACACGTGATGATATTATGACCTACTTGATTCACATGGGATTGGATTCTGAAGAGTCCTTCAAAATCATGGAAGCTGTCCGAAAGGGAATGGTTGCAAAAGGAAAAGCGGATAAATGGCCGGAATGGAAAAAAGACATGGAAGAACATGGTGTTCCGGATTGGTATATTTGGTCCTGTGAGAAAATCAAATACATGTTCCCGAAAGCACATGCTGCAGCATACGTTATGATGGCATGGCGTGTGGCTTATTGCAAGATTAATTATCCTTTGGCGTACTATGCAGCCTTTTTCAGCATTCGTGCCACTGCATTCGATTACGGAAAAATGTGCCAGGGAAAAGCAACCTGTGAAGCGGCCTTAAAGGAAATTAACGATAAAGAAGATTCCGGTGCAAAGCTCTCCGCTACAGAGAAAGATCTCTATCGCGACCTTCGATTGGTTCATGAAATGTACTGTCGCGGGTTTGAGTTTTTACCTATGAATCTCTATGAATCGGATGCAAGATATTTTAAAATAGTAGACGGAAAGCTTCTTCCTCCTTTCAACACCTTGGAAGGTTTGGGTGATTCAGCTGCCGAAACATTACAGATTGCAGCAAAAGATAAGAAGTTTACATCCATTGATGAGATTAAAGCACGAGGAAAAATTCCGCAGACTGCCATTGATAAGATGAAAGAATTTGGTATAATTCACGGTCTTCCGCAGTCTGCACAGTTATCGATTTTTGATGTATTGGATTAAAAAAAGATGAAAGATTTACTTGAGATTAGAAAAGAAATTGACGAAATTGATGAACAGATGATTGCATTATACAAGCATCGAATGGAGCTTACCACGAAAGTGGCGGAGTATAAGATTGCCAATCAAAAGCCGGTGTTGGACAAGGAAAGGGAGGCTGAAAAAATTGCTACTCTGACCTCTTTTGCCATGGATGATTTTGAAAGGCAGGGCATCAAAGAGCTTTTCAAACTAATTATGTCCACAAGCCGTAAAAAACAGTATCATTTGATGAACAAATACAATCGTACATTCGATTTTGGCTTTTCATCCGTAAAATCTTTTGATTTTTCCGACTGTAATGTAGTGTTTCAAGGTGTTGAAGGCGCCTATTCCCAGGAAGCCATGCTTCTGTTTTTCGGGAAACAGATGAAAGAATACTTTCATGTGGATTCCTGGAGGGAAGCAATGGAAGCTTTAAAAAAAGGAACTGCGGATTTAGCTGTACTTCCAATTGAGAATTCTACCGCAGGAGCTGTATATCAGAATTATGATTTACTGACGGAATATGATGTGGCAATTATCGGTGAACAGGAAATTCCCATCAATCATTGTCTTTTGGGTGTAAAAGGTGCAACATTCAAGGACATCAAAAAGGTATATTCACATCCGCAGGCAATTCTACAGTGTGATAAATACCTCACCAAATATAATTACATTATGGCCGAGGCTTTGCAAAACACGGCTATGGCGGCAAAAAAAGTTAAAGAAGAACAGGATATTTCCGTTGCTGCAATTGCCGGGAAAATCAATGCATCCATTTATGATTTAAATGTCATCGATGAAAACATTCAAGACGAAAAAAATAACGTTACCCGATTTATTATTGTATCCAATAAGAAAAACTATTTGGAATCCGCAAACAAGATTTCCATTTCTTTTGAGATTCCCCATGAAGAGGGTAGTTTGTATCACATTTTGTCGCATTTTATTTTTAACGGATTGAATATGACAAAAATCGAATCCAGGCCCATCAAAGATAAACGGTGGGAGTACAGATTCTTCATTGACTTTACCGGAAACTTGAAAGACGACGCGGTATTAAATGCCATGATTGGTTTAAAAGAAGAAACCTCATCATTGAAAATACTTGGGAATTATTAGGGAGAAACGAATATGAAAACGGATGCTTTAATGCTTTATCGCTTTCCAAAAGACGGATTGGCTTACAGATTATCTCGTTTAATCGAAATAGCAATCAATTCCGAAGACAATTCGGATATATCCGAGAAAATGGAATTGGCACAACAACGCGACGAGTTTTTTGCCTGTTTAAACGGGTTGATTGAGATTTCGTCCGCCCATGGCTTTTATGGCAATCTTTGGCATTGTTATTTGACGTATCTTTTGGTTTCAAAAGAAAATGCATACAGCTTGGGTTGTGAAATCAAAGGTGATGAAGGCGGAAGTGTATCCGAAATCGCAAAAGAAGATTTCAAAATCTTTCAGGAACTCTTTGCCTTTGATTTTTCCGTATTTGAAAAAATATATCAAATGGATTTTTCTTATATTACGGGATTTGAAGATAAAAACAGTGACGGAAGAGTATTTAATCATCGTATCCGTGATTGCATACTTGACTTATGTGTTGCATTGGAATCCGTTAAAAATGAAGATGAATTTCAAAAAGAAGTTGCCTTATTTTATAAAAAATACGGCGTCGGCTCTTTCGGACTTCATAAAGCTTTTCGCATAAACGAATCCGGTGAGATTGTTCCGATTTCCAAAATTTCTCATGTTTTATTCTCCGACTTGGTTGGATATGAGGAACAAAAATCTCGTTTGATTGAAAACACAAAAGCTTTTCTTGACGGGAAGCCGGCGAATAATGTGTTATTATACGGCGATGCCGGAACCGGAAAATCCTCCAGCATTAAGGCTTGTATCAACGAGTTTTATGATCGCGGTTTAAGGATTATCGAAATCTATAAACACCAGTTTAAAGAATTAAACTACGTCATTTCTCAAATAAAAAATCGAAATTATAAATTTATCATCTATATGGATGATTTATCTTTTGAGGAGTTTGAAACAGATTACAAATACTTAAAAGCAATCATTGAAGGCGGCATCGAAAAGAAGCCTGAAAATATACTGATTTACGCAACATCCAATCGAAGACATTTTATCCGAGAGTCCTATGCAGACAAGTTAGACCGTGATGATATGCATAAAAATGATACGGTTCAGGAAAAACTGTCTTTGTATCATCGTTTTGGTATCACAATTTATTACGGAGCACCAAACAAAAATGAGTATTTGAACATCGTTTCTCATTTAAAGGATCGCTATCATCTGGATATGGAGGAGAGTGAACTTTTTGCAGAAGCAAATAAATGGGAACTTACCCATGGCGGATACACCGGCAGGGCAGCAAAACAGTTAATTGATTATCTTTTGGGAAAGGAAACTTAAAAGATGAAACTATTTGCATCAATTTACATTGGATCTTATGAAATCATTTTAAAAGTTTTTGAAGTTTCAAAAACCAAGCAGGTAAAGGAGATTGACTGCCTGCGCACCTGGTGTGACATTTCAAAGGACATTTCTGCCACCGGAAGCATTTCCACCGAGACACTAAATAAACTTCTTGGCATCTTAAAAGATATGAAGCAGACTATTAAGACCTACAAATGCAATCAATATGAGGTCTATGGTGGTTATGTCTTTGGGGGAGCAAAGAATATTCGCGTTATTTTAGATCAAATCTATTTGCATGTGAATCTGAAAATTATGTTACTTTCCAATTCTGAGCAGAGATTTTTGTCCTATTTGGCGCTGGCATCCACACCGGATTTTGAAAACATCATATCCGAATCTGCGTTGGTCGTTGATATTGGTGGTTCAAGTATTCAGATCACCTTGTTTGAAAATGGGACCATCGTTACCACAGAACATATTTTGCTTGGAGCAATTACCATTCGTGATCATTTAGAGCGTTTAAAGGACAAAAAAGATGCGAATTCTTTGATTTCCGAAATCATAAAAAAAGAGTTTTCTACATTTTCAAATATCTATCTAAAAGATATGAAATTAAAGTATTTGGTACTCATAAACGACCAGATTCACAATGTAGCAAACAAACTTCCGTCAAAATCAAAGGATCACGTTATTTCCAAAGATGAATACGCAACCGTTCTCAATAAACTTAAGAAGAAACAGATTTATTCCGTAATTTCAGAAACATTTGAATTTGAAGCGGAAAACGAAATGCTGATGCCCTTTATTTTATTGTATCAAAACCTGATTGATATAATTAAAACCGAGCAAATCATGATACCGGGGGTATCTGTATCCGAAGGAATTGCATATAAATACGCTTATGAAACAAAAGTATTAAAGGCTGTTCACGATTTTGACGAGGATATTTTATCCGCATCCTGGGCAATCGCTAAACGTTATGACAGTTATTTGCCCCATTTAAAAGCTTTGGAATCAATTTCCATGGAAATCTTTGACGCTGTTAAAAAAGAGCACAAACTAAGCCCTCGAGACCGATTACTCATGCGCGTGATTTGTATTTTGCATGATTGTGGTAAATATATCAGTATTTCAGCTGCAAACGAATGCTCATATACCATAATTATGTCTTCGGAGATTTTAGGCTTAACGCATAAAGAACGTTTGCTGATTGCCTCTGTTGTTTCTACAAATCGCGGGAAAGAATTGGCCTATGAAGATGTAGCGGGTGAATTTACCCCGCAAGATTATATGAAATACTTGAAGTTTTTGGCAATTCTTCGGGTTTCAAATGCCCTTGATCGAAGCCATAAGCAAAAACTATCAAGCATTCGAATCACATTAAAAGAAGATTCTTTAATGATTTCCTTAGAAGCTAAGGATTCCATTGCATTGGAAAAAGGGCTGTTTGATACAAAGGCAAATTTCTTTGAAGAAGTCTTTGCCATTCGTCCGAAGATACACGAACGAAGAAAATAAATGATAATTGGGGGACATATATGAATTTCGATAAAGAAGAATACTACGTAAATCGAGAACTCAGCTGGTTGGATTTCAATCAGCGCATCTTAAACGAAGCAAAAGATAAGTCACTTCCAATCTTGGAACGAATCAAATTCTTAGCCATAACCGCATCAAATCTGGATGAGTTTTTCATGGTTCGTGTTGCTTCTTTAAAAGACATGGTGCATGCGAATTATACCAAAAAAGATTTGGCCGGAATGCGACCGAGCGAACAGTTAAATGCAATTTCTGTCGTAACAAAAGAGTTTATGGAAGGGCAGTGCACAACCTATAATCGTTCCCTTCTTCCTTTACTAAAACAAAACGGAATAGAAATCATTGAAAGATTCGAAAAACTTACTCCGGAACAATCCGACTATGTGGATCGTTATTTTATGGAGGAAGTATATCCGGTGCTTACGCCTTTGGCAGTAGATGCATCTCGTCCCTTCCCGTTAATAGCCAATAAATCCTTGAATATTGCAGGTCTTGTTACACCAAAACAGGATTCAAAACTCTTAGGAGAGCATATCGAGTCGGAAGATTATGAATTTATAACAGTTCAGGTACCTGCAGGATTGCCTCGTCTTGTTTCAATTCCAAGCGAAACATCAGAGGATTGCTTTATTTTGTTAGAACAGGTAATTGAAAAGAACCTGGCAAAACTATTTTTAAATTACAATGTTATCTGCGCATATCCTTACAGAATCATGCGTAATGCTGATTTAACCATTGATGAAGATGATGCGGCCGACTTGTTAAAAGAGATTCAAAAGTCCTTAAAAATGCGTCAGTGGGGCGAAGTAATTCGTTTGGAAGTAGAAGATAAGATGGATAAACGGGTGCTTGAGTTTTTGAAGGAAAACCTGTCTGTCTCAAAAGACGCCGTTTACAAGATTAACGGACCTATCGATTTTACTTTTTTGATGAAGCTTTACGGCATCGAAGGCTATGATCATTTAAGAATTAAGCCTTTTATTCCGGTTGCACACGCACAGCTTTTGGAAGAAAAGAACATTTTTGATGCCATAAAAAAGAAAGATATTTTTCTTCATCATCCTTACGAAAGCTTTCAGCCGGTGGTGGATTTTATCAAACAGGCATCCGTGGATAAAGATGTACTGGCCATAAAGCAGACCTTATATCGCGTCAGCGGTAATTCGCCGATCATTGCAGCCCTGGCAAAAGCTGCGGAAATGGGAAAGCAGGTAACGGTACTTGTTGAATTAAAAGCAAGGTTTGATGAGGAAAACAATATTAACTGGGCAAGACGTCTTGAGCAAGCCGGATGTCACGTAATATACGGTCTCGTAGGTTTAAAAACCCATTGTAAAATCGCCCTTGTTGTACGAAAAGAGGAAGACGGAATCAAGCGTTATGTACACCTGGGCACAGGAAACTACAATGATTCCACCGCTAAAATCTACACTGATTGCGGACTTTTTACCTGTGCCGAACCCTTTGGTGAAGACGCAACCGCCGTCTTTAATATGTTATCCGGTTATTCGGAACCTGCACAGTGGAACAAGCTTGTTGTGGCACCAATTTGGCTTCGCAACAAGTTCTACGAATTAATCGATCGTGAAATCGCCCATGCAAAAGCAGGCAGACAGGCCCGTATTGTAGCTAAAATGAACTCTCTTTGCGATCAAAAGATTATCGCAAAACTCTACGAAGCATCTTCTTACGGAGTAAAAATCAATTTGATTATCCGTGGTATTTGCTGCTTAAAAGTAAATATTCCCGGGGTAAGTGAAAATATAACAGTATGTTCCATTGTCGGTAATTTCTTAGAGCACAGTCGTATCTTTTATTTTTATAACGACGGTCACGAAGAAATCTATATGGGCTCTGCTGATTGGATGCCGCGTAATCTGGATCGAAGAGTGGAAATCATTTTCCCGGTGGAAGAGGAGTCTGCGAAAGCAAAGGCAAAGCATATACTTGATATTCAATTACAGGATAACAAAAAAGCATATTATTTAAATACAAACGGCGAGTATCAAAAACTCGACAAGAGAGGCAAGGAAATTATCGGCGCTCAGGATACATTTATCAAAGAAGTGAAAAAAAGCATTCCTGAAGAAACAGATAAATATATTGGACGTGCATTTATTCCAAAACTTGCCATAGAGGAAGAATAAATGAAGAAATTAGTTTGTTTCGATTTGGACGGAACATTACTGAGAGATGACAAAACCATACCGGAAGAGAATATAAAGGCTATTTCAAGCGCTTTAGAAACCGGTTGTTACGTTTCTATTGTTACAGGCCGAAGTTTTACCAGCGCGT
The DNA here is from genome assembly GCA_036723975.1 of Lachnospiraceae bacterium. Lineage (GTDB taxonomy): Bacteria > Bacillota > Clostridia > Lachnospirales > Lachnospiraceae > JAILEN01. The sequence continues at coordinate 118,074 of DAIMGJ010000006.1, forward strand.
TTCAAATTGCCAGGGAAATCGGCTTATATAGAGAACACTGTTTTTTGATAAATTTTCAGGGAAATGCCATTTTTCAGTTAAAAGATCAGTCACTGATTTACGAATCCGGACTTGGCGTTTCTGATACAAAACAATTATTAAAGGACTTAAACAGCAAGGGTTTGTATGCTCAAACATATGATACCGATGGAATTATCACAAACAGAGATTGTTCAGATTTACGACTTTATAATAAAATAGCGGTTGAGCCGATTCGATTTATAAAAGATTGGGATGAGCTCGAAGATAAAATTTATCCAAAGGTAATTTCAATCGACTTTTCGTCCAGCATCGCATTGGAACGTTATCAAAAAGAATTTTTGCAGTCCCAAAACGCCAAAAGAATCAGTTGTTTTTTCTCAGATACAAAATTTTTGGAGTTCTGTGATATAAACGCATCCAAAGGAAATGCAGTAAAACGATTAGCTGAGTATATAGGCCTTTCCATGGACGACATAGTATGTGTCGGAGACGAAAGAAATGACATATCCATGATTCAAATGGCAGGCATAGGATGCGCTATGGCGAACGCCCATCCGGAAGCAAAGAAGTATGCCGACTATATTACTACGAAAACAAATAATCAGAGTGGAGTAGCGGAAGTAATCGAAAAATTTATACTAAATAAAGAATAACGTATTTAAGCCAAAATCATTATATTTAGCGGTCATCTTTTTAAATAACCACTATATCTAGTATTTTACTATTGATTTATTCGAATAATCGTGATATCATTCAATTAAGGTACAAAGGATGTACCGAGGAAATTTTCACATATGACCCATGGAGGTGACGAAATGGAAGATTATTTGAGAGTTTCAGCTGTTTTTCATCTTTCGGATTCACAAGACTTTTCTCACAGCACATCTTCTGTTATGAAGGTGGCTCGGAAGAATCATTCTTTGGAATTCGGAAACATATTCAAATCCGCCTGTGATGAATTAAAACAAAATGCAGGCACACACACCAAGACGGGGGTTATGACCCTAGGCTAATCATTTCGTAGTGATTAGTAATTTCGACCTATCTTTTAGGCCAAAAGGAACTGCAGCTCGCGGTTCCTTTTTCTTTTTGTTATTTTCCAATCCTTTATTTCCATACAAATCCGCTGCAAAATCTCGCCGGAGTGGCAGTATTATCTGTAATCTATTTATCGGTTAAATATCTGTTTTTCCGATAAATAGTGGACAAAGAAGTGGATATATGGTATAATCCACATGTATTGAATCAATATATTGATTTTTGTTAATATGCTATATTTTCATTATTTAACGTTTATCACTACTGTATGAGGTTTACTATGGGAAAAGATTCCGAATTCTACAAAGATAAAACAAGAAATCAAAAACTTCGTTTGCGAGAACTTCTTAATCAGATGCCTTCCTGGTCCGTTGACTATATTTATTCCAAAGAAGTTACCACACAGACTTCCACATTGATTTCATATAGTTATGACTTGATTACGTTTTTTAAGTTTATACAGGATAAAAACCCCATATATAAAGACATTGAGCTTAAAAAGATTCCTTTAAGCGTCTTAGATCAGCTTTCATCCGAAGATATTATCGAATACCAACGTTACTTGGAGTTAAATGTCGATAACGATAATTTCCATGAAAACGGAAAAAAAGCCATTGCACGTAAAATGTCGCCTTTGCGTGGACTTTATCAGTATCATTATGCACGAAAAAATATAAAAGAGAATCCTATGATTCTGGTGCCTTTACCGCGTTTAAAAAAGGATAAAAACATCATACGTATGAATTCTTATGAAGTTCAGGCGGTTTTGGATTGTATACAATCCGGCAACGAACAAATGTCAGAACGTCAGAAAAAATTATGCCTAAAAACCCAAAAACGCGACCTGGCAATCCTTACCTTGATGTTAAACACCGGAATTCGTGTATCTGAGTGCAACGGCTTGGATTTAAACGATGTTGATTTACGAGCCAACTCACTTACCATTGTTCGAAAAGGTGGTGGACAGGATGTATTATACTTTGGGGATGCCGTTCATGACGCATTGGAAGATTACATCAAGTTTGAGCGTGCACTTATTACACCCTTGGATGGACACGATAAAGCACTCTTCTATTCCCGTCAGGGAAAACGCATCAGTATCGATGCAATTGAAAATCTCGTTAAAAAATACGCGAAAATGGCCGTGCCTACGAAGAAAATCACGCCTCACAAACTTCGATCCACCTACGGAACCGCACTTTATCGCGAAACCGGCGATATACGATTGGTTGCGGATGTTTTAGGTCATGAAAATATCAATACAACCATTGATTATTATGCAGCCATCGAAGATGAACATAAACGCACCGCCGCAAATGCTGTAAATTATAATAAAAATAAGGACTAGTCTTTGTACCGACCCCCAAAAGTTAGACCAAAAATCTAACATTTGGAGGTCGGTATT